>CAYTRL010000041.1:0-22326 GCA_964439795.1 uncultured Thermodesulfobacteriota bacterium
TTGGGTTTATTCTTTGCAGGAAGGACAGCTCCACTGGTCCCCCTTGTTCATCCCCCCGCACGCTATGGCCAGGTCCTTGAGCATTTTTTCATCATAGTTTTCCATCTTCTTGTTGCAACCGCTCATGTCGCATTGAATAAAGCAGAATTTGCCCATTGTTTTGATCAGCCCCATGACATATCTCCTTGCATCGTTTGTGTTTCCGTGGAAAGGTCATCCGTTCCATAAAGAATAACGCTTATATTTTTGTAGAATATATCACACAATTTGTTTTCTTTGTCAAGGCCTGAAGTCTCTTTTCGTTTTATTTTTTTTACACGCGGACAGGATCCCGCAAGAAAGTAGCCCCCATGGAAAAAGACAAAAAAAAGGGCCACCTCAGGCTGGTGAAATCAGACAACCTGTTGAAACATGCGGATCGAATTGAAAAGGAACTGTTGGAGGAGTTGGAAAAGATCGAGGAGGTGGAGTTCCTGCTCCTGTCGGGGCCCCCGGACTGGACGGTGGCCATCGACAAGCGGGCTCACATGGAGGTGCGTCTCCGGGTGCTTGCTGCAGTGAAAAGCTGTACAATGGGAACCAAGTCCATGGACTACCTGCTGAGAAAATACCGGGACGTATGGGAAAAAAAAATGAACGCAGAGGACTGAACGCCTTCCCCCTCACCGCACGGTAGACCCCGCGAGAACAGAGAGAACACTAAAGGCCCGTTCATTTATTGCCGAGTATTCTCCTACCGGATCTCGATAACTTTAACCTTATCCAGGCGACCTGATGGGATTATGACCAAGAAAAAAACCGAAAAAACATCGACAAAAGCAGAGACCACGGAAAAAGATTTCGTGGTCACGGAAAAACCAAGCGTGGCGCGGGACATCGTTGCGGCACTGGGCGGCAAAAAGGCCTTTAAAACCGAGGAAGGCTTTTTTGAAGGAGATCAGTACATCATCAGCTGGGCCGTGGGACATCTTCTCGAGTTTCTGGCCCCGGACGAGATCGACCCGGTGTACAAGCGCTGGCGCTTGACGGACCTGCCGATCCTGCCGGAACCGTTCGTCCAGAAACCCAAGACCGGTCAGAAGACCCGCCTGAACCAGCTCAAGAAACTGATGCTCAGAAAAGACGTGGGTTCGGTGATCAACGGCTGTGACGCCGGCCGGGAAGGGGAACTGATCTTCCGTGAAATCTGCCGGTACGCGGGCAAGGAAAAACCGGTGAAGCGTCTCTGGCTTCAGTCCATGACCGCCGAGGCCATCCGCGAAGGTTTTTCATCCCTTCAACCCGGATCGTCGTTCGAAGGCCTGGGAAGCGCGGCGGAATGCCGGGCGGAAAGTGACTGGCTGATCGGCATCAACGCCACGCGCGCCCTGACCAAGCGCCTGCAGACACGCAAGGAGCGGGCGGCCTGGTCGGTGGGGCGGGTTCAAACGCCCACGCTCGCTCTTCTGGTGGATCGGGAACTGGAAATCCTGTCCCATCAGAGCAAGCCCTACTGGCGGGTCAAGGCCGTGTTTCGGGCACCGGACCATACCTACGAAGCCTGGTGGTTCAACCCGGAAAAAAAACAGGAAGAAGGTGCGGAGGAAATCCGCGACGACTGGATCATCGAGGAGAATCAGGCACAGGAGATCCTGGAGCGTATCCGGGATCGGGAGGGAACGGCGCGGGAGCAGCGAAAGACTTCCCGGGAAAAAGCCCCCTCCCCGTTCGATCTGACGACCCTGCAGCGGGAAGCACACCGGCGGTTCGGGTACTCGGCGAGACGAACGCTCGACTCCGCTCAGCGGCTCTATGAGCGGCACAAGCTGATCACCTATCCCCGTACGGATTCACGCTGCCTGCCGGGGGACTACGAGTCCAAGGTCGGGCAGACCCTCAAAAGCCTTGCCGGGACGGATGAATACGCCGAATATGCCCGGCGGCTCCTGGATCAGGGGCTCCTGAACCGCAAGCGGGTGTTCAAGGATTCCGGAGTCACGGACCACTTTGCCATCATGCCCACCGAACTCACCCCCAGGAAGCTTCCCCAGGAAGACCAGCGGGTGTACGACCTGATCGTGCGGCGCTTTCTGTCCGCGTTCTTCCCGGAAGCCGTCTGGGAAAACCTGGAGCGGATCACCCGGGTGGACCAGGATTCCTTCCGGACCCGCAAACGCATGTTGAAAGACCCCGGCTGGCGGGTCGCATACGAACAGAAGAAAGAGGGAAACGACCTCCTCCCCCCCCTGGAAGACGGCGGGACCGCGGTCAGCACGGAAGAAGCCGAGATCGTGCAGGAAGAGGCCAAACCCAAATCCCGGATCTCCGAGGCCGGCCTGCTCCGGCTCATGGAGAACGCCGGAAAACAGATCGAGGATGATGAACTGGCCGAACTGATGCGGGACAAAGGACTGGGCACGCCGGCCACCCGGGCCGAGATCATCGAAAACCTGATCAGCAAGGATTACGTACGGCGCGTGAACAAGTCGCTGGCCGCCACCCCGAAGGCGATCCGGCTGATCGACATTCTGAAACGGATCCAGGTGGAACGACTCAGCTCCGCGGAACTTACCGGAGAGTTGGAGCAGCACCTGCGCGAGGTGGAACGAGGAGAGAGAACCCGCGAGGAGTTCAACAACGAAATACGGGGATACACTCGTGAGATCGTGGGAAAGGCCAAGGAATTTAACTTCGAAACCCTCTACGCGAACGACCCGCCTCTGGGCCCCTGCCCCGTGTGCAAGGAACGGCAGGTGCGGGAGGAAGGGTTTTTCTACCCTTGCGAGGGGGTGTCGGAGAAGACCTGCGAAGTTCGAATCTGGAAGGAGAAACAGGGACGGTATCTGGACCGTCATACCGTGGAAACCCTTCTCCGTGAAGGGAATACCCCACCTGTGGCCGGGTTCTTCACCCGGGACGGAAAAGGCTACTCAGCCCGCCTGTCACTGGATGATCAGGGCCAGGTGCAGATCCTGCCCTCACAGGAACAGGAATTGGCCCCCCTGCTGACCGAAGACGACACCCCGCTGGGTCCCTGCCCCCAGTGCGAGGAAGGGCAAATCCTCACCGCCCCGGAGGGATACATCTGCTCCAAGAGCAAAGAGACCGACTGCTCCTTCAAGTTTCCCGCCCGGCTCTGCCAGCGCGCCATGTCCGGGGAGGAAACCCGCGCCTACCTCAACCAGGGTCGGACGGAGATCCTGGAAGGATTCATCTCCAAACGGGGCCGACCTTTCCGTGCCTCCCTGGTCCGTGGCGAGAAGGGGAAGATCCAGTGGGAGTTTCCGCCCCGGGGGGGAAACGCGAAGCGTGAACAGGCGCAGGACCCGGGGGAGATCCTCAACCCCGCCTCTGTGGGAACGTGCCCGGTCTGCAAAAAAGGAACCGTCCTGGAGGCGGAGAAAGCCTATGTCTGCCGGAACGGTGACTCCGGTTGTTCCTTCAGCCTTTCCCGGGACGTTCTCGGCCGGGAAATGGCTCGGGAAGAGGTTGCGGACTACATCCAGGACGGTGCCACGGATATCCTGGACGGATTCATCTCCCGCAAGAGTCAACGCCCGTTTCGGGCCACCCTCTACATGAAAAAGAACGGGAAACACGGGTTCAAATTCCCGCCCCGGGAAGAATGATCCGGGGGAAGAAGGAGAATAAAATGCCCGATCCCCTGTTCCGTAAACCGTGCCGGCGCCTTTTATTCCCGGGAATCGTGATCCTGGCGGTTCTGTTCGGGGCCGGGGGACCCGGGAAGGCTTCCCGGCTCACCGATGAGATGGGAATGTCGTCGGACGAGGGCGTGGGCCCCCTGGGCGAGTCCTCGATCCCCTCCGGCCAGGATGCCACACCCTCGGACGAGGGGACCGCTCCTGTGGGTCAGTACGCCGTCCCTTCGGACGAAGGGGCAGCCCCCTCGGACCTGGGCGTGGGGCCCCTGGGTGAGAATTCGGTTCCCAGTGACGAATTTGCCGGGGCCTCGGACGAAGGGGTGGATGCGTCGGACGAAGAGTCCCTGCCCTCGGACGAGGACACGACCCCCTCGGACGAAGGCGTGCGTGCTTCCGATGAGTGATCCGTTTCCCTGTACGCCCCGGTTTTCCTCCGGGGGGAGGGAACCGGAACCGATGAAAACCGGGAAAACCGGGAGGATTCCATGAAGAGGGGAAAAAACCGCTGGATCGTCTGGGTCGGCCTGGCCATGATGCTGCTGGCCATGCTTGGCTATGTGATGTCCATGGATGAAAGCGACCCGGACATGGTCCCCCGGGTCGTGGAGTCTGCCGAGCGATAGCCGGCGCTTACGGATGAAGGAGGTTCAGGTCCACGGCATGGGGCTGCGGCAGGGCGTAGTAGAATCCCTGAGCCAGCTCGGCTCCGTTCTCCAGCAGAAAATCCCTCTCCTGCCTCTGCTCCACTCCCTCGGAGATGAGCTTCACGTTCCGTCGCTTGCAGAACGAGTGAAACTGGCGGAAAAGCCTCTGGCGGGACGGATCCCGGTGGATGTTGCGGATAATGGAGATGTCGATCTTGACGTAATCGGGCACCAGTTCCAGGATCGTCCTGAGACTCAAGGTACCGGCCTTGGCATCGTCGATGGCCACCTGGAACCCCTTTTTCCGGTATCTCTCGATGGACTCCCGAAAGCAGGGGAACTCCCGGATGCGCCTCTTCCGGGTGACTTCCAGCACCATCCTTTCCGGCCGAAGGTCCTCGGCCAACGCATCCCAGGCTTCATGAAACCGCGGGCTGAAAAAGCTCTCGGGGCAAAGGTTGAAAAAGATCTTCTCGTCCCCGTGGATGCCCCGGGAGGCGGCGGCCGCCTGGAGCTTCTTCATGCAAAGCAGGTCCAGTTCCGGTTCCATTTCCAGCCTGCGCGCCATACCGAACAGGATCACAGGACTTTCGAAATGCGTGCCCTTGGGTCCCCGCAGGAGGGCTTCGTATCCAAAGAGCTCCCCGGACTCCATGTAGACGATCGGCTGGAAGAACATCTCGATGTCCTGATTCGAGATGATCTCATGAAACACCCCCACGTGCTTGGCCAGCTTCCCGTTGGGTCTTCTCTGAAAGCGGCCCGACAGGAGTCCCGTGGATTCCTCCAGGACCACCGATCCCGATGAGAACGGAAAAACAGGGGTCCGGGTCTTCTTTTTCTGCCGCACCCAGCGGCTCTTTTGCTCCTGCTTGGCATGTGTGAGCAGTTCCATCCCCTGCTCGATCATCTGGGCCACGTGCCGGGAATTGCTTTCCTCGTGGGTGAGAATGGCGATGGATAGGAACACGCGGTCCCGCAGGCTCTCCTCCTTGACGGTGCTGTTCGGGAACAGGCTCTGCGGGTCCGGTTCCGGGCGGAGAGAATCGAACAGCTCCGGCATCTTCCACTCGAACTGCTCCACGAGCTCGGAGCATAGGTCTTCCACACCGTCCTCATCCGTGACCAGGACGAAGTCGTCCGAAGACAGATGTCCAAAGAAATCGAGATGGCGCTGTCTGGACTGGAGGACGCGGGACACCAGGCGAGCCGTGGCCGCCAGGAGATGGTCTCCCTGATTGTAACCGAACCGCTGGTTGAAACGGCGGAACCCCCGGATGTCCATAAAACAGACTGCGAACGGGCCCTTTCTCTCCAGGATCTCACGGATCCTTCGATAGGCCGAGTTGTAACCCGGCAGACCGGAAACGGGGTGGTAATTGATCCCCAGCGTGCCCATCTGGAAAACCTGGCGGATCCGGCCGTCCAGTTCGCCTATGTTCAATGGACCGTTCAGGTAGTCCTCGGCCCCGGATTCCCCGGCGACGATCTCGTCTTCCAGCAGCCCGTCGGCGTCCAGGAAGATGACAGGAATGTGCCGCAGGATGATGTCGTTCTTCAGTTCGGCGCAGAAATGCAGCCCGTCTATATCCGGCAGGTCCCGGCGGATCAGGATCATATCCGGCGCCATGCGGTAGATCTCCTCGAGACCGCTGCGGGCGTCGCCCCGGTGGGTGACCCGGTAGCCGAGCCCGTTCAGGGGCGCAACGATCTCCTCCAGAGCGGGGGGGCTCCCGTCGATAAGCAGGATCTGTGAGGGTCCGTAAAGCATGGCAGACAGGGGAAAAAGTTCCGGTTCAGGGTTCAATCGGTTCTCGCGGCCACCCCGCGAACGACTCCACAAACTTTATTATGTTCATCACGATAGTTTATTTTATTATTCTGCTTCCGGTTTTGGAAATAATAACAGGCCCGTCTCTTCAAGTCAAGACAATTAGTAAAAATGTACCGTTAAGACTCCGATTTCTGCAGGCTCCTCCGTCAACAGGGCCCCTAAAAAAAATACCCCCGGTTTGCCCGGTTCGGACACGGGTACGGATGAGGGAACGGGGTTGCTCACGGGTACGGCGGTTTCCTCAGATCATCCGCTTGCGGATCTCCTCTTCATCGCAGGCGGCAACGCGGAGCAACCCCTGCCGGTCGCCATCGGTGTAGACCACGTCCGCCTCCGCACCCGGGTCCGCATCGCTGTAGCGCACGGCCAGGCGGGCGGCAAAGAGACGGGCCTCCTCGGACGGTTCCCCGGAGGAACGCAGCAGCACCGTGGGGCCGGGCACCCCCTCCACATGCAGGCGAACATCTCCTGGCTTCCAGAGCTGCTCCAGCGTGTTGTTTTCCTGTTCTCTTCTTCCCACCACGATCTTGGAGTCCGGGTCGTACCGGAGATGGCGGCCCAGCTTCAGCATCTCCAGGTCCCGAACGCCAAGGCCCGGCCCATGATGCATGAGGTCGCGCAGGCGCCGGGAAAAATCCACATGGGTCAGGAGGCACCCTCCAGCCGGGGAGGGATAGGCTGTGATGCCGAGCTTTTCCGCCCAGGCCATCTGGGGCTTCCTGGATCGCCCCTGGAGGTCCAGCAACCGGCTTCGGTCCACCAGCCCCTCCTTTTCCATCGGGGTCTCTTCCAGCCGTTTCGCACTCAGGGGGCGCAGGATGAAATCCGGGTACCCGGAAAGTTGAGCAACCACCTTCAACGCATCCCGGTTCTGGCTGAAGGGTCGCTGGCCCAGGACCTCCCCGGAGAAAAGAAAATGGGCTCCTTCCGCCTCCATCCGCTTCCCCGCCAGCTGAAACATGAACGCATGACAGTCGATGCACGGGTTCATGTTCTTCCCGTAGCCGTGCCGGGGGCTTGTAAGGACCTGATCCAGGTAGATCTCGGTGATCTCTTCGATCACCAGGGGAAAAGACAGGATTTCCCGGGCTCGAAGCGCCGCTTCCGGACCGAAAAAGGGCGTAACAAATACCATCCCCGTCACGTGGATTCCCTGGTTCTGGAGCAGTCGGACCGTCAGCATACTGTCCAGTCCGCCGGAAAAAAGGCCAATGGCCCGGACTCCTGTATCCATCAACTCCCCTTTCTGCGGGTGAGGACTCTTTACCTTTTGATACCCCGGGCATGCAGAAGGGTCCTCCCGGAGGGAGCCTTCCTGAATGAAACCGGCAGGTCCTTTTATCAAAAACAATCCCCACTTGAAAAGCCGCGGAATATGCCCGATCATGGAAAACTTTGGGATCAACGCCCGAACCGATTCAACCTTCTCCTCCTTGAAAAGAGGTCGGCATGCCTGTGGCCATGACGCTCATCTTGAAACGCCTCGATGAAGCACAACGGGAATGCCGGGACAACGACCTGCAACGCGCGGTGCTTCGAACGCTTTCCCAACTGGACATCATTCCGGAGGAGTCCCTGGCAGCCTGCCTGTTGCCGTACAGCCTTTCCCCCGTCCTGCCGGCGGGGACTTCCTCCCGAGGCACGCAACAGCGCCCGGGTCACGGTTCTCGAACCGACCCGATGGAGAGAAGAGTCCGCCTGCGGATGAGCTGGCTGGAGGACGCCCGCCTGGGGCTCCTCCTTCGCTGGGCCCAGGGGACCGGAGGGGAGCCCGTTCCCGTGCAGGGGGACGGCTGCCGGGCCCGGATCGCCGGGGTGCGGGTCCACCCCACCCCTGCGGACGGCTGGAACCGGTCCGTATCCTACGCGGAACTGTTTTCCGCGGCATCAGACTCGCTCAAGAACGCCACGTTGAAATTCTGCTCCCCCACCCTTCTTCTCCGTGAGGGGGTCCCCTACCCGCTGCCCGATCCCGTTGTGATCTTCCAGCAGTACCTGGACCTGTGGGACCGGTTTTCCGGAATCCCCCTGGCCGGGGGCCTCCCGTCCATTCTGAGGGAATCCGTTCTCCTCGTGGACTTCCGCCTCCGGGCCCGGCCGGCCGACGACGGGATGAAGACGGACACCTGTTTTTCCGGTTCCGCCTCCTTCCGGCTCCAGGGCCGACATCCCGAGACGGTGCTGAAAGGGTTCAACACCCTGGCGGACTTCGCCTTCTTCTGCGGGACCGGAACGGGAACGGAGCAGGGACGGGGAATGACCCGGAGAATTCTCCCCGGAGCCCGGGAACCCGAGCGTCGGTCCCCCGCATGGACCGCCTCCCACGTTCTGACCGACTCGGGGGGGACGGACCCGTGAAGCCCAGGGGACTCATCCGCCTCTCGCTGATCCTGCTGGTCGGGGCACTCGTACCGACGCAGCTCGTATTCCAGCCCCTCTGCCGGGCACACAACCTGGGCGGAGGGCTCGTCGGACAGCAACTCGAGATCTCGGTGGAACAGGGAACGATCCATCTGGACTACACCATCGAGATTCCCAGTTCCATCTGGATCCGGGAGTTCAGGAGCGACCCCCGAAAGGACCGGACCGAACCCCTCGGAGCGGATGCGGAGTTCTCTTCCCGACTGATGGAGAGGCTGCATCGCGGGTTGATCCTCCTCTGGAACCGCAAAGAGATCCCCCTGGTACGGATTGAGGGGGCCCTGGAGAAGAGCGGATTCAAGGACTACAATTTTTTCCAGTACCGCCTGACCTTTCAGGGAACCTTCCCGGAAGATGAAGCGGGAAAGATCGTCTTGATCAACCGGAACTATGCCGGGTTTCAGAACGTCTATTCCGTCTCGCTCTTGATTTCACCGGCCTACCGCCTGCTGGAAACCAACCTGCAGGAACCGGGACAGCGCTTCCTCGTGGACGCAAAGACCGGCCTTCCCTGGTCGCTCTGGGAAGGACTTCGAAGCCTTCAGATCCAGATACGGCCCACTCCCCTGTGGAGGTCCCTGATGGGCGGGGAGGGAATGCCGGTCCGGATAGACCTGAAGAGCGTCTACGGGAAGACATCGAGCGAAAAGGAACAGACGGAGCGATCCCTGGCCCTTGAAGACGGTGCGCCGGGGGGGTCCGCGGCGGGCCGGATCAAGGCCATGCTCATGCAGGAGGATCCGGATGCGGGGATCCTGATGGTGGCCCTGCTGCTTGCGTTTCTTTTGGGTGCGATCCACGCCCTGAGCCCGGGTCACGGAAAGGCGCTGGTGGGGGCCTATCTCGTCGGCACCCGGGGCAGGCCCACGGACGCCGTCACCCTGGGACTGGTGGTGACCGCGTCACACGTTTCCAGCGTGCTTCTTCTGGGGGTGGCGAGCCTGGCGGCTTCCCGGTACTTCGTGCCCGAAAAGATGTTTCCGTACATCGAGATGGCCTCCGCCCTGCTCCTCATGGGCCTGGGGCTCTGGATGCTGAAGACCCGCTGGCCCGGCAGTCATTCCGGGGAAGCCAACAGTTCCCACACCCATCAACATCCACACAGTCACACGCACACCCATCCTGGCCATCATGAACATCACCACCCTCCGCCCTCCCCCGGGAAGAACGTCGCGGCCGCGGGGGATGTCCGGTGGAAAGAGATGCTTTCGCTGGGAATCTCGGGAGGCATGGTCCCATGCCCGTCGGCCCTGGCCATCCTTCTGATCGCCATCGCTCTCCAGAAAATCGCCTTCGGCATCTGCATCATCATCGCCTTCAGTCTGGGGCTCGCATCCGTTCTCGTGGCGGTGGGGCTTCTGCTGGTGTGGACAAGGTCGTTTCTTGGACCGGCAGGCAGGGAACGGGCGTGGCTGGCCTGGCTTCCTGTGGCCAGCAGCGTGGTCGTCTTTCTGGTCGGGCTCTTCATGTTCGGCCGTGCCCTGCTCATGCAGGGCACATTCGCCTGACGGCAAAGCGGAGCTTTCCGGCTGCCGTCCTGTTCCGGAACCCCCCTGGCAATAAGACATGCCGGGGAAAAAACGAATTTCGTGTGTGCAAATCCTGATAAGCCTGAACCATCTATGAAATCCGGAGACACGCATGACGCCATCCCACCATCCCACCCCCAGCCGGGAAGCCCTGCAGCTTCACCGGGAAGCGTTCGTTATCGACCTGCACGTGGACTGCCTGTTCACCCAGCGCCTGTTCGGATACGACCCTGCCCGAAGACATCGCCCGTGGATCCCATACAGCGCCTTCGTCAATCACGCGGATATTCCCCGGATGATCGACGGTTCGATCAACGGCGTGGGGCTCGGCATCGTCCTGGCCCCCTTTCTCACCTCGGCCCGACAGCGTGCCTGCGTGGTGGCCAAAACGGTCAACGCCCTGCTGGAGCTGCAGAACCGGACCCGGCGGATCCGGTTGGTCCGGACAGCGGAAGATTTTCACCGGGCACGCGAATCGGAACAGGTTGCCGCTTTTCTCGGCATCGAGGGTGCCCATGCCCTGGGGGGGAAGCTCCATCTCCTGGAACGATATTACCGGTGGGGGGTGCGCTACATGACGATCACCCACTTTTCGGCGAACGAGGCCGGAAAACCCGCATACGGATGGGGTGTGGAGGACGAAAAGGGTCTTACACACTTCGGCAATGAACTGCTCGACCGGATGGGCGACCTGAAAATGATCCCGGACCTGGCCCATCTGAACCGGAAGGGGTTCCTGGAGGCGGCCCGGAGGAGCCGGATCCCTGTAATCGTCTCCCACACCGGGGTCGCGGGCGTCCATCAGCTCTGGAGAAACATCGACGACGACCAGCTCCGGGCCATGGCGGACACCGGCGGCGTGGCGGGCGTGATCTACAGCCCGGAGTTTCTTACCGGAAAGCGCCGAGCCCCGGTGGATGCACTGGTGGATCACCTGGCGCATATCTGCGAAACCGTCGGGTGGGAGCACGCCGCCCTGGGCAGCGACCTGGACGGGTGGATTCCGACCTTGCCCACGGGAATGCAGGACATCTCGGACACGGTGCTGATCACGGACGCTCTGCTCCGCCGTGGGTTCCCGCCGGAACAGATCCGGGGAATCCTGGGGGAAAACTTTTTAAGGGTCTTCGCTCAGGTCAGCCCCGGCGGCGGGGCCGCATCCAAGGGAAAGACCCCCTGAGCCCACAGCAAGGCCGTTCGCGGACGCCCCTCACGATCCGATGCCGGGGGGCGGGGGGTCGTTCTTCTCCCGGAGTTGCCGTTCCACCTGCCGCAGCAGCTTCCACAACAGATTGAGCTCCAATCCGCCGGGTTCCGCGCGGAGCAGGAACCTGCGCAGCCTGCTCCTGGCGTTGCGGCCCTGCGTACCGTCGTCGGGGGAAAACCCGATGTTTTCCAAAAACGCATCCTGCGCCGAGAGAAATCGGCGGACTTCCTCCGGGGAAGCCGTCGGGGCTCGGGCCCCGGCCGGATCCCGGCCGAACCTTTGACCCAGCACGTAACAACACACGGCCACGGCATGGGACAGGTTCATGGAAGGGCAATCCGGGTGGGTGGGCAGGCGTACGACCCATTGACAGCGGGAAAAGTCCTCCACCGAGAGTCCCCGGTCCTCGGGACCGAACAGGAGGGAAACCGGACGGGCGGCCCATCCGGCGACCAGGATCTCCGCCATTTCCTCGGGTTCCAGGGCCTCCCTCCAGCGGTGCCCCCTGCGGGAGGTCGTGCCGATGACGAGATCCACGGACCCCAACGCATCATCCAGGCTTGCTGTCAGACGCGCATTTTCAAGAACGTCCTCCGCCCCGTGTGCAAGCCGGGCGGCTTCGGGAAACCGCCTCGGATCGCGATCCGAAACCAGAACGAGCCGATGAAATCCGAAGTTTTTCATGGCCCGGGCTGCGGCCCCGACGTTCCCGGGGTGTCGGGGCTGAAACAGGCAGACCTGAAGACCCGATGTCGCTATTTTCATTGACTTTCAGACCCTGTTGTTCTACTTTTGAACGCAACTTTGGAAATCCGGCCCCCGGCCGAAAATGAGATCAAAAAGCGCCAGGGCATCTGAACCCTCTCTAGCATAGATCCAGGGAACCTTCCAATCCTCGTTTCCACGGAGTTCGTGGTGTTTTCTCAGAAAGCGAAGATACTGGAAACCATCGACGAAAGACCCGCCCCGCCCAGGGCCTGGCGAACCCGGGTGAGCTGGTTCCCGGGGTTCCTGATCCTTATTCTTGCCGCCTTCATGGCTTTCTTCCAGCAATATTTTGTACCGATCGAGCTTCCGCTCGTGGGCAAACGGTCCCTGCAGGCTATCCGGGCCCCGTACGACTTTGTGTTCGATGAACAGAAAGCCATCGAACGGGTCGTGGAACAGCAACTCAGGGATTTTATCCCCGTGTTCATCTTCGACACCGAGAAAACACAGCAGATTTCTCTGCAATGGGAGGCGTTTTTCAGCGCCCTGGAACAGTGCCGCAGTTCCGCATCAGGCAGCAGGAGGGCGGCCGTGATCTGCATGCGCGAGCTGTTTGATCCTGCCCCCGCGGACAAGATCCTGGTTGAATTTCTTGGGTACCCGCACACCGAAAAGATGTACTCCATGCTCCTGACCTCCCTGAAGGAGCAGTTGAGCCGGGGGATACTTGACGACACGGAAATCCCGGAGCCCCTGCCAACCCTGCGCATCCAGAGATCCAGGACCCGGCAGATCGAACGGAGGAACCCCGCGAACCTGGCCCGGCTGGCCGGAGCCGAGAAGGTTCTCCGGGACAACCTGGAGCTCATCAACATCAGCCCGGAACTTCGCGAGGTACTGTTTGAAAAGCTGAACGGCACCCTGCAGCCGAACCTGCTGTATGCGGAAGAGAATGGAGAGATGCTGGCTTCGATCCGGGCGCAGGTCTCGGAGAGCCAGAAGGTCCTGTACCGGAGAGGGGAAATGCTGGTGCCGCGGGGCCGGGTGGTCACCCTCCTGGACTACTACCGTGTCATGGACTGCCTGGCCAAACCGAGACCGGAATCGCTGTGGATCGGCGCCGCATCCTTTTTCCCCTTCTTCCTGATCACCTTCCTCTTCGTGCTGATTTCGAACCGGTTCGGTCAATGGGCAGACCCCTCTCCTTCCAAGTCCTACCTGCTCGTCTTCTCGATTTTGCTCGCCGTCCTGCTCCCGGCCAAAGTCCTGTTCCAGTTCACCAACCTGAGCAGCTTTTCCATCCCCGTGGGAGCCGGGGGCATCGCTGCCACCCTTCTGCTGAGCCCTGCGGCGGGCGTGATGACCGCCTTCCTGGCCGCGGTCTACGCAACGTTCCTTACGTCTCTGGACATGGGTCTCTTCCTGTACTATCTCTCCATCAGCCTGCTGCTCGTTCTGTGCACCGCCCGATCCCGGAGGCGGATCCCGCTGTTGTTCTATTCTGTGGTGGTGGGAGCGTTGAACGTGGCCCTGCTTGCCTGCATGATGCTCTTGAGAGACCGGATGCCCGACGCGGCCTTCCTCCGGGGACCGGCTCTCCAGGCCTTTCTGAGCGCGCCGGGCGCCTGGCTGCTGGCGGTCCTGATCACACCTCTGGGTGAAAAGATTTTCCGGCTGACCACCGCCGACCGCCTGCGGGATCTTTGCGACCTGAACCACCCCCTGCTGAAAAAACTCCAGGAAAAAACTCCGGGGACCTATTATCACAGCCTGGCCGTGGCCAACCTGGCCTGCGTCGCCACAGAGGCCGTCAAGGCGGATGTGCTCCTGGTGCGGGCCGGGGCGTACTATCATGATATCGGAAAACTCGTGCAACCCGATTACTTCATCGAGAATCAGAACAACAGGGAGAACCCGCACGACACGCTGGACCCGAGAATCAGCTATGAAATCGTCAAGTCACACGTTTCCGACGGCGTGGATATCGCCCGTGAATACGGGTTCCCCAAGGGGATCACGGACCTGATCGCTCAGCATCATGGAACCACCGTGGTGGAAGCGTTCTACGGAAAGGCCCAGAAGAACCCCTCCACCGTGCACTGGAGCCGGGATTTCTTCCGGTACGACGGCCCCACGCCCGTGAGCGTGGAGGCTGGAATATTGATGATATCGGACGTGGTGGAGGCCATGTTCCGGGTCTTGAAAAACACCAACCCCGTGGAAGTCCGAGAGAAGGTCCACGGGGTGATTGTCAAAAAGTTCCAAGACGGCCAGTTCGATGACTGTGCCCTCACCACATCCACCCTTGCTAAGATCGAAACCGCCATGGTTCAGGCGCTGCTTGGCATCTTGCACAAGCGGATCGAATATCCGGAGACCTCCCCCATGGAGGGAAAGTCCTCCATCGCCTGATGTAGTTCACCGGCGGATCGCATTTCGAGTTCGCAGGCGGGATCGCTTCGAGGAGGCTTGCATGCTGACACAACTGGAGAGTGCCCGGAAGGGATTGATCACCGATGAGATGAAACAGGCGGCGGAGGCCGACCAGATCCAGCCGGAGGACCTCCGGAGGGGCATCGCTGACGGCAAAATCGTCCTGCTGAAAAATTTCCATCACCACAGTTCGGTCCCGGTGGCCATCGGAGCCGGGGTGCGGACCAAGGTCAACGCCAATATCGGATCCTCCAAGGACCAGGTGGACCCCGCACTGGAGTGCACAAAGGCCCGGGCATCCTGCGAGGCGGGTGCCGACACGTTCATGGATCTCAGCACCGGTGGGGACGTCGACGGCATCCGTAAGAACTTGATGGAGGCGGCCCCCATTCCCATCGGGACCGTCCCCTTCTACCAGGCGGCCATCGAAACCGTGAAGAAAGGCCGCTCCCTGGTGGAAATGGACCCGGAAGACCTCTTTCGAACCATCGAGAAGCACGTGGCGGAAGGAGTGGACTTTCTCACCGTGCACTGCGGAGTCACGCTGGCAACCCGGGAACGGATGGAAAAGGAGGGGCGGCTCATGGACGTGGTGAGTCGCGGGGGGTCCTTTCACCTGGGATGGATGGCCTATCACAACCAGGAAAATCCGCTTTTCGAACATTTCGACCGGCTGCTGGAGATCGCTCACAGCTGCGATGCGACCCTGAGCCTGGGGGACGGGTTCCGTCCCGGCTGCCTCGCGGACGCCTCGGACCGTGCCCAGATCCAGGAGTTGATCCTGATCGGTGAGTTGGCTGACCGCGCGCAAAAGGCCGGGGTCCAGGTCATGATCGAAGGCCCCGGACACGTGCCGCTGGACCAGGTCGCCATGAACGTGGCCCTGCAGAAAAAACTCTGCCACGGGGCTCCTTTTTACGTGCTGGGCCCCATCGTCACCGATATCGCCCCGGGCTACGACCATATCACGTCCGCCATCGGCGGGGCGCTGGCGGCGGCGGCCGGCGCAGACTTTCTCTGTTATGTCACCCCATCGGAACACCTGCGCCTGCCCACCCCCGAGGATGTGTGGGAGGGTGTTATGGCGTCTCGAATCGCCGCACACGCGGCCGATATCGCCAAGGGGATACCGTCCGCCATTCAATGGGATGAGAGGATGGCGGATTACCGCAAGAAACTCGACTGGGAAGGCCAGATCCGGGAAGCCATCGATCCCGGGAGGGCGAAAAAGATGCGGGAGGCCAGCCCACCCAGCGACGATGAAGTCTGTACCATGTGTGCCGAATTCTGCGCCATCAAAACAATGCGTGAGGCGCAGCCCAAGTAAGAGGCCAGGACCTCCGGGAAACGGAGACGATCTGAAACGGCACGGCGGGTCGCTTTTCAACGACCTCTCCCAGCGCCCTTCCCCTCGGCGAGAAGAGCGTCCGCCAAGAGAAGACCACCGGGGAAAAAACCCCTCACTTCAAGTGCTTGACCCGTCCTCCGTCCATGGGGTTTTCCTTCCTGCCCGGGGCCTGAAAAAAAAAAGAAAAAAAGTCTTGACACGGAGCGTCAGAAGCATTATATTTTCTTGAAATGAATAATGATTCATTATTCATTCAATGCTTTCTCCCTTAAAAATCAAAATGTTAACAAAATAGTAAAATAATCGTTTTATTTATCTTTTTTTAAAAATTCCCTACTCAATACCAAGGAAACAAAAGAGAAGGAGCCCAAAAATGTTAGCAAATATGACATCGGCAAAACCTGTTCCCGCGTTCTCCACCTCCGTGGGACCCGATGCCTCTCCCATCCTGGCCGAGTTGGCCAAAAAGATGCATTTTTTCCGGTTTCTTCAGAAAGAGATCAGCACGGCAAAAACAGAGGCCGAAAAAGAAGCGGTTTTTTCCATTCTGATGAAAACAAAGGTGCAGATCATCGCACTCAAGCGGGAGTGGCAGCAGGCTCAGGAAATGGAAGAGACGCTTTCGAACGATTCCCGGCAGGTCCGTGAGTACATTCCCGCTCACAGGATTCAGTAGAGCGTTTACATACCTGAAAATGGCCGGCAACGGCCATTTTCAGGACCTTTCACACCCCCCTCCTTATTCTTTCCATCAGCACCATCCCGAGAAAACACACTTGACAAGATTCCGCGAAAAAGCGAAATATTACATCAGAATCTTTCAGGTGAAGACAGGGAGGATGGACTCATGCAGGGGCCAGACAAGAATGAAAAAAGGTTATCCCCCCGGCTGAACGTTCCTGTCTACATCAAAGCCTTCGTAGAAACCTTTCCTCTCGGCACCTTGATCAATCTGAGTGACAAGGGCATGTTCGTCCAGACCACGGAACCCAAAGAAGTGGGTACGCTGATCGATATCCGGTTTCAACTCCCCGACTCGAATCCGTGGATTCATCTGAAAACGCAGGTTGTATGGGTGAACCGCCCCCCCTCCTTCTCCGGGGACGAGCCGTTCGTGCCGGCCAGCCGACCCGTGGACGACAATCCGGGAATGGGTCTCAGCATCCTGGCCATCGACCCCGAATCCGAAATCCTGCTGAAGCAGTTCCTCCAGGACCCGAAAGGGGATGAATGAAAGAATCCCACGAAGGGTTCGCGCAAGCCTACGATGGGACGAAGATCTACTACCGCTCCGAGGGAAAAGGGTTTCCCCTGGTCGTCTCCAACGGCATCTTGTGCTCCACGGGCTACTGGGAGTATCTGCGTCCCTTTTTCCGGAACCGCTGTCAGGTGGTCACGTGGGACTACCGGGGTCACGGCAGGTCTGAACTCCCCAGGCATCCGGCCAACGTCACGGTGGGATCCTACGCCCGCGACCTGAAATCCGTCATGGACCACCTGGAAATCCCCCGGGCCGTTCTGGTGGGACACAGCATGGGGGTACAGGTAATCCTGGAATTCTATGGCAGGGA
The DNA here is from genome assembly GCA_964439795.1 of uncultured Thermodesulfobacteriota bacterium. Taxonomy (GTDB): domain Bacteria; phylum Desulfobacterota; class DSWW01; order DSWW01; family DSWW01; genus CAYTRL01. Next base: position 17,337 of record CAYTRL010000041.1, read on the forward strand.
CCCGGACAGGGTCCTGGGGCTCATCCCGGTTCTGGGAACGTACGGCAAACCGTTTCAGACGTTTTACGGCATGCAATGGCCGGACAAAGTCTTCCCCACCATCCTCCGAACCGGCGCAAAGTACGCCAACCTCATCGCCCGGCTCACGAAACCCCTTCTTCGCACGAGGGTCCCCATCCCTCTGGCCCGGATGAGCGGCGCCATCCACTGGCAACTCTGTCCCGCGGAGATCATGAAAGATTATTTTCTGCAGATCTCCACCATGGATTTCCGCATGGGGTTTCGCGCCCTGCTGGCCATGTCCGAGCACACGGCGGAGGACGTGCTGAAACGTGTCCGCGTGCCCACGCTGATCGTGGCAGGAGAAAAGGACCCCTTCACCCCGCCCGGCGTTTCGGAGAAGATGTGGCGGCTCATCCCCGACGCTGAGATCATCACGATTCCCGGAGGAACGCACACGGCCCTGGTGGAAAACCCCCTGCTGATGCAGCTGCGGATGGAGGTGTTTCTGCGGGATCATTTTGTCGCGCAGGGGTACCGGCCCCTGAAGACGCTGGGAACCTCCCTGACGCCCCTGTCACGGAATGAAAAAACCGGCGTTCCGTCCCGGAAGAAGAAGGCCGCGGGCAACCAGGCCGCCGTGCCCGCATAGAAGAATCCGAAAAGCAGATGAGGACCTGAACGACGGGGAAATTTTGCAGGGAGGGGGTGTACTCTACCCCCCCAGGGTGCTGCGCAGATGGTCCCCCGCCTGTTCCACTTCGTCCCGTTCCCTTCCCTCCAGCACGATCTTCACGCGGTACGACTCGCCCTTCCACTGGGGGTACGAACCGATCTTGATCGCAGGAAACAGCTTCAGGGTATCCAGGAGCATGTCCACGATTTCCGATTCAAACCGGTCACAGAGGATCTCGGTGGTAAAAAAGGGTGCGGAACGGAACCGTTCCTTGATGGAGTCGAGCTTCTTCTCGAACAGCTCCGGGACCCCGGGGAACAGGTAGATGTTTTCCACGGAGAGGACAGGGATCAGCAGCTGATCACAAAAGTGGAGAACCGCCCCTTCGGGGACCTCGGCCATCTTCAGGCTGGACTCGTCCAGCCGGTCTCCGAAGGTTTCCCTGAGCTTGCTTTCCAGGACCGGGTTCCTCAAGACCCGGACTTCCAGGGCCCTGGCCACCCCGTCTACCGTGACATCATCGTGGGTGGGCCCAAGCCCGCCGGATGTGAAGATGTAGGTGTACCGGTGCCGGTAAAGGTTCAGGGTCTCCCGGATGGCATCCAGATCGTCCGGAATGACCGCGCTCCGGACCAGCCGGATCCCCAGTTCCTTGAGCGCGCGGGCAAGGTAGAAAAAATTCGTATCCCGGGTACTCCCGGAAAGCAGTTCGTCGCCGATCCCGATGTAGGCAGCCGTAACCTCTTCCATACGATTCAGCGCCCTTCCCCGGAAACAGGCGGCTCCCGGAAATGATCGTATCCCACCGGTTCGATCCGCTTCCGCTTTCCATCGATGGTTTCCAGGTAGACCCCCCGATCCCGGATCATCCTTCCGATGGGGTGTAGTGCCTTCTGGAAACGAGCTTCGTACCGGGTGCGTATTTCTTCGAAACGGTCTGCGTGCACGGAAACCAGCAGGAGATAATCCTCCCCGCCATAAAGGGCCCAGTCCTCGGGTTCCCTCCCCCGGAGTGACGCCAGTTCCCGGATTGCGTCCGACAACGGAAGTCGCCCCTGTTCGATCCCGGCCCCGGTGCCGCTCTGCCGACACACATGCCACAGGTCCTGCACAAGCCCGTCGGAAAGATCGATCGCCGCATGAACCCCGGCTTGTTCGGCAAAAAAGATCCCTTCACGGACCTGGGGAACGGGGCGGTTGTGCGCCCGGACCAGGGAGTCCAGAAGCCCGCTGGAAAGCCGTGTCCCGGTTTTTCCGATCGGATCCGACAGCACGCTCAATCCGGCCGCCGAATCCCCGGGCCGGCCCGTGATCGCGATCCAATCCCCGGGTTGTGCCCCATCCCGGAGCAGAAAGCGTCCCCCCGTGGTGGCGCCGAGCACGGACACGGTGATCAGGAGGCCGGAGGGACTCCGTACCATGTCTCCGCCCACGAGTGTAACCGAATGCTCCCCTGCCAGTGCGGACAACCCTTCATAAAAGGCGTCCAGTTCCTGGAGATCCGTCCCCGCGGGAAGGCCCAGGGAGAGAACGGCATGCAGGGGCCGGCCACCCATGGCAGCCACATCCGAGAGGTTTACGGCCAGCGACTTCCACCCGAGGTCATGCATCCCGGTGAAATCCATCCGGAAATGCACTCCTTCCACGAGTGTGTCCACGGTCCAGAGAGCCTTTTCCCCTTCAGGAAAGGTGACCACGGCACAATCGTCCCCCACGCCTCGGAGGACATGCCCCCCTCCGGGAGGCAGGGATCGCTGCAGGCGGTCCAGGAAACCGAATTCGCCCAGATCTTTTAAGGATCTCACTTGTACGGTTGAACGGTTCGTAAAAAAGGATGAAAAAACGATACACCGCCGGAAATCATTGACCGTTTCCGCCGTGCGGATTTCCCCGCGGCCTGGTTGAAGCAAAGCCGTCTATTGCATAGACTAGCGGGAAAATACGGAAAAAGAAAGACGTTTCCTGCGCGGACGGCCGAAGATCGGAGGAGGTTCACCATGGCAGCCAGCCTAGCAATCATTACTCTTGTCGGACTGGGCGCCGCCTATTTTTTCACCCGCCTGAAACTGCCCGGACTGGTGGGCATGCTCTTCGTCGGCATTTTTCTGGGGCCTCATCTCCTGAACCTGATTTCACCTGAATTGATGAACGTTTCCTCGGATTTCAGGAACATTGCACTGATTGTCATCCTGCTCCGGGCGGGACTGGAACTGCACCGGGAAACCTTGAACCGCGTGGGGAGACCCGCCCTTATCATGAGCGCCCTGCCTGCGGTCTTTGAAATCGCGGGCATCGTCTGGATCGCCCCGAAACTGCTCCCCATGACCTACATGGAGGCCGCAATACTCGGATCCATTCTGGCCGCCGTCTCCCCGGCGGTGGTTGTGCCCTTGATGATCGATTTCATGGATGAGGGGAGAGGCGTCAAAAAGGGTATCCCTACCCTCATACTCTCCGCCTCAGCCCTGGACGACGTTTTCGTGATCGTTCTTTTCACGTCCTTTCTCGGCATGTACGGTGGGGGAGAGGTAAACCTGTTCCTTCGTCTGGCCGAAATCCCCATGTCTATTGTCCTGGGTATACTCGCCGGGATCATACCGGGATTCGTCCTTCTTCGTATCTTCATGAAATACGATCTGCGCCCGCCGAAGCGTACCCTGCTGGTCATGGGAGTGGCCATCCTGCTTACATGGACGGAGCACAAGTGCAAACCGTGGGTTCCCATGGCGAGTCTCCTGGGGGTCATGGCCATGGGATTCATCATCCTGGAGAAATCCGAACCCATTGCACATATCATCTCTCAGAAGCTGAAAAAACTCTGGGTATTCGCTGAACTGCTTCTGTTCGTACTGGTGGGAGCACAGGTAGACATCCACGTGGCCTGGGAGGCGGGTGCGGCCGGGGTACTCGTCATACTGGTGGGCCTGGTCTTTCGAAGCGTGGGCACCTATCTCTCCCTTCTCAGGACCCCTCTCAACTTCCGGGAAAGGCTTTTCTGCGTCGTGGCCTACATACCCAAAGCAACGGTTCAAGCCGCCATCGGGGCCCTTCCACTCACAGCAGGTGTAGCTTCAGGGGAAATCATTCTAGCCATAGCGGTCCTTTCCATCCTGATAACGGCGCCCGCGGGGGCCATCGGCATCGTCGTCTTTGGCCGAAAAGCGCTGGACGTGGACCCACAGTCCGAATACAGGTTCCGGGACCTGCGGGAAAAACAGGGACTCCCCCAGGTGGGAGAGAGGATCCGAAACAAAGAGTCCGGGACCCTGTGGAAGGTGATCGAGGAAAAAGAGTTCTGGTTAGCGATCTGCAGTACGGAAGAAGACAAGGGCCAACTGCCGGACGAACCCGGGTCGATCCCTGCCATCTCTCAGCGATACTGGAGGGAGAAACCGGAGAAAGGGACGGGCAGGGGCACAACCATGATCTGCCGGTACAGCCACAAGGACCCGTCTTTTCAGAATCAATGGGAGATCCTGTACGACTGGTGAGGGCAAGGAGCACAGCGCCGGAAAACGGGCTTGTCCGCAGCTCTGCCCCCACGGCTGCACAAACAGACACAGAAAGAAAAAACCCTTGCCTTGCAAGGGATCCACGAAGGGGGGAAACTCTCCCGCTTGTTCTCAATTTCTGTACTGATTTCAATAGAATACGACGTTTACACTCCCGCCCCCTCCCTTGACACTCCTCGATCTCTTGCCTATACTTTCTCAAAACCGAACGCCGCAGGGGATGCCCCGACCTTACGTTTTCTCATGCACCCCAGCCGAACCATCCCCCACCCGTGCCGCCAGCCACCACGGGAGAAAGCTCAGGCAAATGACACGAGACGAGATCCATGAGTTTCTTCTACGCATCCTCATGGAGGAGTTTGAATTCGAGAACCCGGGACTGGACGACGACCTGAGGGAAGTTCACGGCTTCGACAGCATCGATGCCATCGAACTGCTGGGAGAGATTGAAAGGTACCTGGGCTCTGAAATCTCCCAGGAAGAGAAAAAAAACGCGATGGAGATCCGTACCATCCGCCAGATCCTTGATTATATCGAATCCCTCGCGACAAAGAATTAGTTCGCCGTTCCCCGCATTCTAGGCAAGCCAGGAAACCAAGGTCTCAAACCGGGAGCCCCATGGAACGAAGAGTCGTCATCACGGCTGCGTCCGCCATCACGCCCATCGGCCGTACCGAAGAAGAAATCTTTTCCAACCTGCTTCAGGGCGTTTCCGGTGTGATTACCATGCGCCCGGATGAACTGCTGGCCCCGCACATCCACTGCGGTCTATTCGGCACGGTGACCGATCAGATCGACTTCC
>CAYTRL010000042.1:0-21961 GCA_964439795.1 uncultured Thermodesulfobacteriota bacterium
ACCACCTCGATACGGGCCAGGTCCTCGGCGTTTCCGGTGATCTTGGCGATAAGAGCGTCGGCGAACGTGCTCGTGGAGACCAGCGTGGCCCCGTCCATGAGTCGGGCGAAGTCGTAGGTCACCGTCTTGTCTCCGATCACTTTGGGATAGGCCCCGTTGATCAGGTCGGCGGCCTCATTCCATCCCATGTACTCCAGCATCATGACGCCGGAGAAGAGCAGGGACCCCGGGTTCGCCTTGTTCATGTCGGCATATTTGGGAGCGGTGCCGTGGGTGGCCTCCAACACCGCCACATGATCGCCGATGTTGGCTCCCGGGGCGATCCCCACCCCTCCCACCTCGGCGGCCACGGCGTCGGACAGGTAGTCGCCGTTCAAGTTCATGGTGGCCAGAACGTGGAATTCGCTGGGTCGAAGCTGCAGCAGCTGAAAGATGATGTCCGCGATCCGGTCCTTGATGATCACCTTTCCTTCGGGCTGCTTTCCCCCGTAATTCTTGTACAGATCCCGCTCGGTGACGGTCTGGTCGGGGAACTCCTCCCGTGCCACCTCGTACCCCCAGTTTCGGAAGGCGCCCTCGGTGTACTTCATGATGTTCCCCTTGTGCACCAGCGTGACGCTCTCCAGGCCCCGTTCGATGGCATGGCGGATCGCCTTGCGAACCAGGCGCTTGCTTCCGTGAGGACTGATCGGTTTGATCCCCAACCCCGCGTCGGGGAAGAAGTTTGCGCCCATCTCCTCCCGGAGAAACCGTGCCAGCTTTTCGTTTTCCGCTGTTCCGCTGGCGTACTCGATCCCTGCATACACATCCTCGGTGTTTTCCCGAAAGATCACCACGTCCACCTGCTCCGGGTGACGCAGGGGAGAGGGAACATTGGTAAAATAGCGAACGGGCCGGACGCAGGAGTACAGGTCCAGTTCCTGGCGAAGAGAGACGTTCAGGGAGCGGAACCCACCCCCCACGGGAGTGGTCAACGGACCCTTGATAACCACGAACAGATCCCGGATGGCGTCCAGGGTTTCCCCGGGGAAGAAGTCTCCGTCGTAGAGCCGGCCCGCCTTCTCGCCCAGGAACAGCTCGCACCATTGGATTTTCCGTCTCCCGCCGTATGCCTTCTCCACGGCCGCGTCCCAGACGCGCAGACAGGCCCTCATGATATCCGGGCCGATGCCGTCCCCCTCCAGGAAACCGACCACGGGGTGATCGGGCACGTGAAGCTTTCCCTGCGGATCCACGGTGATTTTATCTCCCCCCTCGGGGATCTTGATATGTTGGGAATTCATGGGATCGTCCTCTTGGTGGGCCACGGCTGAAACGGTGACCGTGACACAGGTCGGTTCAAGCAAAAGAATCTATAGTAACCCTTTGGGTGTGTTTTTTCCAACTGTCCGTGCCGATGTCAGGTTTCCTCATTGGAGGGCCTCCAGGGGAGAGCCGTTGTGTGAACCGGTTGCCTCATGGGGCGGACGACCGTATCATAGACGTTCATGCTGCGAACAAAAACTCTCATGCCATGGGTGTGGATGCTTCTGGCTTCCTGTCAGGCAGCGGCTCCCGACGAGGTCCCGGTGACGCTCCACGGGGACCGCTCCGTCACGTTCCTGTCGGAAGTGGCGGATTCAACCGTGAAACGTATGAAGGGGCTTATGTTCCGGGATGAGCTGGCACCCGACCGGGGCATGCTTTTCGTGTTCAAACAGCCGGAGAAGAAGAGCTTCTGGATGCGGTATACCCGGATCCCGTTGGATATTATCTTCATCGATCAGGATAAACGTATCGTGAACATCCGGGAGGCCGAACCCTGCCGCTCCACTCCCTGCCCCCGCTATCCTTCCCGGGGCAGGGTCCGGTACGTGCTGGAGATCAACCGGGGTCTCAGCGACACCTATGGATTCCGCCCGGGAACGTCTGTGGATTTTTCTCTGCCGTGACACGAGAAAGGAAGAAACCATGAGTCGGATCGACATCTACCCCACTGAATTCTGCCCGTACTGTGTTCAGGCCAAGATCCTCCTGGAGGAGAAAGGGGCGACCTACCGGGAGCTCCGGGTGGATCGGGAACCGGGACTGCGGGAGGAAGTTCTGGAAAGGAGCGGGGGGATGCGGACCGTACCGCAGATCTTCATCGGCGATGTGCACGTGGGCGGGTTCCAGGAGCTGGCCGCCCTGGACCGTGAAGGGAAACTGGACCCCCTTTTGTCCGGAAATTGAACCACGTCCTTATACGGGAACGGTACCTCAATCGAAAAGGGGAGACATGATGAAGAGCATGATGGTCCTGATCTGTTCCTTCCTCCTGGCGTGGGGTGTGGCGCTGTCCGGAGCCGCGGAGGAGCAGAAGGAACCCAAGAACGGAATTCATCAGGCCGAGGGGAAGGTCAAGGAAGGGTTCGAGGGGCTTGGGGAAGAGATCAAAAAAGATGCGGAAAAGGTGGGCAAGGGGATCAAGGACGGGGGGAAAGCTGTGGAGAAGTCCGTTCAGGATGGCGCCCAGAACTACGGGACGGGAATCACGGACTAAAGGTGGACGGGCAGGGCGTATTGAGCCTCCTCCATGCCTCCGCCCCTGGATTCCGGATCACGGGGGTTTAAGGATCAAGTCCGGAATGACGATAAATAAAGAATATTTGTTTTTCAACGAACGGTTAATCCTCACCGTGCCCGGAAGTGTCGGCGTTCTCTTCTCGGGAAGGGGGCTGGACACCGAGGGCTTCCAGGGCCTCCCGCGCGGTTTCCACGTTCATCTGCAGTCGTGCCGCCAGACGGGTGCTCTGGCGGGCGCGGTACTGGGATTCCAGGACGGCCGTTTCCTGTTTCTCCATGATCTCTCCCCCCCGGCCGCTCCGGGCGGCCTCGACCAGCATACGAAACCCCTCGTCGGCCGCTGCGGATTCCCTGGCCGCCTCTTTTTCCGCTTCTCCGGCTAATTTTTCCGCCTCCTCCAGGGCGTTGAGAGCCTCGCTGATCTCCCCCGCCTTTCCTTCTTCCGGTTCGGCGTCCAGTTCGATGTCCTCGGACGCCAGGCAAAGGGCCGTTGTGGGTAACCGGGGGATCAGGGGCTCCAGGGGGGTTCCGAAGGGCCCGGTCAACCGTTGTTTCCTGAACCGGAACGGAAGAAACACCAGGGCGGCGTTGGAGGATTGTTCCTGGATCGCTTCCGCATCGGTGGAGACCACCACTTCCGGTTCCGCGACGATCCGGACCTCTTTCAGGGTGTCTTCGAGAAAATCGATGGCCTGTTCATAGAGACCCCTGGAGCCGGCCGCCAGCACGCGGATGTTCGCTTCCTCCCACGCATCGGTCCTTGTCATCAGGTGCGCCAGCAGCAGCATGAGCCGGGATGTGGCGTCCCCCTGCCACCAAACGTCGATCCTCCTCTTGTGGGCGGGCAGCTGCAGCAGAGCGTCCCACTCGGCCTGCCGGGTGGCCAGTGTGACGATGTTGCATCCCAGGTGATGAAGGGCCCGGAGGTTCCGTTTGTGCTGTTCCTGTTCCAGCGCATTGGGGAGGCCGGGAAACGGGTCGAGCCAGTTGGAAAGGACCGTGTTGACCCGGAGCGGGCCGGTGCCGACGGCCTGAGCCAGGGTGAGGAAGCTGTCTTCCGCCCGGGGGGTGATCACCACAAGCGGAAAGGCGTTCGGATGCAGGCGGTCCCGTTCCTTTCGCAATTCGATCTCTGCGTCTTCCTTCTGCTCCAGCAGGGCGTTTTCACGGCCCTCCAGGATCCGCACCAGCGTGGTGACACCGCTGGTTCCGGCAATCCAGTGGGCGAAAAGGAGCAGGGGATCACTCTTGCCGGAAGACGTGGAACACACCAGGACCTGCGGCCGCCAGTCCCGCGGGTGTTCGGGCTCCCGGTCCGCGGCCAGCAGATGTTCCCTGGCCTGCTGCAGGTGGTACGACCGGCGCGAGTCCGCCCAGCGGGACGGCCCGGCGGTACGCCGGAGGTACTGGTGGACCGAGAACAGGACGGCAATGGAGACCAGGCAGGCGGCGGGGTTGATGGCGAGCATGATCCCAAGGCAGGTCAGTCCCCCCAGAAAGCTCAACCGGCCGTGAAAAAAGCGGAACCGGGGACGGAAGGAGGGACTGGCGGCCCGCGCCTCGAAAAAGGTGGCATAGTTGATCAGGCCGTAGGAGATCAGGAAGAACATGGTGACCACGGGGGCGATCAGGTTCAGGTTTCCCAGTGTCACCGTAAGAAAGGCGATGCCGGCGGCCAGCAGTACGCCTCGCCGCGGGTTGGACGCGGGCCCCGATCCGCGGGCGAACGGGGAGAGAAAGGGAAAGATCCGGTCCTGTGCCAGGGACTGGAGGATGCGGGGCCCGCCGAGGAACGAGGCCATGGCCGAAGAGAGGGTGGCTGCGATCACCCCCGCATCGATGAGGAACCCGTACCGGGCCACCCGGTTCATGGCCTCATAGTCCCCGGAGAGAAGTTCCCTGGGAGCCGCGGCCGCAAACAGAACAGCGAACAGCACGTAGATCCCGGCGGAAAGGAAAACGGCGGAGAAGGTGCCGGCCGGGATGCTCCTGCCCGGGTCCTTGAGGTCCCCGGACATGCTGACCCCCTGGGTGAACCCGGTGACCGCGGGAAAGAAGAGGGCAAAAAGGGACCAGAAAGGCAGGGTGTCCGGGGGCGTTGCCCAGTTTCCACTCAGAAGGGAGCCGTCCCACGCGGGGATCGCGCCGAGTAGAAAGGAGAGGAGCGCGGCGCACAGGATGGCCATGACCAGGTACTGGAACCGGGTAGCCCAGTCGGAACCCATCCAGGCAAAAAGAAAGAGAAAAGCAACGGCCAGTGCGGCGATCCCGGCAGGGAGGAACGGCCAATTCAGCGGAAGCAGGGATGCAGTAATTTCGCCGAAGCCGATGCAGTAAAACCCTATGGAGACCGACTGGGCAAGGAACAGAACGATCCCGATGGCGCCGCCGAACTCCAGCCCCAGTGTGCGGGAGATGATGTAGTAGTCGCCGCCCCCCTTTACGGTGAGGTTGGTGGCGATGGCGGCCAGGGAGATGGCGGTGAGCACGGAGATCACGTTGGCCATGGCCACAATCAACAGGGCGCGGCCAAGGCCTGCGTTGCCTACCACATACCCCAGACGGAGAAACAGGATGAGCCCCAGGATCGTCAGAATGCTCGGCGTGAACACGCCGGAGAAGGTTCCCATGTTTCCACGGGAACGGGGGGATCCTGTGTTTCTGGGGCCGGAATTCGACAAGGGAGGCCTCCGGCAGGTGGGGTGCGGTCAACAGGATTCCCGGATCCGGACCCTCTTGCGTAACGCGAAGTTTGTTTTCGTCAGAACCCGCCGGACGGGCGGGTGCGGTGTCGCCACCAGATGATGCCCACGGCTACCGCCACCACCAGCGGGATGAGGAGCATCCAGAAAAACTCCTCCACCATGGCCGCGCCGCCCACCGCGGACCCCAGGATGATCCCCACCAGGCAGATACGCCAGTCGCTGTGCACCCCGGCGAAGAAGGTGGACATGGCCAGGGTGAGCAGGGCCACGAGGCCCGCGTCCGCATCGTTCAAGCGGCCGGTGGAGTGGAGCAGAAACACCAGATAGATGGCCACGAGAAAGCCGATCCAGTGGAACACCTGCTTCCGTACGATCCGGAACGGGGACGTCCCCTGCCGGTCCGTGCTGTGCGTCCATTCCAGATAGATGCACACCCCCCCGAAAATGGGCGCCATGGCGATCCAGTACCAGAGGGCCTTGGCCGGGGCGAAGTCGGTGATCCCGATGCCGATGGCCGAAAGGGTCAGGAGGACCAGGAGAATGATTCCTCCTGTCTGGACCTGTCGTACCAGTTCCTGTGTGGTGGTGGAACGTTCCGAATGGGTGGATCGATCGTGTTCGGCCATCTTGCCTCCTTTTCAACTCCGGGGTTCGCGGCCTGCAAGGAGCGCATGCGCGCTATCAGGTCACCTCATTCTGATTCTGAGAGAAGGAAACGTGTCCCTCCCATGGGTACGATCGGCAGTTGTACCAAGAATCGTTAACAGGATCCTGTCTCCTGGCCTGCCGGGGTCGAGGAATGTCCGGGGAGTATTCCACCTGTCATATGCCGTGATGGAAGACCGGAAGGCACGCAGGGTAGCTCCTGGAAGGGTCGAACCCCTTCAGGGCATCCAATAAAGAGTCGATTTCCTCCAGGGAGCCCACGGAAACACGGATCCAGTCCTGGTAGCCTGGGTCGAACGACCCCCCTGCCTGGACCAGGATCTTGTGCGTGCAGAGGTACCCGCGCAGGTTTTCACCCGGGGATCCCACCTTTGCCAGCAGAAAGTTGCCGTGGCTCGGCAGGGGAGCGTACCCTTGAGCCTCCAGCCCCTGGAAGAGGTGTTCCCGCAGGTCGGCGGTCCGGTCCCGCACTTCCGCCACGAACGCGTAGCCTTCCTGGTTCAGGCTGCCTTCCAGCGCAGCCACGGCCATACGGTTCACGTCTCCCTCGAACTGTCTCCACCCCGGCAGTCCGCCCAGGTACCCGCTCAGGAAACCGTTCAGGGTCAAGACCAGTTCCTCGTTTCCAACCAGGTAACCGCCCCGCAGTCCGGCCATTCCGAACGCTTTGGAAAAGGTCCGGCCCACCACCACCGGGTACTGGTAGATCAGCTCCATGGCCTCGGGGAGGGGTTCTTCCTGGACATAGTCCATGTAGGCTTCATCTACCAGGACCACCGTCTCCGGAGATACAGAGGCCGCCTCCCGGACAAACGAAGCAAGGCTGTCCAGGGAGAGCAGGGAACCCGTGGGGTTGTTCGGATTGGCCAGATAGACCAGTCCGGTCTGCTTCCCAACCCGCTCAAGGAGGGCCTGAAGGTCGATGCCGTGCGCGGCGTCCATGGGGGAGGTTCGCACCTCGTACCCCTTTGACCGGGCATAATGGGCAGGGAGCGTGTAGGATACCCGGGGCATTAAAAGATGTCGGCCTTCCTGCAGAAAGGCCTGGGAACACATGTAGATGAGTTCCGATATGCCACAACATGGAACCACGTACTTTGTGGCGATCTGATGCCGTTCGGCGATCAGGGAGGTGAGGGTGGTATTGAGAAAACCGGGGTATCGGTTAATGCCCGGCAGAAAATCCGGATTCTCGGTATGCATGGCATAGGGGCGGGCCAGCATATCGTCCATGGAGCGGAAGGCGCCGGGGGGGGGGGCGAACGGACTTTCATTGAACGCCAGGCGGATGGAGTCCTCGGGAGGCACGAACGGTCCCCCTCCGGGCTGGGGACCGGGTGCTTCAGAACTGCCGCAACCGCAACCGAAGGCTCCGGCAGTGAGCAGTGTGCCGTTTAGCACCTCCCGGAGAAAACCGGGGGAGGACCCGGTCGGATGCTCCTTCCCCGGAACGCTGTCTTCCCAGGTGGCAACGGGTTCCGGCGGGAGAGGGCCTTTTGGTTCCTGAGACATGGCTTGGCGGATTCCCGGTTGTTCTTTACTGTTCGCCAGGTTCCCCGGCGGGCGCGGTTTTTCCGGCAGTGGCTTTCCCGGCCGCCTTTTTCTTGGCCTTGGCCTTGGGTTTTGTCTTAGGTGAGGCTTTTGGCTTTGCCTTTTTCTTCGCGGCCGGCTTCTTCTTTACCGCCGCTTTTTTCTTCGTGGCAGCCTTGGTCTTGGGTTTTGCCTCCACTGCGGCCTCTGGTACAGCCTTGGGCTCGGGTTTCACCTCCGGCACCGGCTTGGGTTCCGGTTCAGGCTCGGGTTTCACTTCGGGGGCTGTTGGGCTGGTAGAGGTCTCTTCTTTTATTTCGGGTCCGGCCTTTTTCAGCAAATGTCCTGCGAGACGTTTCGACAGGGAGATCAACGTGAGAACCGTGGGCCGGTCCAGCGCTTCCGGAAAACAGCTCGCATCGCTCACATAGAGGTTGGGAATCGACGTCTCCAGCTGAGAGTTCAGCAGTTCGCCTATGCGAACCGTCCCGCTGGGATGCGTGCCCATGGGGGGGCTCAGGAAGATGGAGTCCGGACAGCATCCCGCCTGGATCAAGATCTTTCTGCACAGGTTGGACGCATGGTTCAGGCGAAAACCGTCTTGCTCGGTCAGGGGCTTGGAGATCCTTCCCTCCATACTGATCCCCCCGGAGATTTCATCCTTGAGCTTGATCATGATGCCCATGGATTTTCCGTAACCGAACAGTCGACCCGGTTTGGTGATTCCCTTCCAGGACAGATTCACGGAGTACAACAGCCAGGGGTCCAGGAGCGTGCTCAACATATACCCGTTATCGTCGTCGAACCAGGAGACCGCCATGGGCGGGTCCTGGGACATGCCTTCCTCGCGACACTTCCCGTAGACGATGGCCGTCGTGTCCATGACCATCCCCCGGCCTGCATCGGAGATGCCGCTGTGCTGGAGGATGACGGGGCTTTCCACGCCGCCCGCCGCAAGGATCACGGTTCCCGCTTCCACGCGAAGAACCTCGCTGCCGCCGGACAGGGTGGCCACCACGCCGGCGGCGGTTCCGTTGGAAACCAGGACTTCCTTGACTTTGGCGCCCGTGATCAACTCGCAGTTCAGACGAACCGCCTGGTCCACGTACTCGTTGGCCGTCCACTTGGCCCCGCAGCGGCAGCCCAGCATGCACTTGGCCCCGCAGTCGAACGGTTCGCCTTTGCTCACGTTTATGAACTTGGGTTGAGGGATCCACGTGTAGCCAAGTTCTCCGGCCGCTTCCTCCACCCGCTGGGTGGCCATCCCCCACAGGGGGCGGGGCAGGGGGGCGATGTTCAGTTCCTCTACGGTTTCGTTCGCATACGGCTCCAGGTCGATCCGGTACCGTTGTTTCAGCCACTCCGGCGGGAGGGCCGCGCAGGCGCAGTACAGGTTCGTGGAACCGCCTGTCATGGTCCCCTGAACGATCCGGTACCCTTCCTCGGTGAGCATGAACCCCCCCTTCTCGCAGTAGAGGGTCGCTCCGAGATGCGTGCCGTAATACCATTTGCCCCGATGGTCCTTGCCCTTTTCCAGCAGGATGACCTCCTTGCCTGCCTTGGCCAGTTCCCGGGCAACCGTGGCTCCACCGGGGCCGGACCCCACAACCACATATTCCGCTTTCTTCCTGAGGTACGCACCCATGTCATCTCCTTTAATCCGATCCCATCCAGGGGAACGGTTCGGCTCTATTCTCCTGTTCCGTTTGGTCTTTCAACGACGGAAGATGGCGTCCCTGCGGGTTCCGGAACCGATAGGGAGGGGTTCGGTTCCCTTGGTTAAACAGGCTGTTGAAAAAGGCTCATCTGCGGCGTTCCGCTTATCCCTCGTCCCTCAACGTACTTCTAATGTACGCCTCACTCCTCTGGATTGCGCGCGCCTTGCATCTAAACCTTTTTGACTCGGGCCGACCACGGCCCTCGCCCTTGAGGGTGCGTCAGCCCTCCGGGTGACGCATCCAATTCCGTACCAATGTAAAACAACTACGGAATTGTGAACAGCCTGCCCAAATGGACTTATTCGACAGCATGTTAGAGGATCTCCCCGCCCCCGGGGCCGGGCGAATCCAGGTCTTCTTCCTGCGGGTACCAGCTTTCCTGACCCGATTCATCCTGCAGCTTGTCCAGGGCCTTCTGCAGGTTCGGGAACACATGTTTCGCGATCCGGTGCCGGAGCTTTTCGTACAGGTCCGGGTTGCGGCGCTGTTCCTGCATGAGCCGCGCCCTGGGAATCCGGTACATCTCGCAGGTTTCCAGGCACCGGATGATGAAGTTCAGCTGGTAGGGCTGAATGAGGGAGGAGAACCCCATGGTTTCCCCCGGTTTCTTCCTGGCGATGACCACCTTCTTCGATGTCTTTGGGTGCCGCGCGATCAGTTCGGTCTTCCCTTTTCGTAGAAGAAACACAAACTTGGCTTCTTCCCCGTCAAAAGCCAGTTCGGTGTCGTACGGATAGGTTACCTCCTCGCAGAGCCTCCGGATCGGATCGATCTCATCCGCGGGGATGTCCTCAAAGATTTTCATCTGGTGGAGTCCGTAAGGTGTCGTCATGAAAGGCCTCCAGGGGTTTTTCCGCCGGGGCGACGGCAGGAACGGTGGAATCCCCTCTGAACAACGCCGGCAGGGGCTTCCCGAAAGGTTGTATGCTATCAAAAAGTGGCGAAACGGGTCAAATTCAGCGGTTTACGGAAGAACGATCGTATAATGATATCCCAAATCCACCGTCCCTTCATCCGGCAGTTGCTGGCCGTTTTCTCCGTTCTGGGTGGTCAGGGTATCCAGACCTGCCGCCTCGGCCGTGGTGCTCCCCGCATCCAGGCAGGGGCTGTTCTGGCTCTGACCGCCGCCGAACTGGCTCAGGTAGTATTCCTGAGCAGGATTGTCCTCCTCCTGCTCTTGTTCCTCCTCCATTTCCGCGAGGGTGACGAACAGGGGGTCTCCCACCACTGGGTCCAGATCGACCGGCAGACACACGCCCGGTTCCGTCTCACAGTCTTCCTGGTACCGGATGCCGGCGGTGCCTCCTTCCAGGTTCACGTGGTCCATGGTCAGGGAGATCTCGGGGGGGATGCCCGGGGAGGGCTGCTGGCGATCCAGGGAAAGGACCACCTGGGGAACGGCCGGTGTTTCTTCCCACACCTTGTGACCCAGGATGCTGTCCGTCCAGGTGGCGGAGCTGTTGAATAGCCGGAACGCCTCCGCGCCGGAGCCGGTGGCCGTGGCGTTATCCGCCAGCGTACTGTTGTTCATAGAAACCTGCGCCCCGAATTCGGCGCTGATCCCCCCTCCGGTTTCCGCGGTATTGTTTACGAACAGGCAGTTGATAACTTCAATAATTCCAGAGAAAACGTACAGCCCCCCCCCCTGGCCTTCAGCAGTGTTGTTGAAAAACACCACCCGGTCGAAGCTGGGTTGAGCTCCGGTGAAGGCGCAGTAGACGCCTCCCCCGTTTCCGTCGGCGGTATTGTCCCGAATGATGCAGTTCTCGATCACCGGCGAAGCCGCCTGGATGCGGATGCCCCCGCCGTGTTCTTCGCCGGGTTCCTGGGAGGCCACCGGGTCCTGGGAAGGCTCGGGATCCGTGGGTTCGATGTACGAGGCCTTCCCGTTAACGATGGTAAAGCCGGAAAGGACAGTGTTTCGGGTTTCGTAGTCCACGAACCGCACCACCGGTCCCTTCAGACTGCCGTCCAGGATGGTGACGTCCGGCCCATCCGTGGAGGACAACAACATTTGCTTCCCTTTGAGGCGGATGTTTTCCCGGTAGGTGCCCGGTAAGACGTAACACGTATCCTTGTCGGTCGAGATATCGATGCAGGGTTGAATATCGCTGAAATCTCCCCGATCGCCGGGCCCCACGTACCTCACGAAAGGCCCCACCGGCGTCGGATCGCTGCTGCCGCATCCGGCTGCAAGGAGGAAAAAAAGGCAGAGGAACAGCAGTCCCGCGATCCAGGGAACTCCTTGCGGGGACAGGGGTACGCGTGTTCTCGTGTGCGTCAGGGATGTTTGTTGCATCTGTTTCCTTTCCACTCCTTTACATGCCGCCGTCCGGGAAAAGGGGCGGTGCAGATTTTCCCGGCGGCGGGGTTGTTACTCCTTCATCCAGTCCTTCCCGTAGATCCCCTGTATCTTTTCCGCGTATTTCTGCTTGACCACCTTGCGCTTTACCTTCAGGGTGGGGGTGAGTTCCCCCTCCTCGATGGAAAAGTCCTGGGGGAGTACCTCGAACTTGCGTACGTTCTCATAACTGGCCATTTCCTGATTGAGCCTTTCCACCTCCGTTTGCATGAGCGCGCGCAGGCTCGGGTCAGAGGCCAGGCCCGAAGGGTCCGTAAACGAGATCCCCTGCTGTTCCGCCCAAGCCGGCACCTCCTCCGGGTCCATGGTCAGCAGGGCTACGAGATACTTCTGCCGGTCTCCGTAGACCATGGCCTGGCTGATGTAACGGCTGGTCTTCAGGGTGTTTTCGATATTCTGCGGGGCAATGTTTTTCCCGTAGGCGGTGATGATGAGATCCTTTTTCCGGTCGGTGATCTTCAGGTAGCCGTCGGCGTCGAACACGCCCACGTCGCCGGTCCGGAGCCATCCATCCGCGAAGGAATCCGCCGTTTTTTCCGGCTCCTTGTAGTATCCGGCAAATACACAGGGCCCTTTGATGAGGATCTCGCCGTCCTCGTCCAGTCGCACCTGGACATCATCCGCAGGCATCCCCACGGTGCCGAACTTGTAGGCGTCAGGACGGGTCAGAGTGCCCAGCGCCGTGGTTTCGGTCATCCCCCAGGCCTCGAGAATCAGGATGCCGCAGGCATGAAAGAACTCCTGGATCTCCGAGGAGATCGGCGCTCCCCCGGAGCCGATGACGCGGATTTTCCCCCCCAGGGCCTGCTTGATCTTGCTCAGCACCAGGCGGTTAGCCACCTGGTACTGAAGCAGGAGCGGGAGGCTCGGACGCTTGTCCTGTTGCCAGCACTGGCTCATGCGCCGGCCCACGTCTACGGACCACCGGAAGAGTCGCTGGGCCGCAGGCCCTTTTTCCGCGGCCTGTTTCTGGACGCCTGCATAGATCTTCTCGAAGATCCGCGGCACGGATCCCATGGCCGTGGGATTGGCGGACTGAAGGTCCTCCCGCACCGTGGTCAGGTCCCTGGCATAATAGATGGTGGCCCCGACATAGAGGATCAGATAGTCCAGAACACGCTGCAGGGCGTGTGCCAGGGGGAGGAAACTCATTCCTGATTCCCCGGTGTCCACCGGGAGCACGCTGCCGTAGAAACGCATGGCGAAGATAAAATTGGCGTGTGTCAGCATGGCTCCCTTGGGAGGGCCGGTGGTGCCTGAAGTGTAGATGTAGGTGACGATCCGGTCGTCTTTTTCTGCCCGGTGTTCCTCCAGGAGCGTTTCGAGGCTCTTGGGCCCCTCCTGCCTTCCCATCCCGAGAATATCATGCCAGCTGTGAAATCCGGGCAGGTTGCGATCCACTCCCTCCGGGTCCATGAGGATGATCCTTTCCACGGCGGGGAGCTCATCCCGGACCTGGAGGAGCTTGTCCAGCTGCGACCGGTTCTGGACCACGACGAAGCGGGCTTCACAGTGCTCGATAATGTACTGTGTCTGCTGGGCCGTGATGGTGGTATACGCACCCACCGTGATTCCTCCGGCGGAGATGATGGCAAGATCCGTGACCATCCAGTCGCGGCACGTATCCGCGATGATGCATACAGCCTCGTTCTCCCGAAGGCCCAGTTTTCGAAGCCCCAGGGAAAAGCTGTGGATCAGCTCACCCAGTTCGGCCCAGGTGGTGGTTTTCCAGGTCCCGGCTTCATGGTGGCAGGTTGCCGGAGTGTCCGGCCATGCCTCGGCGCGCATGTCAACCAGTTCATTCAAGGTGCGCTCGTGAAAATCCTTGTAGTGCTTGTGGTTCTTCGCCATGCTGGGGCCTCCCTTTTTAGTCACGAAGGCGAAAAACGGAAAATACCTCAGAATCGATGGTTCAAGTCACGGTAATGAGCTGCTTGGTTCAGGCATGTCCGCGGGGAAATGCCCGCTTTGATTTTATCATCTTGTAGAACAAACCGGCGGAAAAAAGCAATGGTTCACCCTGCTTCATGATCCGATCAGGTTTCTTCGGAAGGGAGCTGGCGCAGGCATAACGATTCCACGTATCGCGGGTCCGGAACCTGGTCCGGTTTCAAACCCCCAAGCTCTTGTTCCAGTTGATGGATGCAGGAGCGGATCCACTCCGTGAGGATCCGGTTCGCCGGTGAACCTGCTCCTCCCGTCTCGTGTTCCACCCAACGGATGATCCCGGATGTGTATGCGGGGTCCACCCTTCGGCCACTCCCGTCCGGGTCGTCTTGAAAAAACGCCTCCATGAACCGACGAACCTCTTCAGGATGCAGGAGCCGGAAAGCCTCCGAGTCGGCGATCAACTGGTTCACCCGAAGTGTCTGGAGGACCGAGGACCAGCGGATCAGGTCCGCTCGGTCTCCCCACCCGCCCTCCAGGCAGGTCACCTTGATCGCCTCAGGCGAGAGGTCCCGTCCGGAGAAGAAACCGGCAAGGAGGGCGATAGCCGTCAGCCTGTGTTCGGCGGTCCGGATGTCCTCCATACACTGGAAGTCCCGGAACCCGAGAAAGGTATCCGGATGGTCCCCCTGGAAAAACAGGGGGCGAGGCCGAGTCAGACCCCAGAGGGTCTCTTCAAAAGGAGGGCCTGCCAGGGAAAGAGCCCGGCCCGCCCAGCGGAACTGTGTTCGATCGAGCAGGGACACGGCCGTTTCCTTGAGGTGGTGTACCTGGCTGTATCCCAGTCGAAACAGAAAAATCAGCCAGCTTTTCCGCATCCAGGAAGCGGCTGCTTTCTCGTCCCGGCACTCCAGATGCTCCAGCCCGATGGTCAGATATCCCGATACCTTCTGCAGGGCGGCCTTAACGTAGTGCGGGTTGCTGGCTTCCATCCCGTCCGCCACCACCACCTTGTTCCCCAGTGAGGCCAGTTCCATGCGGAGGGTGTCGGCTTCCGGTTGTCCCGCCAGGCTCCGGAGCGCCTTCCGGAGCATGGAATCCGGGGGGAGCCAGCGGACGGGATAGACCACGGAGAAAGGTTCCCGGTTCTCACTGCGGGGAGGCACGGTCTGAAGCCGGAACTGGAAATCATCGTCCGAAAGGGGACGGTAGATCTCCATGGATTCTTCAAAGTCGGGGATTCCCTGGTCGGAGAGCCTTCCGTTGCGGAAGCGCAGGGCCTCCTCCTGCACCTCGGAGGGCATGTCCTGGTAGGCGGACTCCAGGATCATGCCGTACCGCTGTGGATCCCGGGCATGCAGGATCCGGAGGATCGCTTCGATATGGGGCCGCACCCGATCGTCCAGAAAGTGGTACCGGTAGTAGCCATCAACACTCTGGTAGGGCGGCAGATCGTCCTCTTCAGCGGGTTCCTGAAAGATATCGAGCTTGGTCACCTGGCCGAAGGCGCACAGCAACAGCACCAGCGTTTCCGGGTCCAGGGTTCCCACCCATTCGGCAAGCCTGTCCTGACCGCACTGCTGCATGAGTTCCAGCAAGCGGATCAAGGTCTCCGGGCGGAAATCGTCCTTGTCCCATGTATCCAGATCGTTCCAGTACAGGATCTGTTCCGGGGTCATGTTCGCCAGGAGCGGGATGGCGTCGGACGCGCCGATCTCTTTGAGGGTGAGGTAGGCCTCCTGCACGGGCAGATGAGATACCAGTTGTTTGGCGTGGGAAGAGACCAGGAGGAGTTCGCGCCGGAGTTCCGCGGGGGCGAACAGGAAGAGTTGCATCTGTTCTGGAAACGGCAGATGGGGGTATTCTTTCAACAGGTTTGCGGGGTTCTCCTGCAACCGGGCGATCCGCTCGCGGATACCGCCGCCGGATTCGGAGGTGGAACCGGGAACGGGAGTCGGTTTCGGTCTGTCAGGGCTCATGGATTTCCGGTGCCGTTTGGTCGTCGTGTGGCAGGCAGAAGATAGGGACGTAATAAAATCAACCTATCACAAGCGCGGGGAAAACCCAACGGGCTGAGGCGGAATTTCGTCCTTGCTGTCCCGGGTTGGCTGCTTGCGGAAGGGAGGCCATGCCGCCATTCGGCAGTACCCTGCGGGGTTTTAGCGGTGCGCCCCGGCGAGGCGGCCGGCCACCAGGGCCACCAGGGCCCAGATGACATCCAGGGGAAGATGGTCGCTCACGGAAGCGTCGAAGACGTAGGTCAGGCTGGGGGGAAACTCGTCGTCTCCCGCCCACAGGATACACTCCAGAGGGACACGGGGCAGGACCTGAAAACGGATCCCCGCATCGCCGAAGGAGACCGGTTCCCCCTGCAGGGCCTGTCCGGCCCGAAGAAAGGCCTGCGGATCCCGTCCATACCGGGACAGCAACGGTTCGCGGGCCAGTTCGTGGGGGCCCCGGAAGAAAAGATCTCCTCCGGGCAGTTCTTTTTCTGTCACCCGCTTTCCGGTCGGCGGGGTGTTCCCGGACTTGAGCAGGTAGACCACCAGAATAAGGGCCTCGGTGAATGATACGCGCGGATGACGGGCCTCGGGTTCCCCGGTGGATCCCTGTGCAAGGATCAGGTGTTTTGCCGGATGCACCCGGTAGTCCCGGTCCAGCATCTGGAGGGAATAGGCCTCTTCCGGTTCCGCGTAAAACACCCCGGCCCGGGCGCATACTTCCGCGGGCTTCAGGGAGAGCAGTTCCTCCCAGAAGCCCGGGTAGATTTCTTCCTGTTCCCACTGAAGCATTTTGTCCAGGTCCAGAGACGGGGGCCTGTTTTCCTGTCGTCGTCTTTTCTGCATGCGTAGAAACCCCTCGCTGTACGGGTACGGCCCCTGTTCAAAAACCTGGCAGGGAAAGGAACGGCAATCACGGGGGCAGAAAGCGATTCCCTGATCGTGAGCGCACTTCAGCACCGGGCAGTACCCGTGAAAAATCCGTTTCTGGGCCCGGAGCTTCTGCCGGCCCGCGGGCCCGGTCCCGGCGCCGCAGGACGAGCACAACCCCCGGACATTGAGGCGGCAGACATCGCACCGTATACCGCAGGCCCCGGTTCCCATGTCAGCCCCGTCTCCCCCCCATGATCCGCAGGATGAACAGGAAGAGGTTGATAAAGTCCAGGTAGAGGGCGAGAGCGCCCGAGATGGCCGCCTTGGTCTCCATCTCCTGACCCGGGAGGATGCTTTGATAAATCCGCTTGATCTTCTGGGTGTCATACGCCGTGAGCAACACGAAGATGAGAACGCCGGCGTAGGTGGTCACCCAGTAGAGTACCGGGCTCCGGAGAAAGATGTTCACCACGCTGGCGATGATCAGTCCGATGAGCCCCATGAAGGCGAAGCTGCCCATGCTGCTCAGGTCCCTCCGGGTGGTGTACCCATAGAGGCTCATTGCCGCGAACGTACCGGCGGTCACGAAGAAGGCCGAGGCGATGGTGCTCTGGGTGTACATCAGAAAGATGATGGAGAAGGTGACCCCGTTCAGGGCGGAGTAGAGCAGAAAGACCGCCATGGCCCTGCGGGCGCTCATCTGCATCACCCGGGACGCCAGGTAGAAGACCAGCACCAGTTCGCCCACGATCAGGCCGTAAAAGAGCATCGGGGTGGACACCACGGTACGGACCATCGTTTCATTGGAGGCCACGTACAGCGCCACGAGGCCGGTCAGGGCCAGCCCGAGGGTCATCCAGTGATAGACCCGCATCAAGAAACTTCGCTGGCCCGCTTCCGACCGGGTCATCTCGACAGGGTAGGTGCGTTCTTCCTGGCTCATGGCAGGGCTTCCCTCCTTGTTTCCTCGGGTTGGTTTCCGGGTGGATCGCCGCCGGGACCCCGGCCCCGGTACGGTACGTTGAGAACCGGGCCGCACCCCGGTTTCGGAGGCCGCCCCGGAGAGGACATCGGACCCCTCACGAGATTTCTTGATCCCGCGGGAGCCGGTTCCAGAGCTGCCGTCGCCGGAAAGAGATCCTCTCCCGGGTCAGCACGTAGGGGAATTTCGCCATGGCCCGGATCAGCACCAGAAACCCTTCCACCTTGTCCCCTCGGGGAAACAGGGAGAGGTAGGTGCCCAGCAGGGCGGAGATGGATCGAGACATCTGCAGGTAATCGCTGTCGATGGCGATCCCCATGGACTGGGTGTTGGAGAGGATGTGCGGGATCGCTTCCAGGCGCAGACGGATCTCTTTGCGGGGATCCCGCCGCCATGCACGCAGGGGGGTTTTCAACAGGGGGCGCACTCCCTTCTTCTCGAGCGTCTGTCTCAGTGTATTCCGGATTTCGTCGATCTTTTTCCGGTGCAGATCGGGATCCGAGCTGATGTCCGCCAGCGCCCGGGCAATCCGGTCCCGGTCCGCCAGCAGGACGCCCTGAACGTAACGAAGCAGGGGATAGATTTTTTCCTCCAGGTCGATGGCGTTGCCCCAGTCGATCATGTGAAGCTTGCCGCCCCGGCCGATCAGGATATTTCCAGGATGCAGGTCGCCGTGGATCTTCCGGTGCTGCACCGCCTGGAGCAGGACGGTGAAGAGCAGGTGTTCCGCGATCCGGTTGCGGCTCCGCCTTCCCGTTCCGCCACCGTCCTTCAGCACTTTGAGGTACTGGCTCATGCTCTCCGCGTCCTGGACGTATTCCATCTCCAGCACCCGGTCCGTGGCGGCATAGATCTTCGGCGCAGCCCAAATACGCGAGTTACCGGCCAGCCGGCTGAACGACTGCTGGACGAACGCCTCTTTCCGAAAATCGAGTTCCCCCTTGAACCCGACGCTCCACTGGCGGACCTGATCCATCCACGCTTCCAGAAACGGGGATATCTTGCTGTGCGGCGCCCAGTAGTGCGTGGAAAGGATGGCCAGTTCCAGGACTTTTTCTCCGATGACAAACTCCCTTTCCAGGTCGTCCCGGGCCACTTTGAGGATCACCGGGACAAGCATCTCTCCGTCCGGGTGCTGTACCGGTTTTTTGGCGAGGTACACGCTGGCGATGGATCCCGACCGGATGGGGGCCCGCGGGTTCAGTCCGAAATAGCGCTCCCGAGGAGAGTTGCCGAAGCTTTCCTGGAGTGCGTGGAGCATCTGGTCCGCCGGCATGGGGGGGACCTCCTCCTGGAACTGCTCCAGTTCAACGGCGATCTCCCGGGGAAGGAAATCGGTGTGGGTGGCCGCCACCTGGGCGAACTTGATGAAGAAGGGGCCGAACTCTCCCACCATCTGGGCCACGATTTTTGCCTGCAGGGAAAAATCCTCGGGGTCGGCTTCCAGGAAGGACTTGATGTGCCGAAGGGCCATCACCTGCCGTCGGAAGATCTGAAAATCCTTGGAGACACGATCCAGGATCCTTCCCATCTGCTGTTTCTTCTCTTCATGGATCTGCCGGGTTTCTTTCCAGGCGTTGATCCCTTCCAGCAGGAGGGGTTCGTAGATGCGGAGCAGGCTGCGAAGGATGTCGTAGTTGATCTCCATCAGGCCCTTGGCATGCGGATCCTTTTCCAGTTCCGAAAAGAAGGTCCAGAACTGGGAAACCAGCAGGTCGGGGATGGGCACGGGGGAGCGTTTGCGGAGCTGGTCCAGCAGAAAACGGAGCAGGTGCTCGGTGGACTGTTCGTTCGGCAGAACGTTTTTCTTTCGGAGCGAGTCCGCCCAGCCGGAAAGGGCGGGCGTGACCGGGTGTTTCTTCATGGCCTGTACGATGGTTTCCAGTGCCTGGGTGAACTCCCGCCTCTCCACAGGTTCCCGTGAGCTGAGGAGGTCCCGGAGCGGAGCGGTGCTCTGCAGCAGCGACAGCGTGTCACCGGACCACTCCATGGCCTTGTGCCGGGCGTTTTGGGCCGGGGAGAAGGCTTTGTCCAGCCATTTCCGAGCCCACAGGCCCGGGGTCTGGATCCATGATTGAATCTGTCGGAAGCCGTCTCCGGCAAGTCCGCCGGAGAGTTGTTCTTCCGCCAGGGGGCGGGCCAGCAGGGAGATGTAGGGGGAAAGGGAGAGAAATTTTCGCCCGCCCCAGTGCAGGATGAAATGGCCCTCAAAGCGGCGAGGGGTGCGGATCCTGGATTCCCGGGGGGACTCCCGGCCCATCCAGGCCTTGGTGGTCCCTTGAAAACGGTGCAGCAGAGGCCATGACTTGAGAAAGGAGGCGCCTTGCAGCAGTCCGTTCAGTTCGGAAAGATGCGGAAGGAGAGTGGGGTCGATTTCCTTTTCGGAGTGGTTGTTATGGAGGGGTTCTCCGTTGAGGGAGGGAAACACCCGTTCCTGTTCGGCACAGAATGCGCGGGAGCGGTTCAGGACGGATGCGCCGTTCCGGGGGGCCGTGAGCCAGTGATCGATCGGAAAGGTTTCTTCCCATCCGTTTTCCCGTGCCGTATCGGTGAGCTCCTCCAGGAGCTCCAGCCACTGCAGGGGCCCGTCCGGACGGCCCCGGTCGTGGAGGATCTGCCGTTCCCAGGCACCGTTTTCCCCCAGGACGGTGTAGCGGTGGGCCAATTGGATCACGCAGGCGTACCGGAACAGCAGATCGGTGCAGTCTCGAACCCGAAGCAGGGAGAGTCCGGCCGGGGCTTTGTGAAGATCGCCGACCAGGCGATGATACTGCGAAGCAACCGGGTGAACCGCATCCGTCATGATCCAGCGAACGGTCTGTACCTCTGCCGTTGGGGTCGGTGAGAGGGGCATGTTCCGAAAAGTCTCCTGTGCCGGATTCGATGCTGTGATAATGCTTCACGTAAACATCTAGGTAAAGATGATGGATCCTTCCAGAGATGTCAATGATCCCCTGGGCGGATCCCTGGATCAAAGAGCGGGTCGTCCGTGCAATAGAAAATGGGCGGGCAGGAGAAAGGGATGGATCACGAGAACGTTTTCTGGTATGGTTAGAACACAAGTCCTAGTCCGGTCGTATCCGCAGGCTGGACGGGATTGTGAGGGAGGGCCGTGATCAGCCCGGATCCCCCGCGTCCATCCGCCTCGTTCCAGGGAACCATCGTCGCTCAAGTACTTCCATCGTACGGACGATCCTACAAACGAACGCACGGACCATGCATGGCGCGAGGGGATCAAAGTACCGGCAACCCCAGGCCGGTCCCCACTCCCAGCCGAGGAACGGTTTTTTCCAGTCGCCAGGCTTCAACCCTTCGAGTTTGATGCGAAACGGTTATGCCCGATTTTTTAAAAAGCGGTTGGTCCGGAACAAGACTTTTCTGGGGTGCATGCCTGCGAAAAGGGTGTTGAATAGCAGGGAATTCCAGAGATTCCTTCATCCCCGCCGACAAGGGTGTCGAATGAAGTCAGTTTGTCGTTGAAAATTCCCCCTGCCAACGGAGAGGATGGGAAACAAGGAGAAGGAAAGATGGGCGATTACCGCGATGAAGATTTTTGGGACAAGCCCAGCTGGCGTGACCGGGACCGGCGCCGGGACCGAAGCAGTCACGTGGGGCAGGATGATCTCACTGTCCGCTCCAAGTGGGTGCGAAACGAGATCTTGAAGGGGGCGGAAAAGCTGTTTCAGGGCGGGCCGAAGAAGAAGGTGGATCCGGAGCAGGAGAAGGCCAGCAACGAGATTCACAAGACCGTGGGCTCCAAGAAGTTCGACGCCGCCGTGAAAAGATACCTGAAGGAGTACGGGGTGCCGGACGACTGGAGCACCTTGCTGCTTCTGCTGGATTTCAAGGATCCCGCCACGGTGATGGCCAGTATCGAGAACCTCAAAGCCCTGTACCCGAACCAGGGGCTCGAGGAACAGAGGGGGTTTCGGTCGAAGCTGAACATCATCTCCATGACCACAAAGGATGATGAACTTCGTATCTGCGCGGAGGAGACGGGGGGGGATCTCTGAGACAGGGCCCCTGTTCCGAGGCGATCACAGCCTGTCTTCCGGGATCGTGATGGTTCAGGACCGACCTCACTGTGAGTTTCCATGGAAGCGGAGCCCAAAAAGTTCAACGTTCAACAGAACACATATCCCCTGAAAACCTGCTGAAAAACCCAACGGGTCGCCATTTAAAAAAAATCAATGAAACAGCTACCAGGCCGGCTCCCACCCTGCGGGTCACGCCTGGCCCTGTTCCTGAAGAAACTGTTTCGATCGGAGACGGATCCAGGGATCCCGGTCGGATTCGTGCCTCTGCAGGATTGCGGTGACCGGGGCCCCACCGATCCGCAACAGGGTTTTCAGGGCGGCCTTTCGAAGGTTTCCGGGGACAGATTTCCGCCAGGGAAGCCGGGACCTGGAAGCAAGCAGTTCTCCGAGTTTCTCCACGATCCCCGGGTCATTGAAGTGACCCAGCGCGTCACAGGTGGACTCCAGTTCGCGAATACCCTTTTCGTCCTGGTTCGTTTTCCATGCATCCAGGGACTGGAGCAACTGCGGGACGCAGGTGGTGTCTCCCATGCGTCCCAGGCAGGCGTAGATCTCCATGCGGGTTCGACCCGGGCAGCGCTGCAGCGCCGATAGGAGCACCGGGGCGGCCTCTTCGGACAAAGATGTCTCCACCTGGTGCAGCGCCTCCATGGCCAC
>CAYTRL010000043.1:0-21507 GCA_964439795.1 uncultured Thermodesulfobacteriota bacterium
TCGCCCCGATGCGGGCCCGCATCGAATCCAGGGCCGACACCTCGTGTTCGTTGTGCCGCATCACCAGGAACTGGATCTCGATGACCGGGGTGCGGGAACCCAGGGCTTTTTTCCGGCGTGCGAGCTGTTCCACATTTTCCACGACCTGCTGAAAATCACCGCCCCGTCGATAGATCCGGTAGGTCTCGGGAGTCGTTCCATCCAGGGAGACCTTGAGCTTTTCCAGGCCGGAACGGATCAGGCGGTCCGCGTCCCCCGGAGCCATGGGGAAGCTCAGATTGCTGGAAATCTGGGTGCCCACGTTCCGCTCCCGGGCCATGGACACCATGTGATGGATCGATCCGTAAAGCAGGGGCTCCCCCCAGTTGTAAAACCGGATCTTGAACAGGTAAGGCCCCATCTCGTCCAGCAGACGGCGGAAATCCAGGAGCGGCATCTCCCCCGGGGGGCGCTCGGCACGGCGCTGGCCGGTGGGGCAGAGCGGACAACGAAGGTTGCAGCGGTTGTTGGGGTCGATGATGATCTCGTAGGGATAGCCCACGTTCAGCGTCCGACCGGTCCGCATCTGGGCCTGCACCCGCGCGGCGTTCAGGACCTTCCGGGGGGTGGCGTGGGCCAGGAACGAACCGCCGTGGTCCCGTACCAGGGATACGACCCGCACGGCGCGGAGCCTGAGATCCCCGGCAGCCGTTTCCGATGGTCTCCGTGACCCCGTGGGGGTCCCCGCCGTCCCTGTCCCTGTCCGCTTCTTCCTGTTGTTTTCGCCGGTACGGACCATGAATCGGATTCCTTCTTCCAGGGAACCTCTCGTCAGGGGTGTTTCCCGTGCCTGAGCCTCACCCATTGCCCCAGGAGCCGGGGGTAGGACGACATGTTGAACAGGATTCCCGTGTTCAGATAACACTCGTGCGTGCAGCAGCAGTGCCGGTCCCGGATCCGTCTTCGCGCGCGGTCCATCTCCCCGGACAACCAAAGCCGCCGGAAATCGTATCCGGCTTCCCGGAGGTTTCCCACCGGCGTCTCGTAGATTTCACAATCCACCAGATCCCCGTTGGCATAGAGCGTGGCGTTGAGGGTCAGGGCATGGCAGGGGATCTGGGCACGGCCGGTCCGATGGATGCGGCCGATCAGTTCGTGCATGTACATGTTCTTCGCATTGACCAGGTCACTCAGGAAAAACGTGGAATACCCTCGCCCCTCCAGCATGTATCTGTCCATGGCCAGGACGAGTTCCTCGTATTTCCGGATGTCCACCCGGCCGGCTTCCGGGTCCCGGGTCCGGCCCCGCACAAGGAGGCAGGCCATGTTCTTCACCTGAAGCCGGTCCACGTAATAGGAAAGGATGTCGGGAAGCGACGCCTGGTTCCGGGCGGACACCGTGACTTCCACGCAGGTCTCCACGTTGGGCAGAGACGCCTCCAGACTCCGGAGCCCCCGGTAGGTTTCCTCGGCCTTCCGGAACAGCCCCTTTGTTCCTCGAATCCGGTCGTGCTCGTCTCCCACGGCGTCCAGGCTCAGGTTGACCACGAACCGGGCCTTGGGACAGGCCCCTGCAGCGGACTCCATCACCGATAGGACCTGCTCCGGCAGGGAACCGTTGGAGACGATCTTGAAGACGCCGACCCCGTTGTTCCGGTACAGGACGCGGAGGATCTCCCCCAGGTCGTCCCGGAGAAACGGTTCCCCCCCGGTGATATTGACCCACAAGAGCTTCCCCAGGGTCTCCGAGATCTTTTCGATCTCCGGGAGCCGGAGTTCTTCACGGCCGGACCGTCTTCTCCGCTCCGGATCGCCGAAACAGTGGGCGCAGCGGGCGTTGCACCTCTCCGTCACGTGAAAGAGCAGGTAGACCGGCATGCCCCGCTTGCGGAGGATCCTGGGCATGGTCCTGAGTACGCTGAGACGGTCCATGGGAATCGTCCTATCGCCATCCCCGGGGGTGCGAGTACAGGGTTTTCTTTTTCCGGAACAGGCTCGCGGCGAAAAAAATGCCCGTCCGGGCAAAGATGCCTGCGGCCACCGCCGTGTGGAGCAGGGGGTGTACGGTCTCCGCATGGTGTTTCCGGAAGAACCGGTAGAGATCCCTCTGCTGAATAGCGATCTGGCGGTAGAACACGGGCCGGGTAGAGCGCCCGGCATGGTGAACGATTTCCGCGTCCCCGCAAAACCAGACCTCCCACGGTGACCGGGAGATCCGGTAAAACCAGTCGTTGTCACCGTAATGTGCAAAGAAGTCCTCGTCCAGGGGCCCCACGGTGTTTACCACCTCTCTTCGGAACAGAACGCAACTGGTGTTGACCATGTCCACGCGGCGTATCCCCCGGTGGTCCCAGTCGTGAAGATAGTATTTCCGAATCTCCGGGTGCCCGGGAAAGATCCTGTGGACGCCGAGCGTGTGGTACGCGGCGAACTTCAGGCCCGGGAAATTCCTGCAGGTCAGCTGAAGGGTACCGTCGGGATGCAGGGTCCGGGGCCCCACGCACCCGGCCGCCGGGCGGGTGTCCAGGAACTCGAGGAGGCGGTCGATGGCGCCCGGGAGGAGCCGGGTGTCCGGGTCCAGGAACAGAAGGTACTCCCCTTCCGCTGCCTGCAGTCCCTGGTTGCACCCCCGCGTCCATCCCGGATTGTCCGGGTTCAGAATCCGTTTGACCGCCGGAAACCGCTCCCGAAGGGCGTCCGGGGTTCCGTCCCGGGAACCGTTGTCTACGCAGATCACCTGGAAATCCCCGTGGGGGAGGGTCTGATAGATGGAGGCGAGGCAGTCCAGGAGGAAGTCTCTCACCTCGTAGCTCACGATGATGATGGAGAGTCTCACCATGATGCATCCCATGGAATGTTGAGAATCCAGCAACATTCCGATGCCCCGGATGTTCCGGAAAGCCGTTTACGATACGGACTTCTTCCTGCTGCCGCTGTAGTCCCGGTAGAGTTCCCCCAGGGTGCGGAACTCGAAATCCCCCAGGAGTTGGGCAAGCTTTTCCCTCACGCCCTTCAGGTTGTGGTAGCGCCTGAGGAACAGGAAGGGCGGCAGAAGCAGGCGCGGCTGCCGTGGGTCTATCTCCCAGGCATGTATGTAAAAAACCCCGGGCGTTCCTTCCCGGTTCAGAGACCGGAACGCCTTCCGGACGATCCGGTAAGGAAAGAAACGGAAGTATACGCCGCCGGAAACAGGGATGTTCTGTCCCAGCACCCGCTGGGTGGACAGCGGAAATTCCATGATGGAAGAGCCCCCGTCCAGTTCGATCCGGTGAGGCACCCTGCACGCACCGGGGATGCCGTACCGGTGGTTGATCACGGGAAAGATGCTGGAGTCGTAGCGATAGCCGCATTCCCGGAGGATGGACAGGGCCCATCGGCTCTTGTTTGTGATGGAGAAGAACGGGGCCCGGTAGCCGACCACCGGCTCCGCAACGATCTGTTCCAGACGGTCCTTCACGGTCCGGACATCCCGGGCGAACGCCTCCTCTGACTGCCGATAGACGAACCCGTGTCTGTCCCCGTGCGCCGCGATTTCATGTCCCGCCCCGGCGATTTCTCGCACGAGGCCCGGATTCTTCTCTGCCACGTGGCCGAGGACAAAGAAGGTCGCCCGGACATGAAACGCCTGGAAAAGCTCCAGAAGGGCCCCCACCGGCCGCTGGAGCCGGTCGGCATACCCGTCCCACCTTTCCGGGGGGCTCTCGGAATGATACCAGTCCTCCAGATCCACGGTCATGGCGTTCGGCCGCAGGGAGGAACCCCCTGTCTGTATCAAGGAAACACCCGTCACGGCCGCACCCCCCGCCCGAGCCGAGGCCCTCTTTTCCTGCCGGGCAACGCATGCCAGAGGAATCCGGCGAGTGCTCCCAGGGTGACCACCACCGAATAATAGAGGTCCAGCAGAACCATCATTCCCCGGGCCGCCGGTCCCGGTTCCCGCAGGACGATCCCGTAGAACGCGCGGTGTGCCAGGAAATAGACGAAAAACACCGGGATGCATGCGACCAGGGCCCATGGCCGGAAGAATGAAACCGCCAGCAGGAGTACCCCGAGACACCCGGCCGCCTTACCGAACCCCATCCCCGCGGTGGTCTGGTAGCTCTCGAACGTTCCGCGCTTCAGGAACAGGCCCGTCCAGGAAAAAGCCCGGGAGAAATAGTTTTTTGTGTTCCGAAAGAAGCCGGGAAAATGGTGACGCACCCGGATTCCGGGGTCCAGCAGCACGGGATATCTTTGTGAAAACCGGTGGCCGAACTCCAGGTCTTCCATACCCGGTTCCTCATAGGATTCGTCAAAGCCCCGGAGTTCGAGAAACGGTTCCCGGTACACGGCGCCCATGGCCGCCAGAAAAGAGTCGATCGGTTCGGTCCCTTTCCCCGCGTAGTACGCGGCACTGAGAAGGGCCCTGTATCGGGGCACCCAGCCGGTATTGGCCGGTTCTCCGGAATAGGCGCCCACCACGGCCCGGGCCCCGGGATGGTTCCGGAGGGTTTCCCGCAACCGCAGGATGGTGTCCGGGTAGAGGACCACGTCCGCGTCCAGAAAGAACAGGATCGTTCCCGAGGCCTCCCGTGCGCCGAGATTCCTGCAGAAAGCAGGTCCGCGTCTTTCCCGGAGGCGTACGACCCGCATGGAATATTGCTCCGCGATCCCGGGAGACCCGTCCGTTGAGCCGTCGTCCACGACCAGGGTTTCCACGTGCTCATCCGAGGCCTCCCGGATCGAATCGAGAAGCTTGCCGATCGTCCCGGCGGCGTTGCGGCAGGGGATGATGATGGAAAGAAGCTCCTGGGGAATGTCGGCCATGTCCGGTTTACCCGATGCTTTCTCTCGATGGCCGGAGAAGGCATTGCCTGCAGCGGGTCGCGGTCTGTTTCCGGTCTCCGCGGGCGCCGTGCAAAGCGATTTCCCTGGATTCGCGGTACGCGGGCCCGTTCCAGATCTCCTCAAACGGACGTTCCTGGAGCGACCCGAAGACATTTTCATTGACAAAGCAGCAGGGGGAGACGGTCCCGTCCCAGTTGATGAACGTACTCGTCCAGAGCAGGTCGCAGCGGTTGGGTCCCCGCCGCCTGTTCCCGCTGCGAAAGGCCCGGCTCCCGGGGGCCAGCGATTGTCCCTGAAGAAAGGTCAAGTGGTCCACGCCCAGTTCCCTGGCCTTCCTGCGCGCCCGGGGCATTTCCTCCGTGTTGTGCGGAAAGACGATATACTGCATTTCCACGAGCGGAAACTTTGCGCGGCGGACCTTTTTTTCATACAGGATGTGTGCCAGGTTGTCCAGCACACGGTGCAGGTCCCCTCCTCTGCGATACCGCTCGTACGTTCCCTGGGTCATGCCGTCCACCGAGACGATCAGGTGTTCCAGGCCGGAGCCGAAGAGCTTTTCCGTATCCTGTTTTCGGAAGTCGTTCAGGTTCGTGCTGACCATGGTTCCGATGTTCCGGTCCTGTGCCAGGCGGATCATCTCGTAGATCTTTTCATGGAGAAGAGGTTCCCCCCACGCGTGGAGCACGATTTTGAGCAGGTCCCGTCCCAACGCGTCCAGGATCGACCGGAACAGCTCCAGCGGCATCTTGCCTTTCGGGTGTGTGTCCGAGGCCGTACCCGTGTAACAGCCGGGGCAGGAAAAGCGGCACAGGTTGGTGGCTTCCACCTTGATCATGAACGGCCGTCCGGAGACGGTGTCCGCACCTTTCCGTTTCTGAACCTGTGTGGTGAGCATGTTCCGGGCCCGGGTCCTGTCCACGTGGCGGAGAAGAAACGGGAGATGCCTGCGAAGCAGGTCCGGACTGATGCCCGCCCCCAGGTCCGAGAAGGTGCGTTGTTTCATGGACTCCCTTAACAGGCCGTTGAAAAGGCACCATCTGCTGCGTTCCACTCATCCTTCGTCAGTCAACGTACTTCCGAGGTACGCCTCCTTCCTCAGGATCACGTGCGCCTTGCATCTAGCACCTTTTGAACGGCCTGCCTCAATGGACTCTTTCACCAGGCTGTTATTGTAGCGAGAGGTTTTCGGATGCTGAAAACGGCAGCAGAATGGACATCTATAACCATGCTATCACAGCTTTCTTTCCCTGGACAACAAGGGCCGAAATTGAAGAATCGAATTTCATTCGTTACACTGGGCTCGATCGGGGGAACCGAGGGACAGGCATGCACGGCCCGGAAACAGAGATGGATCTGAGTATCGTCATCGTCACATGGAACCGGAAGCTCCTGCTTTCCCGTTGCCTTCGTTCGGTTCTGTCCCACACCCGGGGGCTGACCTATGAAACGATCGTGCTGGACAACGGGTCCACCGACGGGACGCTGGAGATGATCCGGGAGGACTTTCCCGGCATCCGGCTGATCTCGAACCGGGAAAACCTCGGCTTCACAAAGGGAAACAACCGGGCAATCCGTGAGGCCGGGGGGCGCTACATCGCCCTGCTGAACAACGATACCCTGCTCCTCGAAAACGCCCTGGAGACCCTGGTCTCCTTCATGGATTCCCATCCGAAAGCCGGGGCCGTGGGGCCGCTTCTCCTGAACCCGGACGGCTCAATCCAGGAGTCTGCGCTGGGGGCTTTCATCAACATCCGGATCGCTCTTGTGGGCGGGGAACACCTCTCCCGGTGGACGGGGCGGTTGCTGCCCGGGCGTCCCTCCTTTGTCCCGGAGATGGTCATCCCGGCCGGAGAACAGAAAACACCCCGGGAGGTGGCCTGGGTCGTGGGCGCCTGCATGGTGATCCGGCGGGATGCCTGGCGGGACGCGGGACCGTTCGACGAGGCGATCTTCATGTACATGGAAGACATGGAGTGGTGTTACCGGGCGCACCGGGCCGGGTGGTCCGTTTATTTCTGCCCGCACGCCCGGGTGGTTCATCTGGACCATCTTCCCACCAAGGCGGCCATGGGGAGCGTGGTCGGGCAGCAGCTGGCCCACCAGATCTATTTCATCCGGAAACACCGGGGGCGCCTTTCGGCCCTGTGTCTCGGTTTTGCCCTGTTTTTGGGGACCTTCATCAAGCTGCCGGGGTTTGCCCTGGCCTGGTGTTTCTGCAGACTCTCCGGCAGACCCGTGGGGAAGAACCTGATTTTCAAACTCAAATACTATCTGCACGCCCAGCGGTACTTCCTGCTGCTGCCGTTTGGTTCAGCGGGCCGGTGGGTGCGACGGGCCGTGCGCGGGAATGGGGATCCAGGATGAGGATCGGGATCAATACCCTGTGGGTCGTTCCCGGCGAGGTGGGGGGGGCGGAGTACTACCTCAGCAACCTCCTGGACGGACTCATCCGGGTGGATGCGGAAAACCGGTATGCGGTCTTTCTCTCCCCCCGGAACGAGGCGATCTGTCCCCCCCTTCCCGATAATTTCCGGAAAGTGATCCTCCCCTTTTCCAACCGGAACCGGAAGCTTCGCATCCTTGCCGAGCAGTTCGTCCTGCCGATCCTTGCCCGCCGGGAAACACTGGACATCCTGCACAGCCCGGACAACATGAGCGGGCCTCTGCTCAAGCCCTGCGGGCTGGTCCAGACCCTCCAGTACCTGCACTGTTTTCTGTTGAGGAACGAACTGCCCCGCGTCAAGATGAGTATCATCCGGAACCATCTCCGCCTGGCGGTCCGCCGGGCGGACCACGTGATCACCCCGAGCCGAAACACGCGGGAAGATGCTCTCCGCATCTTCCGTCTTCCTCCGGACCGGGTTACCTGCGTTCCGGATTACGTGAGCATCCCGGCCCTGTTCCCGGAGGGCCTGAAGACCGAGGAGGAACTGCTCGACAGGTACGGCATCCGCGTGCCCTATCTTTTTTCCCCCTCTTCCCTCTACCCCTACAAGAACATAACGGGCATGCTGCGCACCTTGAAGGAACTGAGGGGGAGGTATAGGCTCCCGCACTCCCTGGTGGTGGCGGGCCGTGACGACATCGGCCTCTACCCGGAAACCCGGAGGCTTGCCGATGCACTGGGTGTGGGCGATGCCTACCGGTACCTGGGTCCGGTGCCCCATGCCCATGTTCCCACGTTGTACGCGCATGCCGCGTGCACCTTTTTCCCCTCACGCTGCGAGACGTTCGGCATCCCGCTGTTGGAGTCCATGGCAATGGGAACCCCGGTGGTCTGCTCCAACAGGAGCTCGCTCGTGGAGGTGGCCGGCGGTGCCGCGGCCCTGGTGAACCCCGACGATGTGGAGGAGATGAGCCGGACCACGGCACGCCTGCTGACCGATCCGGAGGAGCGGCGGGTGCTGCAGGAAAAGGGCCTGAAGAGGGCCGGCGCGTTCACCCCGGAGAGCGCCGGGGAACAGACCCTGGAGATCTACCGGCGCGTGTACCGGGAGCGGTCTCAATAGCCCGGGCAGCCCGCGCAGATTTCCGGAGGCTTCCCGCTCTTGAGCTCCGCCCGGAAACGCCGGATCTCCCGGCCGTTCCAGATCTCCGGGAACGGCGTTTCGTGGATGTTTCCGAAATGAAGCACCCGCGGGTCCGACCCGAGCATGCAGCAGGGTGTGACAAACCCTTCCACGGTAATGTAGGTGGAGTACCACGGCCACTGGCAGCGCCGTTTTCCGCCGCCCCCGGCCAGGACGTTCAGAGCGATCCCGTTCTTTTTTGCAAGGGCTTTCAGGGCCGGGACGTTCTCCTCGTCACCGGGGGGAAGCGGCCGGTCCCTCTCACGGATCCCCCACGAGTTTTCGGGCTGCAGGAAGATGTTCCGGATGCCCAGCGTTCTCGCGAAACAGATGGTGTCCCGGATCGTGTGCCGGTTTTCTTCCGTCCGGACGATCCACAGGTTCAGCAGGAGCGGGGCGCGCGCCGCCTTCACCCGTGCGGCAAGCGTTTTCACCCCCTCCACGACGCGCTCGAACACCGCGCCCCGCCGCATCCGTTCGTAGATCTCCCTGTCGCAGCTGTCCAGGGAGATGTTGAGCACGTTCAGGCCGGAGTCCAGGATCTGGGACGGGATGTCGTCCGCCCCGAGCAGGGTTCCGTTGGTGAAGGTCTGCACGTAAACGCCCCGGCTGCGGGCCTCCCGGACCATCCGGAAAAAGGCGGGGTTCAACAGGGGTTCCCCCACGCCCTGCAGGACCAGGTTCCGAAGCCGGGGAAACCGGTCCAGGATCCGCCGGAACGCGTCCGGGGACATGTCCTCTCCGGCTGGCCGGCGCCTTTCGTGGTTGCACATGGCACAGCGCAGGTTGCACCGGAGGGTGGGCTCGATCTGCACGCGAAGAATCTCGGGAGCGACCCGGAGCGGTTCCCGGACACGGGCGTGCAACACCCGCGCCGCGGGCAGCCAGTCCCCCGGTTGAAACAGAAGGGCGCGCAGGGAAACGTTTCGCCCGGGTCTCGATATCACCCTGGGAAGCATGGATACTCCATCCTCTTCGCGGCTCTCCCCGAGCCGTTTTGCTCGAACACCCGACCCTCATCCCTTCATGAGCGCGACCCGATATAAAACCCGTCTCATTCCGGATTTAAACCGCGAATTCCCGGAGATCATGCCGCTGATCCATCCGGCGAACGGAAGCAGCAGAAGATACAACACCTCGCCGGCCCACGCCAGGCGGAGGCTGATCAACAGGCGCCTCAGGTATAGATATAACCTGAGCCGCGAACAGATTCTACCCGCCGCTTTCTCGCTGCCTGCGGGAAGCTTGATGGCCGGCCGATGGAAATACCCGGACAGTTCCTCGAACCCTTCCCTGAGCAGACCGTTCTCCCTGCAGGTTTCATGAATCCGGGTGCCCGGATAAGGATAAAAATAGAAACAGGCCCCCCTGTACGGTTTGATTTTCCTGTTGATCGCCAGGGTGTCCAGCATCTGCTCCTTTGTCTCGAACGGCAACCCGATCATATTGAATGCGGAGGGGCGTATCCCGGCCGCATGAAGCTTTTGAAACGTTTCGATCATCTGCCGGTTGGTGTAGTGCCGGTTGAGGACCTTTGCTCTCACTTCCGGGTTTCCACTCTCCACCCCCACATTCGCAATCCGGCAACCCGAGTTTTTCATGGCTGCGATCGTTGGATCCGTCAACGTTTCGACTCTCGCGTTCATGGAGTACGGAAGGCCCACATGATGCCGGTACGCGCCGGCAAACTCCTGGAACCATTCCTGCTTCAGGCACAGGAGGTCATCGTCGAATTCGATCCCGCGTATCCCGCCGAAGAAAGCGAGGTTATGCCGGATCAGCTTCATGGAATGATCCACGGACGGGACGCGGAAGTACCGCTTCTTGTCAGGATACAGGTTCATCAGGAAGCTGTTGCAGCAATAGTGACAATTGTAGGGGCAGCCGCGGGTGATCATCATCCGTGTCCATCCCCCGCTGTCACGGACGATCTTCCCCAGGTCGAAAACGGAATAGTCCGGCATGGGCAGCTGCGCGAGATCCAGCACAAGGGGCGGGGGCGGGTTCTTGATCCCGTTCCGGAAAGAAAAACCCGGAACCTGCTGCATCCCGTCCTGTCCCTTTTTCAACGTCTCCAGGAGTTCGACGATGGTTCTCTCTGCTTCTCCCAGCGCAACGGCATCCGCATCCAGTTCCCGCAAAGCGTCATCAGGGTTCGTGGTCGGATACAATCCGCCTGCGATCAAGAGGGCCTTGCACTCTCCTTCCCGAAGGGCATCGGCATACCGCTTGACCCAGGCACGCTGGTTGTGCCCCGATGAGAGGCCGATAACCTCCGGTTGGATTTTCCGTGCTCGCTGCGCTACGGAGCGGGGAGGGGCCGCCGTGACCAGATGATCCAGGGAGAATGCATGTCCGGCGGATTTCACGGCGCCTGCAAGAAAAGCGATCCCGTGGTTCAGGTTTGGGTAATGACCCGTTTCAATATCGGGATAAACGATGTGTAGTTTCATTTGCGGAGACCAGCCGCGATCCGTTTACGGCAGCATCTGGTCCAGGAGGTCGGCGTAATAGGCCCGTGCGAAATCTAGACGGTCGATGATGCCCTGGTCGTAGTCGTTCTGGACGGGGGTGTGATCCGCCTCCACGGCGTCGATCACATCCAGCTGGTCCTGAATCAGGGCCGGGCCCAGCTCCCGGGAGAAGGTGGGCCGTCCGTCCACCACCACGTAGACGGGTGTTGTGTGCGCTTCGGCCCCGTTGTCACAGGACGTGCCCACGGCAAACCACCGGCTCTCCTCCACCGTCCAGGGAAACGCCAGGGTCAGTTCGTTCTCCAGCCCCTCGTTGGCCACCCACCCGATGACGCCCTCGTTGCTGTACACCGCCAGCCACTGGGGCACACCGATCCCGGGATGGCTCATCACCGAGGCCGACAGGTTCACCGTCTCCCCGGCGTTCTTCGAGACCTCGCTGCCCGGCATCTCCCCGTCCACCGAAAAGGAGAGCATGGGTCCGTTGGTGACAAAGGTGTTCCCCGCCGCCAGCCCGGCATACCAGGCGTCGGTGGTGAAGGTCGGACCCGTGTATACGTAGGTGCGCACCTCGCCCATGGTGGAGGCCCAGGGGATGTCGCTTCCCGCCGCGGCGGTCAGCCGGAATCCGAGATTGAGGTAGTCGTGGTACCGCTGGGTGTGCATCAGGCGGAACTGGAGGAGTTCCACGAAGTCCAGGGCCTCGAAGGTCACGTACCACGGGAAGCCCCGCAGGTTGTCGCCGCCGGAGGAAAAGTGCGCGAAACCCGCCAGGGCTCCGGGCTGCTCGTGAATGCCGTCGAACACCAGGTCGTAGAAATCGTACTGGTCCAGGTCCCGGACCATGGCCTCCAGGTTCAGCCCGTCCACGTGGCCGAAGTTGCCGCGCGGGTCCTCCTGGCCGGGAGACAGGCAGGTATCGTCGAGGCAGAAGCGGTACGGGGCCCCGTATCCGGCGTTGGGGAACCAGGTGCCCTCGTCGTCGGGGAACCCCATCTCCAGTGTACTGATCATGTGCACGTCCGAGGCTCGGGCGTACTGCAGAACGAAATCCCGGTGTTCCGGGTCCAGGGTGGGATGGTGCACGTGCATGTCGCCGGAAAACCAGCCCTCGGCGGACATGTGGATCCAACGCGACAGTTCCAGGTCCCGGGTCATGGCGTCCGGTCCCAGGACCACCAGGTCCTCCACCACCGGGATATATTCCGGGCCGTGGTCCACCGCGATCCGGTACGTGCCCGGGGTCAGGTCGATGGTGAAATCGCCGGAAACCTGAAACATCACCGGCTCCTGCCAGTAGGGGACGGCCTGGAGTTCCGGGGCGGCCAGGCACCGCATGTCCCGGATGGGTCCGATCCAGTTTGGATCCGGGTCGAAGCGGGCCCCATAAACGAAGTCGACCATCTGGTTGGGGATCCCCCCCATGAACCTGCCGTCCGGGGGCAGGCGTACAACGCCGAGAGCGTCCGTGATGCAGATCATGGCGGGTGTGGTCAGGCCGGTCTCCGAGTCCACCAGGCGGATGTTCACCGTCACGGGATCCAGGCAGGCACCGGAAAAAAGCACTGCCAGCAGGAGGAGCCCCGGAAGCCACCCCCACGGATGTGGGCGGAGACGGGAAGCAGGACGGAAGAGCCGAAAGGGGGAGGGGTTCATGGACTTCATGCGGGGACCCTCACTGGAGAGCGTTGTGTCCGGAGAAGCACCGGACGGGAGTCGAAACGCTTTCCATCCAGTGTAACTCAGCTGCAGGACATCTGACAAACGGAAAAAGGCTTTCAGCGGTCAGCTGATTGCCGAAAGCCGGCTCTCGAAATCTCTGAAAGCGGGGAAAGCGTGCCGCTAGAGGCCCAGGTTTAGGAACAGGTCTTTGTTTTCCCGGATCCAGTGGTAGAGTTTGGTCACGCCTTCCCGGGGAGACGTTCGGGGCGCCCAGCCGAAATCCTGTCGGGCCTTGTCCACGTCGCAGATGAACACGGGCTGGTCCCCGGGACGCCAGGCCTGATAGGTTTTCCGCATCTCTCTTCCAGAGAGGGATTCGAGCAGTTCCACCAGGTCGTGGAGGCACATGGTGTTCCGCCGGCCGCCCCCCACGTTGTAGATCCTACCCTGGGTGGTCTCGATCCGGTCGATGGCGGACTCGTAGGCATCCAGCAGGTCGTCGATGAAGAGCATGTCCCGCACCTGTTTGCCGTCGCCGTAGATGGTGATGGGCCGGTCCAGGATCGCCTGGATCGTAAACCAGGCGACCCAACCCTGGTCTTCGATCCCGAACTGGCGGTAGCCGTAAATACAGGATTGACGGAAGGTCAGGGTCTTCAGTCCGTAGATCCGGGAGTAATCGCGGATGTACTGGTCCGCGGCTCCCTTGGAGCATCCGTACGGGGAGTGAAAATCCATGAACCGGTCTTCGGGGATCCCCTCCGGAAAGTCCCGGTAGCCGTACCGCCCGTCCTTTTCCTCGATCTTCACATCCTCCATGCCGCCATACACCTTGTTGGTGGATGCAAAGACCAGGACCGGGTCCGCCGGGCCCGTACGGATCCCCTCCAGGATGTTGAACGTCCCCAGGGCGTTGATCTCGAAATCCTCCCGGGGGTTTTCCACGGAGGTCGTCACCGCCACCTGGCTGGCCATGTGGTAGACCACGTCGATATCGGAATGTGCCCGAAAGAGGGCGTCCACCTGTTCCTGGTCGCGGATATCCTCCTGGACGAATTCCAGGTTGCCCAGCGATCGGAGCCATTCCATGTTGCTCCGGCCCCCGGTGCGGGAAAGGTTATCCATAATGACGACCTCATCCCCCCGGCTCATCAGCCTGCCGGCGATGTTTCCGCCGATGAACCCCGCCCCTCCGGTGATCAGTGCCTTCATCAATCTCTTCCTTCCAACGGTTACAGCTTTTCTTCGGATTTTCTCTCGAAAAGCAGATCCAGAAGATAGCGGCGCAGCCTTCCCGCCGACCGGGAAACCCGTTCCCAGGAAAGGTCCCGGAATTCTCCCCGCCGGATGAAATCCACTTTGCGCAGGATCTCGAACTTGATGCGCTGCTTTCGTTCGAAGCGGCGGGCCATCCGGTAGGCACGGATCCGGTCCGCCGCGGGAAATTCAGGGGTTTCAAAGATCGGTTCGCTGGAGTAGTGGTGAAACTGGGTGAAGCTGTCCTTCAGGAAGGTGCCCGATTCGTTGGCGAACGTCCAGAGGTCGGTGGCGGGATAGGGCAGCGCCATGTTGAAGACCGACAGGTAGAGCCGGTTCTTTCGGGCAAACTCTATGGTCTCCCGGGCCGTTTCCAGAGTGTCTCCCGGGTTGCCGATCATGAATAGGCTCACGGGGTAGATTCCCACCTTTTTCAGGTTGTTCAGCGTCTCCAGGATTTGATGCAGGCTCTCTCCCTTCCGGATGCGCCGCAAAACCTCTTCGTTGGCGCTCTCCACGCCCACGGACACGCTTTCACAGCCGGAGGTTTTCATCTTCTTCAGCATGGGCATGGGCGCCAGGTCCGCGCGGAAGCCCCACACATAGTAGCTGATCTTCAACTCTTCCCGGAGCAACTGGTCGCAGAACGCTTCCACGCGTTTCGGTCTGAGGTTGAAGGTGTCGTCCAGGATCAGGAACGACTTGTCCGTCCAGGCAAAGTTCTCTCTTGCGTGCCGTATTTCCCGGATGATGTTTTCCGGGGAGCGGAACCTCGGTTTGTTTCCCCACAGGAGGTGGCAGCAGCAGTAGATGCAGCGGAAGGGGCAGCCGCGGCTGGTGTAGAGCGGGTAGGACGAGTACTTTTCCATGGGGAAGAGATGGAAACAGGGGAACGGAATCCCGTCCTGGTCCTGCACGGGCGGTCTCGGGGGTGTCTGCTCGATGCCGTCCCCCTTGCGGTAGAGAAGTCCCCGGACCGAGGCCAGAGGATCGGACGCTCCGTTCTGCAGAGTCCGGATCAGATCCGGAAAGGTCTCTTCCCCTTCTCCGTAGACCGCCAGGTCCACGGCGGCGTCCGCGAAGGTGTCCCTCATGGCCACCGAGACATGGGGGCCGCCCAGCACCACCCGGGTGCCGGGTGTCTGTGCCTTGATCCGCCGGGCGAAATCGATGGCCTCTTCGAAGGTGAAGCTCGCCGCCGAGATGCCCACCACGTCCAGTCCTTCCGCGAGAAACGCCTCTTCCTCGGCCGGGGTGGCCACCCTGCGGTCCAGAACGCGGACGCACGAGGCAAGCTCTTCCACCTTGCTGCCCAGGTATCCGAGGCCCAGGTGAGGAAACGATTCCTCTGAAAGTTTCCCGGTTCTCGGATCCACGAGTCCGATCTTCAAGGGGACGGACCTCCTGTCGGTGTCTTTCCGGCCGCTGTGGGTCCCGGGTTCGGTCGGTTCGGCCGTTCCTGCAGGGGTTCCCGGAGAACGGATGGCCGCCGGATGTCCGGTGCGGGCAAAGGGTGCGGGGGCCGGAACCCTGCGGCGCCGACCGATGCTTCCTCAGTTGTATTTCTTAACGCTTTGATAGATTTTCCGGTAGTACTCCAGGCTCTGCTCCGCGTTTTTGCCCCAGCTGAACCCGAGGATCCTTTCCCGTCCCTTCCGGACCATTTCCTCCCGGTATTCCGGTTCCTGGAAGAGGCGGGCGAGCCCGCGGGCGATATCCTCCACGTCATGGGGGTCTGTGAAGACTCCGGCGTCCCCCCCCACCTCCCGCATGATGGGCAGCGTAGAGGCGAGCACCGGGGTCCCGCAGGCCATGGATTCCAGAAGGGGCAGGCCGAACCCTTCGTAGAGGGTCGAGAACATGAAAACGTCCGCCCCGGCCATGAGAAACGGCAGCTTCCGGCAGGACGGGTCCGCTCCCGTGCAGATCCCCGGCACGTGCCCCAGAAACTTGACATCGTTCTCCATCCTCAACTCGGCGATGGTCTGGTCGATCTCCTTGTTGCCGGAGTCCTGGTTAAAGCCCCGGTCTCCGGCCAGGACAAAGACGTGGGGAAGATCGAGCCGGGTCTTGACCCGCTTGAAGGCGCTGAGCATGTTCGGCAGGTTTTTCCTGCCGTGGGGAAAGCCGGCGAACAGGACGTATTTCTGCCCGTTCAAGCCGTATTCACCGCGAACCTGCTCCACGATCCGCTCATCGATGGGGGCGAGAAAACTCGGGTCGATCCCGAAGTGGATGGCGCGGATCTTTTCCAGCGGGGTCTTGAAGTGTTGATTGATCTCCCGCCGGACGCTTTCGGAGATGGTGATCACGCCCGAGGCCCTGAGCAGGGACAGTTTCTGAAAGAGGATGTTGTAGTTCTTTCTCAGAAAGGAATAGTGCTCCGGGTACGCGAAATATTGCGTATCGATAATGGTGACGATGCGGGGCGTTTTCATGAACAGGGGGATGACGTTCATGGGGCAGTGAAAGAGATCGAGGCCGTCCGCGTCCACCAGGGCGGGCATTTTCACCTGTTCCCAGTATCGCCGGTACGCCGGCCGGTTCGCGTCCACGGAGGGGTAGACCTTGGTGAAGTTCTCCTGGTCCACCTGAA
The DNA here is from genome assembly GCA_964439795.1 of uncultured Thermodesulfobacteriota bacterium. Lineage (GTDB taxonomy): Bacteria > Desulfobacterota > DSWW01 > DSWW01 > DSWW01 > CAYTRL01. The sequence goes on from CAYTRL010000043.1 coordinate 16,365, forward strand.
TGTACCGGTCGCTCTCCCGGCTCATGTAGATCACGTACCGGTTTTCACGGTCGATCTCGGCCAGGGAATAGACGAGGTTGCAGATGTAATTCGCCACGCCGGTGGGTTCGCCGCGGAACAGTGCGTTGATTCCTATTTTCACCCGGTAAATCTCCACACAAACGGTCGAAGCTCATATCATAACAAAGTGATTTAATATGGAGCCGCGGAAAAAGGAAGGAAATCATGGCCCAAAGTTTATCTAAACCAAGATACCGGCTCAAAAAATCCATGTCAATTTTTCTGGGGATGATCCGGCGTTCGTGGAGCGGAATTTCTGCCTCTCAGGTCTTTTCTCCGGATCATCCGGATCGCGAGATAGAGCCACAGGATCATGGAACCCAGGGTGAAAACAGCCCCGGTACGCAGGCCCGGCGGATCGAAGCGGAAGGAGACGGTGTGCCGTCCCGGTTCAAGAAACACCCCCTGGTAGGTGTAGTCCGCCCGGTAAAGACGGCGTGGTTCCCCGTCCACGCGGACGGTCCAGCCCGGATAATGGCAGACCGTGAGAACGAGCATGCCCGGTGTGGGTGCCGTCACCTCGGCCTCCACCCGGTCCTCGTCAGGGGAGACACTCCGGACCCGTATCCGAGCCTCCTCCCGGCGCACAGGCAGGTCGTACGGTGGTTTTTGCTCCAGCAGGACGGTCCGGGAGAAATCCCTTTCCGGGTCCGCCATCAGGCCCAGGGCCCTTTCCGGGTCCTGCTCCACCCGGTAGTCGGACGCAAAGAAGAGAAGGGGCAGTTCCCCGGGGTTCCGGTAAAGGGACACCCCTTCCCGGTCGTACCGGGCCGCAAGGGGGAGATCGCGTACCGGTTTATTGCTCAAAATGTACCGGGTCCCCAGCAGTTGCAGGAGGTTCCGGTGTTCGATTTTTCCTTCCAGGATGAATCCCGGGTCGTCCCGGACGACCTGCAGGAGGTCCACATACCTGCCGAGGGCCAGCGGGGTGAACTGGTCCGAGCAGCGGATGCCCCACACCGACCCGATGCAGGCGGGAAGAAGCGATTTTACCTCCCGGCTCCCCCGGGCCGTGGAACGGACGTCCCGCATGACGCGGAACCGTTCCGGTTCGGCCTGCAGCCGTTCCACCACGGGGGACGGGGAGAAGGCCTCCTCCCGGGGAATGGAGGGGTTGTAGGACAGGCCGAAGACCGAGAGGTCCAGAACGAGAAGAAGGATGCACCCGGCCAGGAAGGCACGGTTCGAGCAGATCTGTCTTCGGGTGAGAACCACAAGGAGGAAGAAGAGGAACAACAGAAGAACGGGAACGTAAACCCCCGGCAGGAAGGGGTCCAGGGCCTCCCGGAGGCGGTTCAGGATCGTGTCCACCGCCCAGGAAAGTTTTCCCTCGTAGTATTCCAGAGGCTTGAGAAAGGTCCCCTGTTCGTGGATCTGTTCCTGGATGTAGCGGGAGCCGAATTCCATCAACCGGTGCCGGAGCGGCCCGTGGAAAACCGAGAGGGCCAGGGTCCCCACACTGCTCACAACGAGAACCGCCGCCGTGGCCAGGCCGCTCGTCCAGGTGAGGAATTTCAGGGTGCGTTCCCTTTCTCTGTCCCCGGCGTGCAGCAGGAGGTGGAGCCCGTATCCGGACAGGAGGGAGAGGGCCAGGGTGGCCAGGAGGATGAACCTGCAGGGCGCCCGGAAGTAGAAGAACGGCGGGATGTTTTTCAGGAGCCCGTACAGGGGGGTGTAGGTTCCCAGCATCATCACCAGGGAGAACAGGAGCAGGAAATAAAAGAACGAGTACGGTCCCACCGGTTTTTTCCGCAGCGGGAGGATGCAGAGGAGCAGGGGAAGAAGACCCGCGTAGGGGCATATTTCCCAGTAGTTCACCCCATGGAGCCAGAAATCCGTGTTCAAGGCCGGGGTTGCGTAGCCGAAGAGGTTGGGGAAGACGTACATCAGCAGCGTCCAGGGGGCCATGGAGTGCTCGTTTGCCACGGCCTGGGACAGGCCGCCCGCACGGATGGAATGCTTCACCAGTTCCACGGTGGGCAGGATCTGGACGGCGCTCAGGGCCAGGGCCATCCCCACGACGCCGGCCCCGAGGGCCAGCCAGCGCAGGCAGGAACCCACGCCCTGCCGGGGAAATTCGACCGCAACGTGCCATGACAGGCGGAAGAAAAGGGCCAGGGCGGAGAAGGCGACGATCTGGGGGTGGCCGGCCAGGATCTGCAAGGCGACCACGGGACAGAGCATCAGGAACCAGAAGCGGGCCTCCCGTTTCAGCGCCTTTTCCAGCAGCAACAGTTCCAGGGGGAGCCAGCACGCGGTCAGGTACATGCTCAGGTGCACCAGGTGCGTGAAGAAAAACGCGGAAAGGATGAACGTCAGGGCGGCGAACAGGGCCGGCCCCCGGTCCTGTCCCCATTCCCGGGCAAGCAGAAACAGGAACACACCGCACAGGAAGAGATGGAGCGCCTGCAGGCCGTGGTAGGCCGCGGAAACGGGAAACAGCGAGAAGAAGATCCAGTTCAGCGGATAAAAGAAGCCGGCCTGGATCTCCGCGTACAGGGGAAACCCGCTGTGCATGAACGGGAACCAGACGGGCAGGGCGCCTGCCCGGAGGTGTTCGGCAAAGAACGCCTTCCAGGGGTAGTTCTGGGTGGCGATGTCCGCGAAGAAGAAGGCCTCCCCGCCGAACAGGACCTTGCGGTATACCGCGGCCACGGCCACGAACAGTACGAAGAAGGGGATTGCCTTTCGCATGTCGCCTCACGGACTCCGGGTGGCTGGGGTCCTGCCCAAAGCCCTCAGGAGTTCCTCCCTGGAAAATACGCGGAGCAGAACATACAGGCCGAGGAAAGCAATGGCCCCGAGTCCGGCGCTTGCCGGCACGCCCCAGGGGTGCGCCAGGTGTATGACGAGTCCGCTCAGCGCCCCCGCCAGGAGGCATTTGACAAAGACGGTGGGCGAGGGCGCGAACCGGAGAAAGCGGAAGATCACGACCATGGTGATGCCCAGAACCATGATCTCCGTGGCTGCCGTAGCGATGCTGGCTCCCACAAAGCCGTACCGGGGGATGAGCAGCAGGTTCATGCCGATGTTGAGACAGACCCCGGTCAGGCCGAAGTAGATGATCTTGTTCTGCTGGTGGGAGGCGATGAAGGTAAACGGCATGACCACGCTCAGGAACATGAAAGCCGAGGCCCATATGAGGATCCTGAGGGCACTGGCGGAGGCGATAAACTCCTTTCCGTAAAGGAACACGATGATCGTTTCCGCGAACATCATGCCGAATACGGCCATGGGAACCGCCGCGGACCAGAGGATGTTCATGGCGCTCTGCATGATCTCCCGGAACGCGGTGAGGTCCTCTCCGTAGGACTTGCACATGACGGGAAAGACGGAGTTCATCAAGGCCACGGGGAAGAAGACGGCGTACATGATCAGGGAGAAGGAGGCGTTGTAGAGCCCCACGGCCTCTTCCCCGGACAGCTTGGAGAGCATGATCACGTCGATGTAGCTGTAGGTCACCGCCATGAGCTGTGAGAGCCAGAGCACGAACGACTGCCGGAGAAGAGAGAAGATGGTTTTCGGGGCCAGCCGGCCCGGACGGGGCCGGTATTTCCAGATCAGGATCCCGGTCATGAAGACGGCGTGGATCAGGCGGGAGACGACCATGAGCCGGATGACGGCGTCGATGGATGCGTTTTCCCGGATCAGGAGCAGGATCAGGCAGAGGTAGACGGTCTCCGCGAGGATATCGCAGAAGACGGCGAACTTCATGTCCAGCCGCGCTCGGTACGCGATGACCCCGATGGAGCTTACCGCGTTAAAAAAGAGCACCCAGGACGCCAGCCGGGCGGCGGAACGGACCTCGGAAGAGTACCCCAGGAGATGAACGGCCAGGATGCCCGCGCCGAAGGCCATGAGGGTGAGCAGGGCCTTCAGGAGGAAGAGGTTGGGCAGGAGTTCGTGGAACCGCTTCCACCGTTTGGAGACCTCCCGCACGGCGATGTCGTTGATCCCCAGGTCCACCAGCAGGTTGAGGAACATGAGCAGCACGACGATCAGGCTGTATTCCCCGTATCCTTCCTTGTGGAGGTGCCGGGCGAGGGTGGCGTTGATGGTCAGCCGCAGGGGGATCATGACGACTCGGCCCGCGATCTGAGCGAAGGTGTTCCGGGTGATTTCTTTCGGGGATTTCATCCGGTCTTTCGTCCCGTACCGGGTCCGGGAACCGAGCGTGTTCGAGAGATGAAGTACCGCACGGCGTGATAGTGAAAGAGCGTCTTGATCGTGAACCGCTGCGAGAGCTGCCGGTTGAACGGCTTGAGGGCTGCCTGTGCCGCATAGAAGAACGGCAGCTTCAGCAGGCTGCCCGTGAACAGGCTTCCCCCCAGGATCGCAGCAGGCACGGGTCCCTTGTATTTCCTGAAAAAGTAGATCTGATTGCCCATGTGCTGGCTCGAGATGCGCGGCATGGAATCCTTGCTCGGGTAGTGGTCCAGGTGGATGATTCCCGCCAGGGGATAATAGACGATCCTCCAGTTTGCCCTGCCCGCCCGGAAGCACCATTCCATGTCTTCACAGTACATGAAAATGTTTTCATCCAGAAGGCCGATTTCCTCCAGGGCCTCCCGGCGGATCACCATGCAGGCCCCGGTGATCCAGGCCACCTCCTCCACCCGGTCCTGTTCGTGGGTGGCCAGGACCATCTCCGGAAAGAGGTTCAGGGAGGGAAGGAGTTTTTGCCCCAGCCGGGCCAGGATCTGACCGCCGATCAGGGCGGACTGGATCGTGATGAAGGTCTTCATCGCCGATTCCTGCACGGTCCCCTCGGGGTTGTAGAGACGGGGGCCGGCGGCGGCCACGTCCGGGTGTTCGTCCAGGAAGGAGACGATCTTGTGAAACGCGTTCTCCGTGAACTCCGTGTCGTTGTTCAGCAGGGCGATGTACCTGCCGGAGGCGGCCCGGATCCCCTGGTTGGAGCCGCGGGTGAACCCCAGGTTTTCGTCGTTTATGATCAGCTTGACTCCGGGGAACGCCCCGCGCACATCCTCCACCGTGCCGTCCGTGGACCCGTTGTCCACCACCAGCACCTCGAACGCCATGTCCCGGGTATGCCGGTAGAGCGATCCCAGGCACCGGGCCA
>CAYTRL010000044.1:0-12152 GCA_964439795.1 uncultured Thermodesulfobacteriota bacterium
GGCGCGGCTCTGCCGGAGGGCGGTGGATAGAACGCGGGCCTCCCCCAGGTAGCGGGCCAGCTTGAACACCCGGAAGACCCGGAGCAGCCGGAGGACGCGGATCACCAGCAGGGACTGCGTGCCCGCGATGACCAGGCTCAGGTAGGTGGGTACCACGCTGAGCAGGTCCACGATCCCGAAGAAGCTGAGCGCATACCGATGCGGCTTGAGCACGCAGACCAGCCGCAGCAGGTACTCGATGGTGAACAGGATCGTGAAGAACCACTCGATCCCGTACAGCATATGCCCGTACCGGACCCGGATGCCGCTCACCGACTCCAGCATGACGGCAAGCACGCTGAGCACGATGGCCAGGAGCAACACCACGTCAAAGGCTTTTCCCGCCGGGGTTTCGGCCTCGAAGATGATATCGTGCAGCAGGGCCCGTCTGGGCGTCAGGGGTTTTTCCTCCCGGGAGAAGGCGCGGCGATAGGCGGCAGGGTTCATGCGGGGATCCCCAGGCGGAGCCTCTCCCGGAGCCGGGTGAAGCGCTGCCTTGTTTTCGTGTTGTGGATGGCGATGCGCATGGCCTTGCGGGAACCTACGACCACGACGAGTTTTTTCCCGCGGGTCAGGGCCGTGTAGAGCAGGTTCCGCTGCAGAAGCATGTAGTGCTGGGTCATGAGCGGCAGGACCACGGCCGGGTACTCGTTGCCCTGGGATTTGTGTACCGTGATGGCGTACGCGGGAACCAGTTCGTCCAGGTCCGTTGCCTCGTACTGCACCGCCATTTCGTCGAACAGGACAACGACCTCGTTGTCTTCCGCGTTCACGGACCGGATGCGCCCGATGTCCCCGTTGAACACCTCCTTGTCGTAATTGTTCCGGATCTGCATGACCTTGTCGTTCTCGCGGTAGGTCGTGCCTCCCCGCTGCAGGGCGGTGCCCGCTGGGTTCAGCTTTTCCTGGAGCAGCGCGTTCAGGTTCTCCGCGCCGGCCGCGCCCCGGTGCATGGGGGTGATTACCTGGATGTCCTCCAGGGGGTCGAACCCGAACCGTTCCGGGATCCGTTCGGCGCAGAGGGCGCGGACCCGCTCGGCCACCTGCTCCGGGTCATCCTCCTCGATGAAGTAGAAATCGTGGAGGGGTTCATCGTCTTCTCCCGGTTTCTGCTTTTCGCCTTCCAGGGGGCCTTGTCCCTCCAGGATCCGGTGGGCGTTGGTGATGATCAGACTTTCCTGCGCCTGCCGGAAGATCCTGGAGAGGCGGACCACACCGATCCGCTCGCTGTCGATCAGGTCCGTGAGGACCCGGCCCGGCCCCACGGAGGGAAGCTGGTCCACATCACCGATCAGGACCAGGGAGCCGCGGGGAGGCAGGGCCTTCACCAGGTGGTAGAAGAGGACCACGTCGATCATGGATGTCTCGTCCACGATCACGATGTCTCCCTCCAGCGGGTTTTTTTCGTTTCGGACGAACCCTCCCTTCTGGAAGCTGAACTCGAGCAGGCGATGGAGGGTCCGGGCCGGTTCCCCGGTGACCTCGTGCAGCCTCTTGGCGGCCCGGCCCGTGGGCGCGGCCAGCAGGCAGCGGGACCCCAGTTCCCGGCAGAGGGTCACCAGGATCCTCACCAGGGTGGTTTTCCCGGTACCCGGGCCCCCGGTGATGATCAGGCATCGTTCCTTCATGGCCCGTTCCACCGCCTGCCGCTGCTCCGGGGCGAATGTCATGTCCAACCGGGTCTCCGCCTGCTTCACGGCCCGGGCGGGATCGAACAGGGGAACGGGGGGCGGTTGCTTGATAAATGTGCTGAGGTATTGTGCCGCCCCCTGCTCTGCGGTGTGAAAGGCGGGCAGGTAGACCGCTTTCTGGTTGGCCTGAAAGCTTTCCAGGCCCTCGTTCACGTCTTCCATGTGGATCTGTTTGTCCGTGAACAGGTTGGCTACGGCTTTCTGCAGGATCTCCTCGTCCTCGATTTCCAGGATGGCCCGGCTTCGCTGCAGCAGGGCCTCGTACGGAAGGAAGGTGTGGCCTTCCCCCACCGACTCCTGGAGCACGAACAGGATCCCGGCCTGGGCCCGTTTTTCCGAATCCGCCTCCACCCCCATAGCGCGGGCGATCCGGTCCGCGGTCTTGAAGCCCACCCCGAACACCTCGGAGGCCAGCCGGTACGGGTTTTCCTGGAGCAGGGGGATGGCCCGTTCCCGGTAGTGCTTGTAGATCTTGGTGGCCAGGGAGAGGCTGATGCCGTGGTCCTGCAGGAACATCATGATCTGCCGGATCTCCCCCTGCGCCTTCCAGGCGGCCCGGATCGTAGCGATCCGCCGGTTCCCGAAGCCGGACACCTCCCGCAGGCGGTGGGGTTCGTTCTCGATGATCTCCAGCGTCTCCTCGCCGAACCGGTCCACGAGCCGCTTGGCCATGGCAGGGCCCACGCCGTGGATCAGACCGCTGCCCAGGTAGCGCTGGATGCTTTCCGTAGTGGCGGGTGTCGCAACGGAGAAGGCTTCAACACGGAACTGTCTGCCGAACCGTTTGTGCTGGGTCCATTGTCCGGTCAGCCGAAGCGTCACCCCCGGGGTCAGGGATGTCAGGCTTCCCACGATCGTGGTGGGGCGTACCTGGCCCGTACGCTGGATCCGGGCCACGGTGAACCCGGTTTCCTCGCTGGAATAGACGATGTGGGTGAGTTCCCCTTCGATCTGTACCGGCTGCGTTTCCGACAATGTGCAATCCCCATGATGCGGGTTCGGGTGGAGAGTGAAAAGTTGAATCTCCTGGATTCCTATCATTCATGGGCCGTACAGGCAAGGGGAATGGTGTTTCTCCTAGGCAGGCAAGACTTCTGTGCCGGGGGGAGAGACCCTGTTTCCTTCCAAGGCTCCAGGCGCTCGGGGCGGCTCCCCCTCGGGTCTCCCTGCTCAGCCGCCCTGTCGCCCCTTCCGCCATGGGAGGGAGCAGAGGCTCAACGCTGCGCTCTTTCTCCATCCTCCACGGAACCGATACGGTGGTAAAAACATAAATTGTCCTGATCGAGACTTGATCTTACAGCGGTCTCAAAGAGGGCACAATCAGATTTGACACTTGGAGGGGAGAGAGTGGGTAGCCACATGATTTATTTTTTTCTTTGAGAAACTTCTTATGGTTTCTGCATCTCATAAACTACGGAAGTCGGCCATCACGGACTCCCTCGCCTATGTGCTCCTTGGTGCCCGTATTGTGCAGTCTCTGATTCATCTCGCCTCGCTTTCAGCCACGGCCGTGACGCTCCGTTTTCTGGCCTTCTCTGTTCAGATGCTGATTGCCGTGTACTGGGCTGTTGGGTTGCTCATTGTTTAGGAGCCACAGAATAAGGGCAGACAAGTCGCTACAGCGGACCGCAACTAAGCGGGCGGGAACTTAACGATCTTCTTGGGCGACCGATGAGCTCTACGTTGAGCAAACAACGGAAAAACTTTCAAACATGTGAAAGGTCAGCGTCTCCGAATCACTGAAGATTTCGATTCCATGATAGACAATATATGGCCGGGGAAACTCAAGACTGGAGTGTACAGGGGAAGCGGAGCAGTCCCCAAACATGGAACACTGAGCGTTCCGGGAGATCAGCCCCCGGAGGGTTTCTCGCCGGGACCGGCGGGGTCGCCGGGCTTCCCGCTTTTCCCCTTTTCCGCGTTTTCGTACGGGCATCCCCCGGGCGGGGGCCCGTCTCCCCAGGGCGGGGTGCTCTTGGGGACGAACTGCACGTTTCCCATCTGCTTCAGCTCGTTCATGGTTTCCGTTTGCGTCCGCTCCACGCTGGAGGAGAACCGGGAAAGAACCTTCCGGGTCTTTCTGCTCCTGCACTTCTTGCATTTTCTCCTGCGCCAGTGCCACTCGTCGATCTTCTCGAGATACGAACTGACGGCTCCGCACTTGTCGCATTTGTATTCATATATAGGCACGACTGATTCTCCCTGATCCAAAGGGTGATCTGTATATTCCTTTACAGTCTTTCCACACGCTCTACTTATCCGACCGCATCCCCGCCACTCACGGGCTACTTATGGTGATGTTCCTTTTCAGGAAGGGGGTGCGGCGGCCCCGAGACCGCGTTCGAACGCCTCCCGGTTCACCTCCAGGGCCTTTCCCCGGAACTGACGGTCCAGGGCTTCCCGGAAGCTTTCCAGCTTGAGGGGCAGCAGGTTCAGCCCGGCAACGGCGCCCACCATGACCAGGTTCATGGAGCGGATCTCCCCGGCCTCACGGGCCATGTCGGTGGCCTGCACGATGGTCAGCCCCCCGGCGTGGCGTTTCAGGAGATCCAGCAGGGTTTCCACGGGCGGGTATGCATGGTCCCCGCCCAGGACACCGATCGGGAAAACGGGTCTCGGGTTGCAGAGGATGCGCGTATCCGGGTTGGCGAACTCCATGGCTACCTGGAAGGTTTCCAGCGGCTCGAAGCCCAGCAGGATGTCCGCCTCCCCCCGGGGGATCAGCGGGCCCGGCGATGCCCCGGCCGTGAGCCGTACGTGACTCATGACAGAACCTCCGCGCTGGGACACACCGTAGGTTTCCCCGATGGTGGCGTCGATGCCCTCGAGCAGGGCCGCCTGGGCGATCACGGCCGACGCCAGGATGTTTCCCTGTCCGCCCACGCCCGCGATGATGAGATTGAAAGGGTCCTTGCCGGAACCGTTCATGCCGCCGTCTCCTCTTCCTCAACAATGATGGCCCCCTCGGGACAGATCTGCGCGCAGAGGCCGCACCGGGAGCAGATGACCTCGTCGATGGCGGCCTTGCCTTGATCCGCGTCCCAGATCAGGGCCGGGCACCCGAAGGCTGTGGAGCAGAACCGGTTGCATCCGCACGTCTCCCCTTTGCATCGGTCGGGGTTCACCGCGACCCGGCGGTCGGGGAGCCCCTCTTCCCGCGTCTGCAGGACCGCGCACTTGTGCTGGAACACCAGCACTCGCAGCTCTCCCTTCTGGAGCAGCCGGTGTACCCGCCGGGTGGCTTCCTCCACATCGAACGGGTCCACCATGTCCACCGGGATGCCCATGCCATTGCATACGGACTCCACGGACATTCGGGGAGCCTCCTCTCCCTGGGCGGTCTTTCCGGTGCCCGGGTGCGGCTGGAACCCGGTCATGGAGGTGGCGCTGTTGTCCAGGACCACGCACAGAAAGGAGGAGCCGTTATAGCGAGCGTTGACTAGGCCCGGCAGACAGGCGTGGAAGAAGGTGGAGTCCCCTACCACGGCGATGCACGGCTGCTGGAACCCGAAGCGTTCCAGCTTGCCCATGCCCGAGCAGAACCCGATGGCGGATCCCATGCAGTGCATGGTCCGGGACATGTAGTAGCCCGTGCGGCCGAACCCCAGCGAGTAGCAGCCGATGTCACCGATGAGGAGCCCGTCGCGCCCGTCCAGCCGGAGCGCGTTTTTCATGACCCAGTAGGAGGCCCGGTGGGGGCACCCGGGACAGAAGGCCACTTCCCGCGCGGGAAGCGGGAAGGTCACCTCCGCCTGCATCGCCTCCTTGAGCGGCCGCGGGCGGGACGGGGCGGAGATCCCCAGGCACCGGGTGACCGCCTGGGCGACACGGTCCGGGTCCATCTCTCCCACGCCGGGCCCGAAAGGGCCCTCCACATGGCCGGACACCCTGCCGTACATCTTCGGCTGGTGCCCCCCCAGGAAATCGGGCTCCGGCAGCAGGGCGCGCAGGTTGACCTCCAGGACGGGGTCCGACTCCTCGATGACGAGGATCGCGGGGGTTTTCCGGAGGTGGGAGCCCAGAAATTTCCGGGGCAGGGGCCAGGTGGTTCCCAGCTTGAGCACGCCCACGCGGTTCGACTCTCCCAGTATGCGGATCGCCTCGGTGGCGTACCACCAGCCGGTTCCGGAGGTGACGATCACCAGCTCCGGATCGTCCGGCCCTGCATAGCGGTTGAACGGCGACGTGTTGAAGATCTCCTCCGCGCGTCGGAGCTTGGCCTTCTGTTCGGCGTGTTTGGGGCAGGGCGGCAGGGACGCGTACCGCTCGCCGGGACCCATCCCCGCCTTGCGGGGCGTCCGTGCCAGGGGGCCGAGCTCAACCACGCCTCGTGCGTGGGAGATGCGCGTGACCGACCGGACCATGCAGAGCATCTGGAGTTCTTCGGAGAGTTCGAACGCCCAGCGGACGATATCCTTCGCCTCCTGGAAGGTGGCGGGTTCCAGCAGGGGCACGTCCGCCAGCGCGGCGTAGTTGCGCGTGTCCACCTCGTTGGTGCTGGAGATGCCCCCCGGGTCGTCGCACACCAGCAGGACCAGGCCGCCGGGGCTGCCGGTAAGGGAGATGGCCGTAAGGATGTCCGCGGCCACGTTCACACCGTTCTGCTTCATGGTGGCCATGGCCCGGAGGCCGGCGAACGAGGCCCCCCCCGCGCATTCCAGGGCCACCTTCTCGTTGGAGGACCACTCGGTGTACACGTCGAAGTGGGATGCCACGCGGGTCAGGGCCCCCAGGATTTCCGAGGAGGGAGAACCGGGATACCCCGAACAGAAGTGAACGCCGCCTTCCAGGGCGCCGCGGGCGATGGCCTCGTTGCCCATCATGAGAACCTTGCGGCCCGGTTCTTCGGGTAAGAGCGGATCCATATTCAACTCCTTATCCGGCGAACGATAAGCACCCGTCTGCGGCGTTGGGTTCGGCCCGTTTCGCTGCGGCGACCTCAAGGGTCTGTCTCGCGACCCGAACCTTCACCAGGCAATGAGCATCGGGAAGACCCATTGTGGTGTCTGTGCCGGCGAAGGGTGGAAACTGTTCTGTCTCTCGGTTCGACCCTTCGCCAGGGCTTGCATACGAGCACTTCTTGTTCGCCGGAACCCAAAAGGGTTTTTAATGTTCAGGGCCAATCTTGTTACAAGCTTTATAAAAAAATGTAAAAGTTGTGGAGAACATTAAGAGCGGTTTCCTGACAGGAAGTGGTCCTTCTCCTCCTGCGAGATCCTCAGGTACGGCTCTCGTTGTTCTTTATCCCGCTCCAGGGCTTCCAGGACCCGTTTCTTCTTCTGAGCGGCGGCCTGCCGGAGCAGATCGATCCGCTCCTGCGGAAACGGTTCCAGTTCGATGATCCCCCGGGCCTCGGCCGCCTCCACAAAGGCACGGGCCGCCTCGCTCCGTACGATGAGCGTGTTCCAGTCCTGCTTCCACTCGGTGGACCCCACGGACAGGTCGGCCAGTTCCCCGGTGAAGTCGTAACACTGTTGGCAGGTTTCCCGGGAGCGCTCCCGTGCGTCATCGTGAGACATCTCCACGCTCCCGCGGTCGGTTTCCGCCACCATCTTTCCCGGGGGGATGTCGATGCGACGGATCGGTTCCGCTTCCAGAAGCGGTTCCGCCCACTTCCGGAACTCCCGGTACGACATGGACCACATGCAGAAGAGGCTCAACGTCAGGGCGATGTGTTCCCCGGCGAACTCCGGGTCCTGGATGCGCATCCTCTTGCGAAGCGCCAGCATCTGGCAGGGTCGCGCAACCACCAGGAGTTTCTTCGCATCCCGGCGCAGGGTCTCGTCCAGGATCCGGAGCGTGGGGCAGGCGGTGTACTTGGAGCCCGCCGCCGCCAGGACCTCCTCCCGGGTCCGGGCCAGCCAGGGCCGGGTCAGGTAGAGATCTTCCGGATCCTGGGACCAGGGGGTCATGAGAGCGGCATCGATCTGACCGGTATCCAGGCCGAACAGGGAAAGCGCGGTGACGGTACCCCCGTACTGCGCCCGACGGCGCACCTCTTCGCTCCGGGATCGGGACATCCAGACGGCCTGGTGGGGACCCAGTTCATAGTCCGGCGACGTGGATCTCCAGGAGGGGTGGAACGCGTCCCGCAGAAGATCCAGATCGGTCTCGGTGCGGGGGCACACCGCATAGCATCGCCCGTGGTCTCCACGACAGTCGGAGATCATGGCCACGTGTTCTCCCATCTCCTCCATGTAGGGGCAGAGACCGAGACACATGCCGCAGGCCGTGCAGAGTCCGGCGTCCAGGACTTCCTCTCGAAGCTCTTTGGCTCCCTTTACCGACAGCGGTTCAGGCGGCCGGACCGGGTTTTCCTTGCTCATGAGCTGCTTCCTTCCGGCGGTTGGTGAACACCGCTCCTCCGGGGGTGCGTCCTGACCGGCGTATCGGTGTCTGAGAATGGGCGACGCGAACCGGAAACCGGGGTAAATACCCCGGTTTCTGTCGTTGCGCTGCTGCCGGATGACCGCGAAGATCGGAAAACGATGGATCGTTCTCTTCCCGGGGGGATTCTTTCCAATTTGCAGAGAAACTGTAATACTAGCAGCTGAAAATCGGGTTTGTCAAAGAATCACCGTAGCTTTGAAAGGGGTCGTGGGATGGGGAGTGCCATGAAAAAAACGTTGGGTTTGCGGCTTCTTGCGGCTTGTCTCGTGCTGACAATGCTGTTGCCGGCCGGGGCCGGGGCCGGCCGGGTGGAAGAGAACGACTGGAAGGCCTCGTTTGCCCGGGTTGTGCGGGAAAACCAGGATTCCGTGGTGCAGGTGCAGGTGGAGATTTCCAAGTACGAGAAGGCTTACAACGATTTCAAGGAACCGGAGGCCGAAAAACGGCCGTTGCTGGGGCGGGTGCTGAACTTCATCGTCTCCTCCGTTTTTCTGGTGGCGTGCGTCCTTCCCTGCACGGCGATCGACCACACCCTGGGCCTGATCTGCGGGGGGGGGCAGCCGATGCCGAAGCAGAAGTCCGAAGGGACCGGGTTCGCGGTGTCTGAAGACGGTTACATCCTCACGAACTACCACGTGGTGCAGCTTGCCAAGAGCGTGGTCCTCACCCTGCGGGACGGTACGAAGCGGGAAGGGGAGGTGGTGGGCTATGAAAAGGACACCGACCTGGCCATGATCCGAGCGAAGCTGGCCGAAGAGGAAACCCTTCCCCCGGTGACGATCATGGACATGGACGATGTGGAGGTGGGGGACTTGGTGGTGGCCATCGGCAACCCGTATGGGCTCACCCAGAGCGTGACCACGGGCGTGGTGAGCTCTTTGCGGCGGGAAGGGCCGTACATCGACTTCATCCAGACCGACGCCGCCCTGAACCCGGGAAACAGCGGCGGCCCCCTGTTCCTGTCCAACGGAGAGGTGATCGGGGTCAACACGGCCGTCTACGCGGCGGGGCAGAACCTGGGGTTCGCCATCCCAAGCGACGTGATCCTGGGCGTGCTGGACGCCTTGAAAAAAGGGGTGGTGGTGCGGGGGACCATCGGGGTGTACGTACGCCAGCTCCAGGGGAACGGGGGAGAGAGCGGTTCGGGGGACGGGAACGGGGATGGGGAAGGACTGAAAGTGATGTACCTGGATCCGGGAGCGCCCGCGGCGGAAGCGGGGCTGAAACCCGGAGACGTGATTCTGGAGGTGGACGGCGAGATCCTGAAGAAGGTCCCGTTCCTGGTGAAGGTCGCTTCCCAGAAGGCAGGGACCCCGCTGGTCCTGAAGGTCCGGGACGGGGAGGAGACCCGGGAGGTGACGGTGACGGTAGGGACGCTTCAGTTCCGAAAAACGAACCTGGGCGGGCGGTGATTACCGGCCCCCGGTTTCCCCTCCCGGTCAGGTGGCCTCGGCACGTTCCCAGGCGATGATGGCCGCTCCCATGGCGCCGGTCAGCTGCGGCTCCTCCGGGACGAGGAAGCGGGTGGACAGCCGTTCCTCCAGGGCCTTTACCACGGCCTGGTTTTTGGCCACACCGCCCGTGATCGCCACGGGCGGTTCCTGTCCCACGCGGATGGCCAGGCTTGCCACGCGGTCCGAAATCGCCTGGTGAATGCCGTTGAGAATGTCCTCCACCTGCTCGCCCTTGGCCACCAGGGAGACGACCTCGGATTCGGCGAACACGGTGCACATGCTGCTTACGTGGACCCGCTTCCCAGACAACCCGGAGCGCTCTCCCATCTCCGCCAGCGGGATCCCCAGCGTACGGCTCATCACCTCGAGAAACCTGCCCGTGCCGGCTGCGCATTTGTCGTTCATGGCAAAGTCCTGCACCCTTCCCTCCGGGTCGATCCGGATGGCCTTGCTGTCCTGGCCGCCGATATCGATGATGGTACGGACCTGGTTGAACGCGGCGTGGACTCCCCGGGCGTGGCAGGTGATCTCGGTGACCGTGTCCATGGCCAGATGGGCGATCTCTCTGCCGTAGCCGGTGGCGACCACGTAGCGGAGACGTTCCCGATCCACCCCGGCTTCCTGCAACACGGCTTCCAGCACCGTGCGGGACGCCTCCCGGCTGTCCGCGCCGGTGGGCAGGATCGTGAACCCCCGGACGGTTTTCTCACGGTCCAGGATTACGGCCTTGGTGGTGGTGCTTCCCGAGTCGATACCGGCGGTCACTTCGTCCGGGTGCATGTTTGACCGTTGCTCTTCCATGGATAGGGTTCCTTCTTCATTGAAATAGCTTTTCTCAGCGCATGGTGACCTGTTTCCACTTCCGGGAGCCCAGCCCGATCCTTTCCCCGTGGGTCAGGATCGTCTCCCAGTCCACGCCCGTAACGTGACGGATCTTGTCCCTGGCATCGAGATCGTCCAACTGGGAGTTCGGCAGGCCCGGTGCCTGGTTCACGAGTTCCACCGAAGCCTGGTCGATGGCCACGGGGTCCCGGGAGGCCAGGATCCCCACGTCCGGGGCGATGGGGGTGTCGTTCCATGAAAAACAGTCGCAGTCCGGGGACAGGTTGTTCAGGAAGTTGATGAAGCCGTACTTGCCTTCCTTCCCGTGCAGGGCGGCCAAAGCGTACTCGGCCGTCTTCTCCTGGACGGTCGTGTGGTCCGATTTCCAACGGATGGGAATGGCACCCTCGGGGCACACGGCGGTGCACTCCCCGCATCCGATGCAGGGTGTTTTCCGGATGGAGGCCTTTCCGTCCTTGACCTTGTGGATGGCGGATGCGGGGCAGTAGCGGATGCACGTGCCGCACCCGGTGCAGACCGTTTTTTTCACCGTGGGGATCAGGTCCGAGTGCATCGCCTGTTTCCCGGCCGGCGAGGCGCATCCCATCCCCAGGTTCTTGACGGCGCCCCCGAACCCCATCAGGAGATGTCCCTTGAAGTGGGTCAGGACGATCATTGCGTCGGCGTGATGCACGGCCGAACTGATCTTCATGGTGTTGAACCGGGGCCCCGGGCCCTTCACTTCCACGTAGTCCATCCCCTTCAGGCCGTCGGACACGATGACCGGCGCGCCCACCGTTTCCCGTGTGAAGCCGTTCCGGTACGCGGTCAGGATGTTATCCACCGCGTTGCGGCGTCCCCCCCGGTAAAGCGTGTTGGAATCGGTGATGAACGGTTTTCCCCCGCACTCCTTGACCTGGTCCACTACGGCGCGGACCAGGGGAGGGGCGAGGTAGGCCAGGTTCCCCACCTCACCCCAGTGGAGCTTGATTGCCACAAGGTCGTTCCGGGCGATGCATTTATTCAGTCCCGCGGTCCGGAAAAGCCGCTGGGTTTTTGCCGGGAGACTTGCTCCCTGCCGCGTGCGCATGTCCGTGAAGTGCACCGGGACTTTTTTTGGAGCTTTTTTCTTCATGATACAAGGCTCCATTCTTATAAGATGTTGAAATTACTACATAAAAGCTTGAAAAGAGTATCACAGTCCCTGTGCCGGGTCAACCGGATGCACCCCGCGCTTCCTGTTTTTCCGCGGACGCGTCAGGATGGGGCTCCGGGTTCCCGGCCGTGATTCCCCTCCACCAGGGAGCCCGGTTCTTGTCGAGCCCTGGATTCTTTGCCTCAGCGCACTGAAAAAGATTTCTGTTTTGCATACTATATGTTGACATTTCCCCCGGGGTCTGTGCTATATATTGTATATGACCGGTTCGAATCGAAACGGTGGCCCTCAAAGACGCCCAAGGGCGCCTGCGCGGGATCCGCGGTGCGAGGCTCCCGGGTTCGTTCGTGACGGGCAGGCGACCGGCCTGCGGTGCTGCGGGGAGCGGGTTTTCATCGACATCTGTCTTGACGAAAACTCCGGGATGATGCTACTATGCTTGGAATGTATTTGGTTGGTATGTACAGACAAACATACAGTTGAAAACTGCGTGAACAGGGGACGAAACCCGATCTGAACCCATGAACCACTTTCATGGAACGGTCCCCGGATGGAAAGGGCCGGTCCTGAGGAGGTGATACGAGATATAGAAAGATCGAT
>CAYTRL010000044.1:12162-21499 GCA_964439795.1 uncultured Thermodesulfobacteriota bacterium
CCGTCGTGAGCCGTACTGGACTGCGAACCACACCTGGAGACAGATGAAACCTGATGTCCTGGGCTTCCTGATGTGATGCTCTCGTAGCCGTACTTACTGGAGGGGGGGATATGAGTCGACTTGCTAAGTTTGACCGTTTCAGTGTGGGGGACAATGCCGTATACCCTGCCCATGGTGTTGGCGTCATCGAAGCCATCGAAAAAAAGGTCATTTCCGGCGACACACATATGTTCTACATCATGCGGATCCTTCACAACGGTATGATGATCATGATTCCCAAAAGCAACGTGAACTCCGTGGGCCTCCGGCAAGTGATCTCCAAGGACGAGGTCAAGAAGATCTACAACATTCTGAAGGAAAAGGATGTACCCCGGGACAATCATCAGACCTGGAACCGAAGGTACCGGCAGTACACCGAGAAGATCAAGACGGGTTCGGTCTTCGAGATCGCCGAGGTGCTGCGGGCCCTGTTCCGTCTGAAAAAAACCAAGGAACTTTCGTTTGGCGAGAAGAAGATCCTGGACACGGTACAGAACCTTCTCGTCAAGGAAATCTCCATCGTCAAAAACCAGAAGGAGGAGGCTACCCGCGAGGAGATGACGAGCCTCCTTTCTCATTAACGGCAGCCCAGGTCCCCCCTGACAGGCTGATCATATGAAAAAGCTACCTATTTTGCCGCCAACCGCTTTTTCATAGGTGATCAAATGAAAAAGCTACCTATTTTGCAGCCAATCGCTTTTTCATAGGAGTTGATAAAGGTTCATCAGAGGAGCCTGCCCCGGTGAAAGCCGGGATCCACTCGCCCCACGTCACAAACCTTCCATTGCTGTTCCCCGTAGAAGATTGGAACGCGTTGCCCTTAGGGCTGACGTTCCCGCATGCGTGAGGGCCGCGCAAGGCCCGAATCCATCAACGTGCTTCCGCAGCACGGTTCCTTCCCCGGGATTGGACTCGGAGCGATCATGTGTCTCGACCGCTCCATGAAGGATGGAAGCGCAGCACTCTCTCCCCGCCAGTTGAACCCTCCTGCAGGATGTCGAACCGTTTCATTGTTCAGGTGGATGAAAAGATGCCGGATGCATCGTGTGCGTGACCGGGAACCCGATCCGAAGGATGGGGCCGTCCTGTTTTTTACTTTGCCCCGATTTCAACATAGAATCGGACGGATATCCGTTCGACAAAGAGACCCCTGTGCATCCCCGGCCCTTTTCCCGCTTTCTGCGATCCGGGGTGCCGTGGCACGAGCCTGGTAGAAGGAGCAGATCGATGCAGCCCGCTGAACTCAAGATATACAACACGCTGACCCGCAGGAAAGAACCGCTCACGACCCTGGAACCGGGGAAGGTCCGCATGTACGTTTGCGGGCCTACGGTCTACGATCTGAGCCACGTGGGGCATGCAAGGAAGGAGATCGTATTCGATGTGATCGTCCGGTATCTCCGCTTCCGGGGCTTCCGGCTGCAGTACATCCGAAACGTTACCGACGTGGACGACAAGATCATTCAACGGGCCGCGGAGGAAGGCGTTCCGTGGCAGGAGGTGGCTCGAACCTACGAAGAGGCCTTTCACGACGACCTGAAATCACTGGGGGTGCTCGAGCCGGACCAGGAACCCCGGGCCACTGAGACCATCCCCGAGATGCTGGAGATGATCGGGTGCCTGGTGGACAAGGACGCCGCGTACGCGTCCGAGGGCAGTGTCTATTTTTCCGTGGACGCATGCAGCGGTTACGGAAAGCTCTCGGGAAGAAGGCCGGAGGAACTGTTGGCGGGGGCCCGGGTGGAGGTGGATTCCGCAAAGAAGAACCCTCTGGACTTTGCCCTCTGGAAAGCCTCGAAGCCGGGCGAGCCCTCCTGGCCCAGCCCGTGGGGAGACGGCAGACCGGGATGGCACATCGAGTGCTCGGCCATGAGCCGGAAACTTCTCGGGGAGACGCTGGACATCCACGGCGGCGGTGTAGATCTCGTTTTTCCCCATAACAATAAAAAAATCACCCAGTCCGAGACGGCCACGGGCAAACCGTACTGCCTTTGCTGGGTGCACAACGGCCTGCTCACGGTGCACAAGGACAAGATGTCCAAGTCCCTGGGCAACTTTGTCACGATCCGGGATGCGCTGAAACAGGTGCGCCCGGAAACGATCCGGATGTTCTTTCTTTCTCACCATTACCGGTCCCCGGTGGATTTTTCCGATGAGGGGCTGGCCGACACACGGAAAAACCTGGACTATTTTTACAACACCCTTCTGCGGATCGAGGAACTCTGTGGGCGCGATGCGCCTGAAGATGAGGAAGCCGGGGACGGCCTGGCGGTCCGGGAACCCGATGGTCCGGGGACGGACGCGGAGATGCACGGGGTGCTGAACGCCTTTGCCGAAAGGTTCCTTCAGGAAATGGACGACGATTTCAACACGGCGGAGGCCATCGGTGTGCTTTTCCGGACCACCACCGAGTTCAACCGGTGGATGGACGGTCTCCCGGAGGACATCCCGGATCCGGACCGGGCGCTGGTGCATCGGTTCCGGTCTCAGGTCCGGCAGGTGGGGGGGCTCCTGGGTGTGTTTCAGGAGGAACCGCTTCAATGGTTCCGTGGGGAGGGGGGTGTCCAGGACGTGGATGCAGGGCCCGCCGAGGCGCTGATCGAAGAGAAGATCCGCGAGCGCGAGGAGGCCCGGAAGGCCCGGGACTGGCAGGCCGCCGACCGGATCCGTGACGAACTGGCCGCGAGCGGGATCGTTCTGGAGGACAAGCCCCAGGGGACCCTCTGGAAGCGTCGAGGATAGAACGGTTGGAAACCTTCGAGTTGATCTCGGAATACGAACCCCGGGGAGACCAGCCCGAGGCCATCGCGGAACTGGTGGAGGGGGTCCGGGACGGATCCCGGCACCAGGTTCTCCTGGGGGTCACCGGATCGGGAAAAACCTTCTCCATGGCCAACCTGATCCAGGAGGTGAACCGCCCCGCACTGGTGGTGGCCCCCAACAAGACCCTGGCCGCGCAGCTGTACGGCGAGTTCAAGGCGCTGTTCCCGAAGAACGCTGTAGAATACTTCGTAAGCTACTACGACTATTACCAGCCCGAAGCCTACCTGCCGGTGACCGACACCTACATCGAGAAGGACGCTTCCATCAACGAAGAGATCGACAAGATGCGGCATTCCGCTACCCGGTCTCTGTTCGAGCGGCGGGATGTGATCATCGTGGCCAGCGTCTCCTGCATCTATGGTATCGGTTCGCCGGAGAACTACCGGCGGATGCTCCTGGTTCTGGAGCGTGACCGGGAGTGGAACCGGGAGGCGCTGCTGGACCGGCTGGTGGAGATCCACTATCTCCGGAGCGATCACGACTTTCACCGTGGCACGTTTCGGGTGCGGGGGGACGTGGTCGACATCTTTCCCGCCTACGAGAACGAGCGGGCCGTGCGTGTGGAGTTCTTCGGGGACACGGTGGACGCCCTTTCCGAAATCGACCCCCTGCGGGGAAAGAAGCTTCGGGAGATGCGGCGGGCCGTTCTCTTCCCTGCCAGTCACTACGTCACCACGCGGGAGTCCCTGGAACAGGCCGTGCAGGGGATCGAGAAGGAGCTGACCGGCCGGCTGGAAGAGCTGCTGCGGGAAGGCAAGGACTACGAGATGAACCGGCTGGACCAGCGCACCCGCTACGACCTGGAGATGCTTCGGGAGATGGGTTACTGTACCGGGATCGAGAACTACTCCCGGCACCTGGACGGACGCAACCCGGGTGAACCTCCCTACACGCTCATGGACTACTTTCCCGCGGATTCCCTTCTCTTCCTCGACGAAAGCCACCTCACCGTGCCGCAGCTGGGCGGCATGTATCACGGGGACCGGTCCCGGAAGAGCACGCTGGTGGAGCACGGGTTCCGGCTGCCGTCCGCACTGGACAACCGCCCGCTGAACTTCCAGGAGTTCGAGGAGCGGGTGAACCAGGTGATGTACATCTCCGCCACGCCCGGGGACTACGAGCTGCAAAAGAGCGGCGGGGTCTTCACGGAGCAGGTCATCCGGCCCACCGGCCTCGTGGACCCGGTGGTGCAGGTGGAGCGGGCGGAGCACCAGGTGGATCACCTGCTGGGGGAGATCCGCAAGACGGTAAAGGCGGGATGCCGCGTGCTGGTCACGACCCTGACCAAGCGTATGGCCGAGGACCTGACCGATTACTATTCCGAGATGGGGGTCCGCGTCCGATACCTGCACTCCGACATCAAGACCCTGGAACGGATGGAGATCCTCCGTGACCTCCGGGTGGGTGCGTTCGATGTCCTGATCGGCATTAACCTGCTGCGGGAGGGGCTCGACCTGCCTGAGGTTTCCCTGGTGGCCATCCTGGACGCGGACAAGGAAGGGTTTCTCCGGTCCTCGCGCTCCCTGATCCAGACCTTCGGGCGCGCGGCCCGGAACGTGGAGGGGCGCGTAATCCTCTACGCGGAAAAGGTCACCGCGTCCATGGCCCGCGCCATGGAGGAGACCGAGCGGAGGCGGAACAAGCAGCTCGAGTACAACCGCGAAAACGGGATCACGCCTGAGACCGTGGTGAAGTCCATCCGGGAGGTGCGGGCCTCGGTCTACGAAGCGGATTACGCTCCGGTTCCCCGGGTGGCGGAGACGGCCGCCGCGTACGCTTCCCTGGACGATCTGCGGGCGGAGATCCGCAAGCTCACGAAACAGATGCGGGAGGCCGCGGCCCGCCTGGAGTTCGAAAAGGCGGCGGAGATCCGGGACCGGCTGCTGGTCCTGGAGAAGCAGGAACTGGAGGTTCTGTAGAAGGGGAAGCATTCCCGCGCAGCACGTGGGGAAGCAGGAACTGGAGTCTCTATCAAAGAGGGATGCATGCAAAAGCAGCACCCGATCGAGAAGAAGATCCCCAGCCTGCCCACGGGGCCCGGGGTCTATATCATGAAGGGGGCCTCGGACAAGGTTCTCTACGTGGGCAAGGCCAAGAACCTGAAAGCCCGTCTGAGGTCCTACGTGGGGTCGCAGGCGGAGGTGCAACTGAAGACCCGTTTCCTGGTGCCCAAGGTGAAAGCACTGGAAACCATCGTCACCCGCACCGAGAAAGAAGCCCTCCTGCTGGAAAACAGCCTGATCAAACAGTACCGGCCCCGGTACAACATCCGGCTGGTGGACGACAAGACCTACCTGAACATCCTGCTCGACCGCAACCATCCGTTTCCCCGTTTCGTTCCCGTCCGCCGGCCGGGGCCGCCGAAACCCGGACAACAGGTTTTCGGCCCTTACTCCTCCTCCCACGCCGTGCGGGACACCCTGCGTCAGATCCACAAACTGTATCCCCTGAGAACCTGCAAGGACCGTGAGTTCCGCCTGCGCGACCGGCCTTGTCTCCAGGCCCAGATGGGAAGGTGCTCCGGTGCCTGCGTCGGGGAGGTCTCCCCGGAAGCCTACCGGGAGATGGTGGACCAGTCCGTCCTGGTCCTCCAGGGAAGAAACGAGGAACTGATCCGGCGGCAGCAGGCAAGGATGAAGGAGGCTTCCGATGCCATGAGGTTCGAGGAGGCCGCCCGCATCCGCGACCGTATCGAGGCCATCCGTCTGACCATGGAGCGCCAGCGCGTGGTGGATGTGCGCGAGGGGAACCGGGACGTGATCGGGGTCTGCCGGGAGGAGACGCTCACCGAGGTCGCCCTGCTCCGGATGCGTGGGGGGAACCTGCAGGAGCGCAAGGGGTATTCCCTGCCGGACGTGGTGGTCTCCACGGGGGAACTCCTGCGCTCCTTTCTGCTGCAGGTGTATTCCGAGACCGGCCTGTGTCCCCCGGCCGAGATCCTCCTCTTCGATGAACCGGAAGACCGGGAAACCCTGGAGGAGGTCCTGGCCGAACGCCGGGACGGGCCCTGTTCCCTGAAGGTCCCCCGGCGCGGGGAGAAAAAGAAGCTGGTGGATCTGGCTCTTCTGAACGCCCGTTCCCTGCTGGACGAACACACCGGTGAGGAACGAGCCCGGAGGACGGCCCTTGCGGAGGTTCAGAAGAAAACGGGAATGACGGTCCCCCCGGACCGCATCGAGTGTTTTGACATCTCCGACCTGCATGGGACGTTCGCCGTGGGTGCCTGCGTGGTGTTTCAGCGGGGAGAGCCCTGCAAGAAGGAGTACCGAAAATACAAGATCCGCGTGCCGCAAGGTTCGGACGACTACGCGATGATGTACGAGGTGCTGAGCCGGCGTCTGGAGCGGGGAAAGGAGTCGGGGATC
Organism: uncultured Thermodesulfobacteriota bacterium; assembly: GCA_964439795.1. Classification (GTDB taxonomy): domain Bacteria; phylum Desulfobacterota; class DSWW01; order DSWW01; family DSWW01; genus CAYTRL01. The sequence continues at coordinate 18,390 of CAYTRL010000044.1, forward strand.
CTGCCGGACCTGCTGCTCGTGGACGGGGGAAAGGGACATCTGAACGTGGCCGTGGAGGCGATGGCACAGGCAGGGGTTGATGGGGTGCACGTCGCGGCCATCGCCAAGCCGAGGGAACTTCAACGCCGCGGTCCGGGGATGCCGCCGGGAGGCGGGCCGCAGGAGGAGCCGCCCCCTGACGAAGCGGAGGGAAGCAGACCTGCGGACCGCATCTTTCTGCCCGGCAGGGCCAACCCCCTGAACTTTTCCCGGAGCGCCGGAGGACTGCGCCTGCTGCAGCAGGTCCGGGACGAGGCGCACCGGTTCGCCCTGGCCTACCATCGGAGGCTTCGCTCCAAAGACCTGGAACGGTCCGAGTTGGATCCGATCCCGGGGATCGGGTCGAAACGCAAGAAACTCCTGCTCACGGCGTTGGGTGACGTGGAATCCGTTCGACGGGCATCGATGGCGGAGTTGGCGGGCGTACCGGGGATGGATGAAAAAACGGTGAGGCAGGTATGGCGCCACTTCCACCCCGATGAAACCGCGCCCCGGGTTCCCCCCGGGGACGAAGCCCCCCCGGAGTGACTCTTCCCCAGGAGCCTGTTGAAATACCCCCTGTTATCGTCATCCCGGCGAACGCCGGGATCCAGGCGCGGCAAGGCGGGGAATTCCAGGCTCCTCCTTCACCCCTCCCCTGGATTCCGGGTCAAGCCCGGAATGACGGAAACATATGCTTCCCGAATCTTCCTGAAGGTTCCCGGCCCACTGTGTTGAAATCCACTTTTTTACTGAAAAGTCACGGATCGAACGAACGGAGAAACCAAAAAATGCCGCTTGCAATGCAGGGGCTTCCTGGGATAAACAGATTCCACCGAGGCCGGTTCCAGGATATTGACCCCTTGACCCCTTGACCCCGCACACCGGGAGGGACAATGCTCGAGCTGAACGATACACACCTCATGATGCAGGACATGTTCCGCCAGTACATGATGAACGAGATCGAACCGCTCATGGATGACATCGAGGACGGAAAGATCCCCGTGTTCGATCCGCTCCGGAAGATGATGGAAACCCTGGGAATCCGGAGCCAGATGGAGAGCATGGATCTTTCCCGGCCCATGCCCGGCACCTCCCGGGAACCCCGGAAGCCGGATCCGGAAAACCCCATGGAGGGCATGGAGGTCATCGCGGGAAACCTGCTCATCAAGGAGATGTCTCGGATCAGTCCGGGGATGGCCATGGCCTTCGGCGTGAGCACGGGCCTGGCCGGAGGCACCCTGCTGGGCAAGGGCACGCTGGAACAGAAGAAGGAATACGGGGTTCCGCTGCTCACGCTGGACCGGATCGGAGCGTGGTGTCTTACGGAGCCCGATGCGGGGTCCGATGCGCTCGGGAGCATGCGGACCGTGGCGCGGGAGGACGGGGACCACTTCGTGCTCAACGGGTCAAAGACCTTCATCACCAACGGTCCGATGGCGGACATCTTCGTCGTGTACGCCAAACTGGAACGGAACCGTTCCGACCGGGAAATCCAGAATTTCATCGTCCTCCGGGGCGACCCCGGGCTCGTTACCGGAACGCCGTTCGCCAAGATGGGAATGAAATCGTCGCCTACCTGTGAGGTGTTTTTTGATGACTGCCGGATTCCCCGGGACCGGTTGGTGGGCGAGGGCCGGGAGAAGAAGGAACGGGATCACGTGAAGGAAGGGCTCTCCAACGAGCGGAGCGGGCTGCCGGCCATCTCGCTGGGTGTGGTGGAGCGGTGCTTCGACATCGCCGTTCGCTACGCCAGGGAGCGGCAGCAGTTCGGACGGCCGCTGATCGATTTTCAACTGATCCAGAACCGGCTGGCCCGCATGTACATCGCCATGGAGAACGTGCGAAACATCTTCCTGCAGACCCTGCACCGGACCGTCTACGGGGGAATGACCCGGCTGGACGTCTGCGCGGGAAAACTGTACTGCGCCGAGACGGCCGCCTGGGTGGCCAACGAGGCGATCTCCATCCTGGGGGGGTACGGATACATGCGAGAATACGTGGTGGAGCGCATGGCCCGGGACGCAAAGCTGCTGGAGATCGGGGCCGGGACCACCGAGATGCAGATCCTGACCATGGGACGGGAACTGGCTGCCTCGGACCGGGGATTTTAGATTCTTTGATGAAAAATCTGGTTTCCCGAACCGGTTGATGAAATTTTTTTTATTTTTTTTTAAGTTTTTTCCATTTTTCCGCTTGCTTTAATTTTTAAAATTGATATATATGCTTTATTTCTTTTGCTATTCAAACATCATTCAACAATCTAACAGGAGGTGAAACGAAGATGGCTGCAGCGAACAAACCTATGACCAAGTCCCAGATTGTCGCTCATTTTGCCGGGAAGTTCGAGCTGACCAAGAAGCAGGCAGCGGAGATTCTCAACGAGGTGGCCGATCTGGCAGTCGCTCAGACCAAGAAGTCGGGTTCCTTCACCCTTCCGGGGATCGGGAAGCTCTCCAAGGTGAAGCGCAAAGCCCGCATGGGGCGGAATCCGGCCACCGGCGAACCGATCAAGATTCCGGCCAAGACCGTGGTGAAGATGGGCCTGGCCAAGGCATGTAAGGAATCGATCGTCCCCCCGAAAAAGAAGTAATACGCTTCGCTGCCTTCCCGGTCTCCTTCCGCCGGAAACCGGCGGTTGGGGATCGGTGTCGGCTGGCGCCATGAAATGAAAAGAGAGAGCGTCGGGATCCCAGCCCGAACGGTCTCTTTTTTTTGTCTGATCATGAAAAAAGAACATCATGGTATTAAAAAAAACAGTAAAAACCGGGTCGATCGGTTCACGCTAGGACTGTCCCTGTTCGGGCACACCCGGAACATCCTGAGTACCGAGCCATAGCAGGCCGTAGAAAAAGTTCAAGTGGTCGTCATCCCGGCGAACGCCGGGATCCAGGGGTGGCCAGGGGGGGATGCCACAGGGGCTCCCTCTCCTCTCCCCTGGATTCCGGATCGAGTCCGGAATGACGGAAAAAACGGAATCCTTGTTTTTCTACAGGCTCAAATGGATTGAGTGGGGCAGGGCCCCACCCGACTTCCGCCCCGAGCCGCAATTCCGGAAATGCGCCCGCCCCGAGCGGGTGTTCTGGTGGGGG
>CAYTRL010000045.1:0-15143 GCA_964439795.1 uncultured Thermodesulfobacteriota bacterium
CTGATCTTGAAACTTGCCGCATACACAGCCAGGAAGGTAGCAATGCCCCAGTACCACGCGGAGAGAATTCCCGTACCCGTTCCTGCAAGAATGGCGGCCAGGGACCAAATGGCTCCAGCAGTCATTTCGCCGCCCATGGTCGACCCGTAGCCCTTCACGTGGTCGCTTCTCTGGTAGAGAAGCGCGACCCCGGCACACAGGACCGACAGCAAGACCAGGATAACGCCCGCGGTTGTCATTGTTTCGCTCGTCGATCCTGTGGCACACAGATGTTAAGAAGCAAACCACACCACGATCGATGAGATCCTGAGGCTACATCTTGAAAAATCATCCAAGCAGATCGATGTGAAGGTTTCTCCCCTATTGATTTGAATCCTTCAATTTTTCGGAGAACATCAAGGCTCAGCAGCGCGGCTTGCCCGCGTCTGGTGCAGCCTATTGTTGGGCCGTCTTTCAATTTGCCTTCCAGCAGTTGATGATCTTCGAAGCATCGATTCGCCACCTTCCATCTATCAGCTTCACGTCGACAGGCCCGAAGTCGGGCGTGATTATGGTCACTTCTCCCGCATCCTCCGAGCCTGAAATCTGGCTTATGAGATACGACTCGTCGATTTCGTCCATAAGTGGCACAACTCTGTCGGGATACGTTGCAGACCAGAGGACTTCGGCATCCGGGTGTTCTTGAATCAGTGGTTCTACTTCTTCCCGGTTGGCCATGTGGATCGCACGTGAGAACCTGCGCCACGTTTTTTCCGGTTCGCCCTCTTCTTGAGCCCTTGCTCGCGACATCATCTCACGAACGATATCCTGACCGGATTCCGTCTTGGTTCTTTCCGCATATTCCTTAAGAAGGCTTTCCAATTTGGCTGTAGCCTCGTCGTCATCGCGTGAACACTGCTTCAACACGTATGGCCAGCAGTACTTGCTGGGGAACCGAAACACCGCGCATATGAACTCATTGAAAGCTGTCCATCCATCCCCACTTATCGGGCAATCCGGCGATGCATGCGCATATCCCGTGAAATAGGCGCAAACCTCGTAGAAGGTTCCGCCGAGGACGTACATATACCGCCTTCGGCAGACGTTCTGGACATGTTCGATGAAGCTATCCGTGTCGGTCATCTTCCAAGTCCCCAACTTATTATTATTCGTTTTCAATTGAAGAGACATGCTCCGGAAGCATAGTAACGAAGAAGCGTAGCAGAACATTACAGATGGCACTTCTTGGGCGGCCTGCTACACCTTCTCCAGGATGTGCAGGCACATGGCCGCCTCCTCCACGCCGATGTTTCCCCCGCCGTTTTCAGCCAGGCCGATGCGGGCTCCCTCCACCTGGCGCTTGCCGGCATCACCGCGCAGTTGGGTCCCCAACTCGTAGATCTGGGCCAGGCCCGAGGCCCCGATGGGGTGTCCCCGGCACTCCAGGCCGCCGCTGGTGTTCACCGGCTTGGCCCCTCCCAGCTTGGTGGCGCCGCTCTCGGCATAGGGGCCGCCCTCGCCCAGAGGGCAGAAGCCCATGGCCTCGGTCTGGTGCAGTTCCCCATAGGCCGTGGCGTCGTGGAGTTCGGCCAGGCTGATGTCATCCGGCCCGATGCCCGCCTCGTCGTAGGCGATCTTCACGAGCCGCTCACCGATGTCCTCGTCGTCCATCTCCCGGTCCCGGCCGGAACCGAGCACCGAGGCCAGGACCTTTACGGGCCGGGGGCCGGTGAGCTTCTTCAGGAACTTCTCTGAACAGACAATGGCCGCGGCCGCGCCGTCCCCCACCGGCGCGCACATGGCCCGGGTCAGGGGAAAGGCCACGGGCTTGTCCGCCAGCACCTCCTCCACGGTCATGTCCTGCTGGTACTGGGCCAGGGGGTTCAGGGAGCCGTGCCAGTGGTTCTTGGCGCAGACCGTGGCCAGCTGCTTCTGGGTGGATCCGAACCGGTTCATGTGCCACTTGGCGCCCATGGCGTAGGCGTCCATGAAGATGCTGCGCCCCTGCCCCGGCGTCCCGTCCTCGGCGCTGGTGTCCAGGTCCAGCTCCGCGCTCAGCTTCTGGAACAGTTCCAGGGCCGCCGCGAGGTTCTCCAGGTCCATGCACGAGGCGTAGGCGCCCAGGGCCAGGCCCTTGTCCTCGTGAGTGATCTTCTCCGAACCCACAGCCAGGGCCACATCGTACATCCCGGCCTTCACGCCCGTGACGCACATGTGCAGGGCCGTGCTTGCCCCGGCGCAGGCGTTCTCCACGTTCACCACCGGGATCGAGCCCACGCCCATGCTGCGCATGACGCACTGGCCCCGGATGGAGTGCTGGTTCGTGTACATGCCCCAGAAGGTGTTGGAGAAGTACACTGCCTGCAGGGCTTCTTTGTTCAACGAAGCGTCCTGAAGGGTCTGCTCAATGACCTCGTGGGCCATGCCCCGCACGGTCCGGTCCGGGTATTTGGCGAAACGGATCATGCCCAGTCCGATGATGTAGACGTTTTCCATGTGGCTCACTCCTCTGGTTCAAACCATTCCACGGGAGGCTGATCCCGCTGCACGATGTTGTCGATACGCCCCTTGGGGTACCCCACGGCGAGACTGGTCAGGGGGACCCACGGGTCCACGATACCGAGCTTCTTCCGTATCTTCTTCATGTGGATGTAGTTCATGGGCTCTACGGCCAGCCCGATGTAGCAGGTCCCCAGGCCCAGGGAGTGGGCGGCCAGCACCATGTTCTGGGCGGCGATGCCTCCGTCCAGGTCCGGGTTGCTGATGCCCCGGGCGTTCTTGGCGATGAGGATCATGGCAGGGGCGTCCCAGTAGATCACCTCGTCGCACCGGTCCGCCTTCTCCATGGCGGTGAACGGCCTGGGGTCCATCTTGTTCACCGCCAACCAGCTGCTCAGGGTGAACAGGATATTCCTCCAGAACGTGCGCCTGCCCTGATCGTCGTAGTAGAGGTTCTTCATGAGGCGGAGGACCTTCATCGCCTCGTGCTCGATCTCCCGGATGATCGCCCGGTCGGTGATGACGATGAACTTCCACGGCATGCAGTTCCCCGAGGAGGGAGCAAACCGGCCGGCTTCCACAATCCGGGCCAGCATCTCCCGGGGCACCGGTTTGTCCTTGAACAGGCGGATGGAGCGCCGCTTGTAGATCACCCGCTCCACCTCGGTGAGTTCCTTCTCCACCTCCTCCCAGCTTCCGGCTTCCCCCTTTCCCAGGGGATCCGGAAAGGTGGGCGTCCCGCTTACCGTAGACCGGTAACGGCCCTCGGGAACAAAGTAGGTGCCTTCCAGGGTAATTGCCTGCGTGGGACAGACCACCACACAGTTCCAGCAGTTCAGGCACGCCTCCTCCATGCCGCCGTACCCGTGGGGAACCGGGTAGCCTTCCTCGTCGATGACGAAGCCGTAGGTGGGGCAGGCGTCGCTGCACCGCCCACACTTCTCACATTTCTCCTTGTCCAGGGTCCTGGTGGGAAACCGGGTCTTGGGCAGGTATGCCTGCTTGAGGTTGTCAAACATAAGGAGTCCTCCCTACGTATGCTGGAACAGGGCCCCGCCCTGCCTCCCCTGGATTCCGGATCAGGTGGGTCAAAGGATCAAGTCCGGAATGACGAAAAAGTATATAGTTCTCGTTTATCCAAATACTCTACAAGGCAATGACTCCGGGTGCGTCCGGGGAGAAGGTGACCCGGATGAACCGGTCCAAGGCCTTCTCGCTCAACCTCTATAAGACAATAACGCCAGGTGCGTCCGGGGAGAAGGCGTCCCGGAGGACCCGGTCCAGCGCCTTCTCGCTCACCGTCTTGGGGATCTCGGAAACCACCTGAAGAAAGGAGGGTATAGAGTTCTTCTCCAGCTTCTCCAGGCAGAGATCCCGTATGGAACCGGGGTCGACCTCGCGGTCCTGGAAGGCCACTACCGCGGCCACCAGGTCCGATTCCCCGGGCGCGCCGGACGAGGCCGGGACGCCGTACACGCAAACCTCGGAGACGTCGGGGTGCTCCCCGATGATCTTCTCCACGTAGTCCGGCTGGATGAAGTCGCCCTGGCGGCGCAGGCCGCCCCCCCTCCGGAAATCGAAGTACAGGTTCCCATCCTCATCCCGGTGACAGATGTCCCCGCTGCGAAGCCAGCCTCCCCGGGTCTTGGCCTTGGATTCCTTGTCCTTGCCGAAGTAGGTCACCTCGGTGGGAGTGCTCATCATCCGGGAGATCATCTCACCCTTCTCGCCGGGAGGGACCTCCTGGTCGTTCTCGTCCACGATCCGGATCTCCATGAGCCCCTCGGGAGGCTTGCCGAATGAGCCCACCGGCCCGGAACCGGGCGGGTTGTGCGCCAGCCCCCCCTCCACGGCGCCGTACCACTCGTGGATCCCGACGTCGAACCGCTTCATGAAATCTTCCCAGATGGCCCGCGGCGTGCCGGCGCTGATCACGGTCCTGACGGGGTTGTCCGCGTCGTTCTCCTTCACAGGCTCGTTGTAGATGCCGGCCATCATGCCGCCCAGCAGGGAAAAGGTAGTGCAGCCGTACTTCCTGCAGATATCCCAGATACGGCTCTTGGTGAACCGCTCGCCGATCACGGCCGGAATGCCCCGGGCCAGGGCCGGGATGACCGTGGCGGACTGGGCGTTCCCGTGGGTCATGGACAGGCCCGTGTAGGGGATGTCGTCCTCGGCGTACTGCCAGATCAGCGCCCCCAGCATGCCGTAGACCATGTACCGGTCCGCCTTGAGCACCACCCCCTTGGGGTCGCCCGTTGTGCCCGAGGTGTGGATGATCTGGGCCGGCGCGGACAGGTCCAGGGGAGCCTGCCCGTCAGGCGGGTCCGGGCTCTCCGCGGCCATGATCTCCTCCAGGCTGGGATAGTTCGGGGAGACCGGGATCCCGTGATGCGGCTTGTACGCCACCCCCAGAACGGGCACGCCCGCGATCTCCGCCTCCACTTCCCGGAGCCCCTCAATGCAGGGACCCGAAACGAGGATCCCCTTGGCACGGGTGTTCTGGATCTGGAAGGCGAGTTTCCGTCCCCGGGAACGCGGGTCCACCGGAACGGCGACGGCGCCGGTGGAAAGGGCGGCGAACAGCCCGTAGAGAAACTCCGGGTGGTTTCGCATGAGAAGCACAAAGGTGTCGCCCTTCCCTATCCCCGCCCGGGAGAGGATCCGCGCCACCCGGTTGGTGTTTGCGTAGAGATCGCCCAGGGTCAGCCGTTCTTCCGAGCCGTCGTCGTTCACGAAGATGAACGCCAGCCGGTCCTCGGGCGGGTCGGTGAGGCCCAGGCACTGAAAAATCGCCAGATCGTTCAATGAACCGCTCATTCCCGCGTGTCTCCCTTCCTTCTACATTCCTACTCGTCGAGCATATGGGCGCCGGTGATCATCAGGGTATCGTTGGCCCCGTCCTCCACCAGGCCGGCCCGGGCGTCGCGGTAGATCTTTTCAATGGCGTGCTCCCGGCTGAGCCCCATCCCGCCCAGGATCTGCACCGCCTGGTCTGCCACCGCGTAGGCCGCCTGGGTGGAAAAAACCTTGGAGGCTATCGAATAGCGGGTTTCCGGAGGACTGTTGTTCAGGTTGTATTCCAGGGCCGCCCGGGACAGGGCACGGGCCGCCTCCACCTGGGTGAACATGTCGAAGAGCTTGTGCTTAATCAGCTGGTGTTCGAACAGCAGCTTGCCGCCCTGGGTGCGCTCCTTCGTGTACTGAAGGGCCATCTCAAAGGCCGCTCGGCCCACGCCTGTGAACATGGCCCCCATGGACGCGTTGGCCATGGCCAGCGTCATATCCAGCATGCCGTCGTAGCTCTCCTGGTCCACCAGCATGTAGTCCGCGGGCACCCGGACTTCGTCAAAGAAAATCTCCCCCTGGTTCAGGGCGCGCTGGCCCAGCTTGTCCAGGGGCGGGCCCTTGCGCACACCGGGCAGGTCCAGGGGGACCACGCAGATCCCGCCCCCGGCCAGCCCCATGGAGGGATCGATGTTCAGGTAGGTCAGGCAGTGCGTGGCGATCGTCCCGTTGGAAACCCACGAGGATTTCTGACCGGTGATGACCCACTCCTCCCCGTCCAGACGGGCCTTGACCTGTCCCGTAATCTTGGGATTCGTGAAAACCTCGGTGCCCACGCTCAGGGTGTCGGACCCATGATCCGGTTCGGTGATTCCCCAGCAACCGATGATGGAGGCGTCCGAGCAGGCACAGAACGGTTCGAGGATCTCCTCGATGAGCTTGTCGTTGGGGACCATGGAGGCAAAGAACGCCGGGAAACAGGCCACCCCGATTCCCACGGCGAAATCCACGCTTCCCCAGGCCATCTCCTCCAGGACGACGTGCAGGGCGAGGGGGTCGAGACCCATGCCGCCCCAGGTGTCCGGGATGAAGACGGAGTGGTACCCCAGTTCGTACCCTTTCCGGAAGGTGTTCCAGAAGAGATCGGACTTGATCACATCACCGGGGTCGTGGATCTTGTCCAGTTCCAGGCTGGCAGGCCGCAACACCTCCCGGGCGAACTTGCGGGTCTGCTCCTTGATCGCCTCCTGCTCGTCGGTGAGTTCCATGTTCAGTTCCAGGTAACTCATGATGCTCCTCCCGTGGGACTGGGTGAAAAGGATTGGGTGGGGCTGGGCCCTCAGACGGGAATTCCGTGTTTCTTTGCGATCCCCGGGTACACTTCGTAGGCGGGCTTCAGCAGGGGCAGCATCTTGAGCACCTTGGGGATGGGGCCCTTGGCCTTGATCTTGCGCTTGGCCAGGGCCACGGGCATGGTGAGCTGCTTCAGCCAGAACTGATGGCAGGAATCACCGCTCAGGCTCATGGTGATGGTGGGCTTCAGGTCCGTGGAACCGCAGACCACACCCCCGTTGGGGTCCAGCCAGATCTGCCCCTCCGGGTCGTTGATCTTGAACAGGATCGTGATCTGGGCTGCATTGAACTTTTCCGCCACGTCCCCGTATTCCATGAGCGTGTTGAAAAGCGAGCCGAGAACCTCGTACATCTTCTCCGTACTCTCAAAGACCGGCATGTTCTTCCCTCCTGTTCCAGGTGGATTTCGCTTGTATAAAGCACACTTTATGAATCAAGATCAGGGTTTTTCCATCATCCTGTTTCGTGACCCGCCACGGTCATATAGGGTGCCATGAGACCCCGGACCCCTTTTTTTACGTACTCCAGGGCCCATTCCCTGGAGTGCGACCCCGTGGCCAGGTACCAGCGCGTGGCCACCCCCTGGTACACCGCGGAGATGGCCCGGGCCATGGCCTCCGCGTCCATCTCTACAAAGACCCCCTTCGCGATACCCTCCTTGATGATGCTCCTGAGCATGGTCACCCAGTTGTTCACCCATTCGTCGAACAGCGCACGGTACGTCTCGTCCCGGACCGCCAGGAGCATGCACTCGAACAGGAGGGGATACCCGATCTCGGCATCGGGGTCGTCCATGTCGAAGAGCATGTCAAAACCGAGCAGCTTTTCCATGGAGCCCTCTTTCGTCTGCTCTTCGTTACGGACCCTCTGGAATATGTGTTCAAAAAACTGCTGAAAGGTGACACGAAACAGTTCGGTCTTGGACTTGAAGTAATGAGCGATCCCCCCCTTGGACAGGCCTGCGGCGCGGGCGATCTCCTCCATGGTGACGTTGGCGCTTCCGTTGGCCGAGATGGTCCGGAGAGCTGCCTCCAGGATCTGGGTTCTTCGGATCTGTTCCAGTTCGGGAATAGCGGGCATGCGTGGTGCCTCCTCCGGAAGGATCGGGGCCTGCTGCAGGGACGATCCGGCCCGGATGAACAGGAAAACGGCCTCACTTTGTGTGCTTTGACAACGGTACAGGATGCCGATAATCATTATTTAACCGACCGATCAGTTTTTAAATATTCCGTCCGGTCGGTTTTTAATGATAATAGAGCTGACTCCCCCCTGTCAAGAAAAAAATAAAAAAAATTCACCCAGGTGATGGCATGGGGGGAATCACAGACGAGAGTATCTTTAACTATTCAGATTTGTTGTGAAAATTATAAATCAGGAGAGATATGGAGGAGCCTTGATTCCATCTCGGCACCCACAACAGCGGTAAGAAAACCGCTGGACCGGGGGATCGCTTCGCTCCAGAGGTTCGACACTGCGCCCGGGGAGCCTGAAAACCTCCCAGGACGGAGGAGGAACCACGCTCCGCTCGTAACATCTGCCTCTGAAGGCGCCCTGCTGATTCAGCACGGGCTGGATTCACAACACAAAAGGGGGCAGGCTCCGCGGACGGAAGCTTTTTGTTCGCAGGATCAGACGCGGATCTGTTCGAGGAGATACCTTTCTACCGACCCGTCCCTCGCAGGGTTGATCCGTTCCCAGAGGACCTCTTCAGGTCTTCCGCCCATGCACCTCATGCGGTTGAGGACAGATGGGTGGTCGTAGATGTTTCCTGCCGTCCAGAACGGCATGTCGGGCGTTTCTTTTGACTGAGATCCCCATACAAGACGGATAAATGTCCTGTTGATGGGGGACCGAAGCTTGGTGAGCTGGCCCGTGGTGGCCCGGGAGTAGGCCGGGGTCAGGTACTCACGGTTCCACTTCAACCAGGCGTAGGACAGGAGTTCGTGCGCCAGCAGGTCGTCCGAGGCCAGCAGGAGGCCGAACTCGGGTGTGGAGACATGGCCGTTGTCCGGACCGAAGTTGGAAAGCACCTTCGTTCCCGAGGAGACCGACAGGCGGAGCTTGGAGCGGATCTCGGGCACCTGGTTGATCTCTTCGTACATGGCGTAGAAGTTCTCTCCCCCCTTGTGAAACAGGCGGCGTGAATCGTCCCGGAGAAAACCGACGCCCAGCTTCATCCCGGACGTGATATCCCCCATGATGTGGGATGAGACCCTGGCGAGATAGACGATGTGATCCACCTCTTCCAGCGCGCTGGTGACCCACAGGGGCCGGGTCCAGTGATGATCTCCTGCGGGAAGGGTCTGGGTATACGCGTCGTACCCCCTCTCCTCGAAGAAGCAGGGCGTGGCGCCGGTCTCCTGGATCACCCTCATCAAGCCGGCGGACTCGCACAGGTCCCGGGAGGAACCACGGCGGCCTTCCCGGGTCCAGTGCACCGCTTCCACGCCGCTCTGGTCCCCCACGAGAATCTCCCCCGCCCCCTTCTCCTTCAGGATGTGAACCATGTAGTCGAGCAGCCAGGGGTCGGTGGTGGCCGGGTACCTGTTTCCGGAGTTCAGAGCGAGCTTCAGGAGAACGCGGTCCCCCCGGGAAAGCCAGGAAAAATCGGTAGCGGCTTCCAGGGTCTTTTTCAGTGAAGGGTAGTAGGCGGAGGCATCGTCTGCGGGAACCCACGCGCCGGCCACCCGCGGACGATACCCGGGGAGGGTCCGCAGGGGTTCCCCGCTGCCATCCTTTCGTTCGGGGTCCTGAGAAATCTGTTCATTTTTTTTGCCCGCACGTGCACAGGCAGGCAGCATGGAAAGAAGCGATGCCCCCGCTACGCCTCTCATGAAATCCCTGCGGTTGATTTGACCCGTCTTCGGCATGCCCCCTCCACTATTCGCCGGACAGGTACCTCACGTACCCGGCGGCCGAGTTCGTCACGTAGATCCGGTTCCGGACGGGATCCTCCAGGACCCTGCCCACGCCGATCTCCCACGGAATGCCGCAACCGCGCAGGAAACTCTGGCTCTCCAGGTTCAGGAGCCGCACTTCACCCGCCAGGGCCTCAAGGACATAGGCGACCCGTCCCCGCAGTTCCCCTTTCTGGATGCAGTCGATGTCCCACAGGCTGTCCCTTTCAAAGTAGACCATACCGCTGCCGCCCTCGGGGGTGGGGTTGTCCAGGTTCCAGAAATAGATGTAGCTCGAGGGTTGGGGCTGCGTGACCTCGATGGGTCCCACGGGCCCCTTGATGACGTAAAGCCAGTGGCGGGCCGGGTCGGGGTTCAGGGACATGGCTACCGAGGCGGCTCCCAGTTCCATGTCCAGGATCTCCAGAGGGGTCCCCGTGCGGGTGAACTTGAGCACCTGCACTCCCAGCGTATAAACGTTCTGGTTCGGCGCCCGGGGGTCCAGATAGACCTCCAGAGGGCCGTTGCCGACAAGCGGGGCGAACCGGAGGTTTAAGCGTGTAATGAGGTGCGGGGGATCCAGGTTCAGCCGGAAGACCTGGTTGTCCCGCAGATCCGGGGTGAACAGTTCGTTGGAGGGGTTGGCTACCACATCGCTCAGGTTCATGGGGAAGTTGAAGGGCGGTACGGGCGGGATCTGGATGTGTTCCCCCAGCCAGTGCCGGCTTCCCGCCCGTTCGATGGTGTAAATCCGCTCTTGTATATAGTCGGACAAGACCATCCGTTGACCGGCCGAGGAGAGATCCGCCGGGGCGATGCCCGAGGGCCGGCTCAGGATCGCATATGTATCTATACATTCACCGTAGCAAGGAAAATCCAGCGGCGGGCAGGCCACCTGGCACTCTAAGATCGTGTGGTTGATTTCCTCCCAGTTCGGCGGGATGACCGAAACGATCTGCCACAAGTCCGCATCAATCACCGTGACGATACGTTGGTCCTGGCTGGTCACGTACAGAAACCGGTTGTCCTTGGACATGGTCATGTCCCACGCATTGAGCCCCACGTCAAGAGACTCGCTGGGGAACATGGGCAACCCCTCGGGGCACTGTATGCTGAAGTAGCCCTGGGGACTCCCCCGCAAGGTCGCCGGCTCCCCCGTCCCAGCCCGGACATCCAGCGTGAGGGTCACCTTGCCCGGATAAGCATCCCCGCTCGTGTAGAGCGGGTCCAGCAGACCGCCCCACTCGATCGTCCGGGACCCGTTAAACGGACCGGCATTGTGGACCTCGTACCACCCGCTCCCCGCGACGACCAGACGGACGTTGTAGGCCCCGCCCCCAAGCGCATCCACCCGCGCCCGGTAGCGGATCCCCTCCCCGGGCATGAAAACACTCTGGGGAAGGCCACCGGGAGCCAGTGAGGTCAGTTCGCTTACCGACACGATCGGCTGAGCAAAGGAACGGGAAGGGGTTATGACGAGCAGGACGGCCGTGAGCCAGGCTCCGGTGATCACCAGGGCATATCTGAGAAAGCCGTTTGATTGCTGTTTCATGTTTCCGCTCCCGCTCTTTATCCGGGGTTTCCGGGTCCACGCGGGTTCTTCTCCTGCAGGACCCCGCGCACCTGGTTTCAAAGGTAATCTTTTCGCCTTCAGGGTGTCAACTCCGGGTCCCTTTTCCAGGACATAAAGGATGAACGGTCCCGTGGGACGACCGTAGCCAGCCAGCCTCCTTTTCTGTCCGCAGGATGGTGGGGGCGGTTCGCCGGATCAGGTTCCGGCCATGCGGAGCACGAAACGGCAGGTTTCGGAGCCCGTGGGGATGGAGTGGGTGATCTGGAGTTCCCCTCCCAGCAGTTTCACGTAGGCCCGGTCCAGGTCCATGCAGGCATCGCAAACCCCCTGCCGGTCTTCCCCGCGGAAACCGTAGGCGCAGGCGTTCAATTCGATCTCGAATTCGGTATCCGTTTCCCGGGATACTGAAGGATAGATGCCCACCATACCCAGAAACTTCAGCCACTCCCCCCGCAACTCCTGCAGGGACGAGCATTTTTTCCCGCCCAGAACCGGCAGGCGGAAGGCCAGGTTCGCTGTCACCCATCCCTGGCCGCGCACGATCTTCTCCCCGATCCCGGGAAGCTTGAAAACCGCGGTGTGCAGACTTCCGATCCATTGCATCGGTTTCAGGTCCTTCATATCTTTCTCCTTTCACTTTACCCTAACTGGAACAGGGAGTTTTCGTCAACGGGACCCGGGATAACGACCTGTGAACACCATGGAAACGGTCGGGAGCAGGAAAGGAGGGGGCTGGCCAGGAACCCGTGAACTTGTCATAATGATCGCTCTTTTTTCATGGAAAGGGAGCGCTCAGCATGGAATTCTTCTTCCGGCCCCGCGGAATCGCCGTTGTAGGGGCCACGGTCAAGCCCAAGGGCGGGCTGGCCATCGTACTCAACCTCCTGAAAGGTTTTTCCGGGGGGATCTACCCGGTGAACCCCGGGTACGAAGAGATCGCGGGCCTGACCTGCTACCCCCGCGTCCTGGACGTCCCGGATCCGGTGGATCTGGCCATTGTTTTCGTACCGGCACAACAGGTGCCGGACATCACTGAGCAGTGCGCCCGGCGCGGGATCCGAGGGATCATGATCCAGTCGGCCGGCTTTGCCGAGACCGGCCCCCGGGGCCAGGCGCTGCAGGATGAGGTGAAACGGATCGCCGAGGCGGCGGGGATCCGCCTCTGGGGGCCCAACTGCATGGGGATCGTGGATACGGTGTCCAGACACGTTTTCTCTTTTGTTTCCCCCTCTATTTGGAAGGAGCTTCTCTCGGGCAGCGTCTCGCTCATCGTGCAGAGCGGCATGCTCTCCGGGGGCTTCCTGGTGGACACCATGTCCCACGGAACCATGGGGGTCAGCAAGGTCTGTTCCATCGGCAACAAGATGGACGTGAACGAATGCGACCTGCTGGAATACCTGCTGGACGACCCGGATACCGGGGCCGTGGGCCTGTACCTGGAGTCGATCCCACAGGGCAGGAGGTTCCTCTCTCTCTGCAGGAGGGCCTGCAAGCCGATCGTTGTTTTGAAGGGCGGCAGGAGCGCCCGGGGAGCCGAAGCGGCCATGAGCCACACGGCCAGCCTGGCCGGAAACGCCCGCGTCATCAGCGGGGTCCTGGGACAGGCCGGCGTGGTGGAGGCAACGGACTTCAAACAGATGATGGATCTGTGCCGTACCCTGGCCATGGTGCCCCCGCCGCCCCTCTCGGCCACGGGCCGCACGGCCATCCTCACCTACAGCGGAGGGGCGGGCATCCTGTCCGCCGATTTCCTGGACCGCCTGGGCCTGGAAACCGCCCGTCTCTCCGAGAAAACCCGGGAGACGCTGAAAACCGTCTACCCTGATTGGATGCCGGTGAAAAACCCGGTGGACCTGTGGCCCGCGGTGGAAAAGAACGGAGGGGATATCGTCTACAAGACGGCCGTCAAGGCGGTGTGCGAGGATCCGGCCGTGGACGCTGTGCTGATCCATTTGTACGAGGGGGGCTACGTGTCGGGACTGGACCTGAAGGATGTCGCCCGGGTGTCCCGGGAGAACGGAAAACCGGTCTTCCTCTGGCTTCTGGGCTTGAGAAATGAGGCCCGCGAGTTTCACATGGCCGCACAGGACGAGGGGATCCCGGTTTTCCGGGAACTGTTTCGGGCCGTGGAGTGCATCGCCGCCGCCTTCCATCCGAGCAGGCGTCGCCCGAAAGGGGCTGGTTGATCCTCCTGCCGCCCGGATCGATGGTGTTGATAAACGTTGAATGCATGCTTTACTGTTATTCTGGGCCTAACCCGGAAGACAGCCTCGGACCAAGGGAACCGGCAGGGGAGCCCTGCGGCTCGCAAAGCGGATCTTTTTAAAACCCGCGTAACATGGAAGGAGGGTAAAGAGATGCAGAAGTTCGAGTACAAGTGTGTGTTTATCTGGGGCGGTGGGGAGAAGACCACCCGCGCCCTGAACGAGTATGGAAGGGAGGGGTGGGAGATGATCTGCACCTACATGTACTGGCACTATTTCAAGAGACCCCTGGCTGACTGAGTACTCGTCGGCGCCAAGACGATATCGTATCGGGAATCTGCATGTCCTTCTTGAATTCCGGTGTATGCAAGGTATATATTTTCCCCGGAATCGGAACCCGGTCCATGCTCCTCTTCGAGGCCGACCGGATCGATGTGGATCCTTACCGCGACAAGCACCTTCCGCCCCCAACAAGAACCCGTGCACAGGCGGCGGCATGACAAACCCGAGAAGCCCGGCCAGGCTGTTTCCTCTTCTCGGACAGCTGCGTTCCTACCGCGCAGGTTCTTTCTTCCGTGACACCAACACCGGCCTTCTGCTGGCCGTGCTGGTCATCCCCCAGGGGATGGCCTACGCCATCATCGCAGGGCTGCCGCCCATGGTGGGCCTTTACGCGGCCATCTTCGCGCCCCTGGCGTATGCCCTGATCGGATCGATCCGGTACCTGGCGGTGGGGCCGGCGGCCATGATCTCGTTCATCACCTTCGCGGCGCTGTCGCACCTCCGTCTGGACCCGGGGACCCTTTCCGCATACGGATCCATGCTGGCGCTGGTGGTGGGGGCCGCCTTCATCGCCGTGGGAATCTTCCGCCTGACCTTTTTCGACAACCTCCTCTCCCGGTCGGTGCTCAACGGGTTCACCATGGCCGCCGCCTTCATCATCGCGGCAACACAGTTCAAGGACATGCTCGGGCTGCATATCGTTTCCCACAGCGACATGGCCCTTTTCCTGTGGGAGATGATCGCACGACTGGGGGAGGTGCACCTGCCCAGCCTCCTTACCGGAATCACGACCCTCGTCCTCCTTTTCCTCTGCAGGCGGATCGACGAACGGATCCCGGCCGGCTTGATCGTTCTGCTGCTCGGCACCGCCGCGGGCTGGGGATTCCAGGTGGAGAAGATCGGGATGTCGGTATTGGGGGATGTTCCGTCCGGGCTTCCCGCGTTCCGTTTCCCCGGTCTGCAGATCCAGCATCTGCAGCCGTTCCTTCGGGGCGCTTTCACCATCTTCGTGATCGGACTGCTGGAGTCTTTTACCATCGCCAAGGCTCTGGCGGCGCGCACCGGGGACCGTCTGCCGGTGAGCCGGGAGATGATCGCGCTGGGGGCGTCCAACCTGGTGGCGGGGTGCTTCCAGGGCTACCCTGTGGGAGCCAGCTTCTCCCGTTCCGCGCTCACCTACCGAAGCGGGGCGAGGACCCTTCTCGCCTCCGTGTTCGGCGTCCTTTTCGTCTGCCTCTTCGTGGTCTTTTTCACCGGCACCCTGTATCACCTTCCCCGGCCCTGCCTGTCGGCGCTGATCATCTTCATGATCACGGGCATCGTCAATGTGCAGGAGGTGAGAAAGACCTTCCGGGTGCGGAAGAAGGAGGGCCTGGTGATCCTGGTCACCGGCGTCTTCACGGTGCTCACCGGCGTGGACCACGGGATCATCGTGGGGGTGCTCCTGTCCCTGTGGTTCGTGCTGAATGATGTGATCCACCCCCATGCGGAGGTGCTGGGTCGGAAGGGGGAGGCCTTCGTCAGCCGGAGAAAGCATCCGGAGGCGGAGACCTCACCGGCTGTGGGCGT
>CAYTRL010000045.1:15153-21339 GCA_964439795.1 uncultured Thermodesulfobacteriota bacterium
ATTCCAGGCTCCCTTGTACTTCCTCAAGTTCCACCATTTCGAACGGGCCGTTTTCGACCTGCTGCAGGAAAACAGGGAAACACGCTGGGTCCTCATCGACGCCGGCGGCATGACCGACCTGGACTTCACGGCCCTGGAAGAGTTGCGCCGGTTGAAGGAGATCCTTTCAGAGAGGGGTTGCCGCCTCCAGTTCGTCAACGCCAACGAGTTCCTGGTCGAACGGCTCGGCCTGCGGGATCCGGACGACCTGTTCGCCCGGGACCTGTTGACCCTTCCCCTGCAAGAGGCGTTCGTCCGGGCCCGGGACGCGGTTGCCGAATCCGGAGCGGCGGGGTGAAAGCAGGACCTGTAATCAAGGGCGGAAGAAAACCCAATGATCGTATCACCGCAAGCCTGGGAATGATCGATAGGAGTGAACAATGCAGAAACCCCGCCTGATCATCGGCAACAAAAACTACTCGTCCTGGTCGTTCCGGGCCTGGCTCGTTCTCGCCAAAATCGACCTGCCCTTTGAAGAGGTCCGTGTGCCGCTCATGGTAGACGTCGCCCGGGAAGAACTGCTCCGCTATTCCCCCTCCGGAAAGGTGCCGGTTTACCAGGAAGGGGACCTGGTGGTCTGGGATACCCTGGCCATTTTCGAGTTTCTCACCGAACGGCATCCCGGGCTCTGGCCTGAGAAGCGGGAGCACAGGGCCCTTGCCCGATCCATCTCGGCGGAGATGCACGCGGGGTTCTCTGCCCTGCGGGAGGCCATGCCCATGAACTGCCGGGCCACGGGCCGTCAGGTAGAAATCACTGCAGGCGTGGAAAGGGACATCCGGCGCGTGCAGGAGATCTGGGAACAGTGCCGCTCCGCCTTTGGCAAGGGAGGGCCCTGGCTGATGGGGCCGTTCAGCATCGCGGATGCCATGTTCGCTCCCGTGGTTACAAGGTTCCATACGTACGGGGTCCCGTGCCCGCCCACCGTGGCGGCGTACCGGGATCACGTGCTGCAAGACCCCTGCGTCCGGCAATGGTTCGAAGCCGGCCGGAACGAAAAAGAAACCATTGAACAGATGGAAGTAGGGGGGATATTTTGCTAGGAGGCCTTGTTGGATAAACCAGAAAAGGGCCGGATTTCTCCCTCCAGCCATGCCAATCACGTGACTCGTACTGTAACCGGCATGTCGAGCGATGACATTTTGTTGAGAGCCATGCAACCCAACATCGCCTCTGTTCGTTGCCTCTCAAATTTCCTGGCGCGGAGTTTCCCGCCGATGACCTGCTTGTAACAGAAGAACCCGGTCTCGGCATAATTGCGAAGGCCAAAACCGGTCTGTTCCCGCCACTCACTTTTACCGAGGGCTCCCCTGATTCGGATAGGCTCATTTCGTTGAGCGAGAACCCCGTCTGGATCCTTCGAGATCACGGCATTCTTCGGTGGCGGAATCACGACCTGTGCCGCCGGGTTCCTCTCCAGCACGGCCCTGTACGTGGGCTCTCCGTCATAGGCTCCGTCGCCGAGGAACGTCTCGAAGCCGGGACCTCGTTGATCAAGCAGGTCCGGCACATGAGAACCGTCGCCTTCATGAAGCGTGGTCATTGTCGCCGCGATCACTTGATGTTTCTCGTCTACCGCGACGTGAAGCTTCCGCCAGATTCGGCGTTTCTGCAAGCCATGCTTGGTCTCCTGCCACTGGCCCGCGCCGTAAACCTTCAGGCCCGAAGCGTCGGCAATGACATGGCTTCCAGGCTCGACTTGTTCGGCAAGCCTGATGATTTCAAGCCCTTCAGATCGTTCCGACAGGGTCGAATAGTGCGGGATGGGGATCTCCAGGCCCATGACCTTCTTGATGGCCCGCAAAAGGCCCGTTGTCTGCCGTAAAGGCTGCTTGAAAACCAATCGATTCAACAGGGAAACCTGGATGGCAGTATCCGAGTAAAGTCGTGGTCGGCCTCTTTTTCCGGTCTTCTTCGGGGTCCACTGCTCAATGGCCTCTTCGCTCAGCCAAATCGTCACGTCGCCTCTCTGGCAAAGGGCCGCGTTGTACTGTTTCCAATTGCGGATCCGGTATGGGGCCTTCCGGTACTTTCCGCTCCTCGATCTCCTGCTCCTCCCGGACATGATAAGCCGCTCCTTGCTGGATTGCAGGCAAAAGGTAAATTCGGCTGAAGTCTCTTTTGACCCCTGCCTCTCACAAGGAGTTCATCCTCTTTCGGTCTCATCCTTCCATGAATTATCCAACACCGCCCTTCACTTATAACATTAGCACCAAACAGCACTGCACCTCTACAACAATCTGATAACAATCCCTCCATGTATCCTTCCCATACCATCCTTATTTGATCCAGAGTTGCAACCAGATCCCTGCCCTTGGGGTTTTCTCCGGTGTGCGATCTTCCAGTAGAGGATCATACCGAGCGGGGCTAGCCAAAAACATTGGGAGAATAGCTTCGTTTTTCGTGAAGACGTATCCTTCAATCCGGGGACGGTTGAACACGGCTCATCTATTTTTCCGTCGCAATCGTCGTCCCTTTCATTGTCCGGAACCTCCTCCTGGCCTGGATTCACATCGGGATCGGAGTCGTCACAGTCATCCCCACTGCATTCCTCGTCCAGATAACCGTCTTCATCCAGATCGACGTTATCAACAATACCGTCACAGTCATCATCGGTTCCGTTACAGGATTCCAGAGCGTCAGGATGGATGGAACCGTTCCCATCGTCACAGTCATCCCCCCCGCAGGAGTCGGCCATGTGAAGATCCCGGTCCAGATCGATATCATCGACCGTTCGGTTACAATCGTTGTCCAGATCGTCACAAAGCTCAGGATGGTTCGGGTGGATCTCGGGATCCGAATCATTGCAGTCCGTAAAGGCATGCCCGCAAGCGATATTCCCGGGCACGCCGTAGCCGTCCCCGTCCGCATCCTGGCACGGACAGTCCGGATCCGAATCATCCGCATATCCGTCGCAATCATCATCCTTATCGTTGTCGCACTGCTCAACGCTTCCGGTGTTGCGTTCGGGATCCGTATCGTCGCAGTCCCAGGCGCTCACTGCGCATAATGAACTCGCCGGATTCCCGTAGCCGTCCCCGTCCAGATCCATGCAAGCCTCGTGGCTTGTGTTTTTGAGGACTGAGATGTATCCGGCATTTTTGTTTATGACAGCCAGGTCCAAATCACCATCCGAATCCACATCGTCGGCCCCCACAAACCCGGCGGAGTTTGCAGCTACAAAATGGTCGACAAACTCGAACGTACCGTTCCCCACGGACGAGAAGACCGATACCCCGCCCGTATCAGCGACGGCCATATCCGGCAGACCGTTTCCGTTCAGGTCCGCAAGAAGTTGATACGCAAAAAAAATTGGCTCCATGGAAGTGTAGCTCGGTTGAGCAAACGAACCGTCTCCGTGGCCCAGCATCACGCCAAAACGTCCATAAGAAACGATAAGCTGCGAGTAGGGTTGCGATAGATACCAGTCACCCCAATGGGTCACGGCAAGATCAAGGATCCCGTCCGTGTTAAGATCCGCGATGTCCACGTCAATGGGGTTGTTCCATACTTTATATCGGGATGCTGCTCCCAATGTTCCGTCTCCGTTTCCGGGATGGATCCAGACCTGATCGCTGTAAGAGGTGACAACGGCCACATCCAGATGACCGTCCTGGTCCAGATCTCCCGATGCAACGGCCAGCGGGTGATTGCCGGTGGGGTACTCCGTCTGGGAAAAAAAGGTCCCATCGCCACGGCCGATCATGACGGAGAGTGAGTCATCGTCCGCGTTGGCCACCACCAGATCGGGAAACCCGTCCTCGTTTATGTCTCCGGTCGCAACACCGCTTGGTCTTTCCCCCACAGGCAGGAAGAGTGCATCGAAAAACGTCCCGCTGCCGCTTCCTTTATGGATCGAGACTTCATCGCTGTACAGGTTGATGACAACCAGGTCAAGGGATCCGTCACTATCCAGGTCTTCTGCCTCGATCTGAACCGGCGTAGAGCCGGTGGCATAGACGCCCGCTGTCAAGAACATTCCCTCCCCCATGCCCTGGAGGATCGTCAGGGTATCGTCGTAGCTATTCACCACGGCGGCATCCGGAATTGAATCGCGGTTGAAATCGGCCAGGGACATCGATTTCGGACCCGAGCCTGTGGAGAACGTGGGAGCCGGTGTGGACAGGCCATCGGCCGTTCCGAGAAGGATACGAACATTTGCAAATCCACCTATCGCTGGATGGTTTAGACCGCAGATCGTAACAAGGTCCATATGCGGATCTCCGTTCATCTCCTCGGCCAGGGCCCATTGAATACTCCCTGCCAGAACCGTTGTGGACGCAGCAAAGGTCCCGTCTCCGTTGCCCGCCAGTACGCCCGCTCCATTGACCCCTCCCGCAATGATATCCGGGTACCCGTCGGCGGTCAGGTCGCCCACGTCAAGCGAGGAGATCGAGCCTTCTATGGGGTAGGTCAGCGCGCTAGGAAAAGTGCCATCGCCCAGGCCCAAAAAAACGGTGATCATGTTGTATGCATTCACCGTGATCAGGTCAGGATTTCCGTCAAAATCAAGGTCCGCAAGCTTGACGGAACCAGGGGCGTCTCCCGTTGGCAGCGTTGCGGATGAAAAGGTGCCATCGCCATGCCCGAGAAAGATGTGTGCGAGTCCGTTCTCCGGAGCCGTGACAACCAGATCAAGGGCATCATTGGTATCCACATCACCGATCTCCATGCCACCGGGCAATCCGTCGATCGCCAGGCTGTTGGCTTCTGTAAACGTCCCGTCTCCGTTGCCGGTGTAGAGGGTGATATCGTTACCGGCATCGTTGGCCACGGCCAAGTCGGGAACACCATCATCGTCCAGGTCCCCTGACACCACAAAGTGAGGCGAATTCCCGTTTTCAAGATAAGCGCTTGCTGTGAAGGATCCGTCACCGTTTCCGAGAAGCACCTTGACCCCGCCCCCCACCGGATATGTTGTTCCATAGCAGTTGGTTCTTTCGTATTCTCCCTCGGTGAAGACCATGTCCGTATAGCCGTCTCCATTGAAGTCTCCTGTCGCAAGATCACGCGGATCCACACCGCTCACCGCATGCGTAGGGTGAGGGGCGCCCTGAGGCCTTCCCAGGAGCACACGCACCCCGTCGCCACCAAGGTCACAGTTTTGAAGCCAGGGCCAATTCAGACACTCGCCGCATATTTCAACAGGACCGTTTAAAACCAGAAGGTCCAGGAAGCCGTCGAGGTTCACGTTTCCGCTCACTGCTTTACCGGGAATACAGTCCTCCGGGCTTCCAGTGGCTTTATTAACCGGCGCATCGAAGAGGAAGGCAGCAGAAGGCCTGAGGAGGAGAATATGTAGGAAAAAGATCACTGCGGAAACCAATATCGGCCTGATGCCCATCGTCTTTTCCATCATCTTCGTCTCCTGTGATGAATCCATCGAGTCTTGGCTTGATCCTTTGGGAAGTGTTCCGCATAACGCATGCGTCAGCAACGGTGGCCGTACCACTCGTATCGCCTGATAGGGTTCCTGGCATGTCACCTTCTGCTGCCGGGAGGCCGAATGCCGTTTGCAGGAGGCCAAGAGTATTACTTGCCAGGCAGGTTCTTGATATTTTTCTATTTTTAGGAAGAATATAACATGGATGAAACAGCTTGCATATGCGTAGAACTACTTATTTTTCGCTTTTTATCATGGGAGGCGGATAGGAATTAGCTTCAGGACGGGAAGAGAACAACGCAATGCGTAATTGTATGTCAACTAGAAAAACACACAAGATCTAGTGGTGAACCCGAACCGGTGATGGCATGACCCGTCAGGCCGGGACGGGATCGTGGGGCGGCGGTCGTATGGAGGCCGTGTGCTCGCCGAATGCACCC
This sequence comes from uncultured Thermodesulfobacteriota bacterium, assembly GCA_964439795.1. Classification (GTDB taxonomy): domain Bacteria; phylum Desulfobacterota; class DSWW01; order DSWW01; family DSWW01; genus CAYTRL01. The sequence goes on from CAYTRL010000045.1 coordinate 21,016, forward strand.
AAAAGGGGAAGAACGGACAGACGGGTTCGACGAGGCCACGGGCGGGCAAGCACCCGGGCGGCTCAGAAATCCCACTGCACAGATGGGAGTTGAATGAACTCATTCTCGCGGGATGGGGGCAGCTGCGAGATGGAGGAATCGGGCTGGCCGAGGGGACCGGGCGGGGAATGGGCCCTGGGTACGGGCCGGGCGTTGGCAAGCCACAGGCCCAGGTGCTCGAGAATCCTGCGGACGACGAGCGGGTCGGTAATAAAGGAGATCACCCGCAAGGGGCCGGAGCACCGGGGGCACTCCAGGGGATCGACTTCGTAGACCTTCTGGATA
>CAYTRL010000046.1:0-21190 GCA_964439795.1 uncultured Thermodesulfobacteriota bacterium
AAATTATATGACGACAATAAATCCTGGTGCACAGATGGTCCTCATCAAGAAGGCGGTGAGGGGGCCGGGTGGTGTGCCGGACATATTGAGGCAAACAGTTCTGTAACAATAACGCCTCCAAAGGGTTGGTGCTTTACCGGGACAGTCATGCTCGGGGGGCACCTCAGCTGCCCGCCGGAGGACCCTTTCGATAAAACCGGTTTTACGCAGTCGGAGTTCACAATCAATCCCACGGATTCTCAGGAGGAAACCGTGGATATCAGCCTTGTGAACGGCGCGAATTATGCATTGTCCATCAATGTGCCGGGAGATGGGTGGGTATATCAACACTCCGGAGAAAAAGTACACAACGGAACCATCGGCCCGAACGGTCCTATCGGAACAAACCTGGATCCTACAGGCAATGATTACAGCAAGAAGGGGATCTTTCCCGTTGGATGCACGACTTGTACATCATACGGTACACCTCCCGACCCCAATAACATTCCCTGCCCATCCATCACTCCCGGCTATCCCAGCCCAACCTGCCAGGCCGTAGAGGACTGCAACATTAAACGGGACGGGGTAACGGGCGGAACTGTGGAGTGGGTAATCGGCAATAAACTCTATTAGCTAGCAGGTGAGGTGCAGGGCGGCCGCCGGGCGCTTGCCGTCCTCAAGCAATTGGTTGTAGCGCCGGCAGGCCTCCTCCGTGGGATGTGCTTCCCAGGGGGGTCCGGACCGGTCCAGCCATGCGCGGACCCGATCGCCCACCCGCATGGCCCCCTGGGCCCCGGTCCCGATGACCAGCACGTCGATGGGGGCGCCTGCCACCTCGGCCAGGTCGTCCGGCTGCAGATCGTGTCCGCTGTTTCTCCACCAGTCCTCCAGCACACGGTCCGGGAGGAGGATCAGGTCCCGGGTGTAGGTCTTTCCGCCCACCGTGATCCGTCCAAAGGAGTAGGATTCGATCTTCATCTCAAGACTCACAGAGAAGCGGTCCCCCGGCGGGCGGGCCGGTTACCGACCGGTGTCCGCCAGCAGGAGGGGGTAGGTGATGCCGCCATAAGGGGCGAACCACACCGTTGCGTTTCGAGGCGCTTTCCGGCTCACGGTATCCAGCATCCGGGGGATATCCGCGTACTGTCTGAACAGGCCCGTCTTCTTTCCCACCCAATCCGGAAGGTTGTCCGAGTACAGGTGGAGCGGGTTGCGTCGGCAGACCTGGAGGGAGAAGTGAGCCAGGAACTTTTCCTCCACGCCGGCCCCCTTTTTCATGCGGTCCACGAACCCCATGATCCGGGACGGGCCCAGGACCCTGAGCAGGGTGCGCAGGACCGGGTGGGGCAAGCTTTTCGAGGGGATGTCCACATCCCCGATCCCCTGCTCGCAACCGAGAAACCCAACGATGGGACCGCCGGGGCGGACGGCGAACAGGTTGTTCCCCACGCACTTCATGCTCTGGCGCAGGTCGAAGCTCATGGGAGCGGAGCCGGTCAGAACAACATCCGCCGGTTCCGGGACCGCCACGCCGTGGATCTGCCGGGACAGGGCCACTCCCTTGCGCTGCGCCTCCACCGGATGACCGCAGAAGAAGGCGCAGATCCGGTGCTCGTGGTTCATGACCGAGTTGACGATGAAGATCTCCTTGCCCAGCATGCCGGCCGCCTCTTCCATGTCCAGCCGCATGGGGCTATCGTCCGGGTGCACCCCCACCAGGTCGAACCGTTCGGGGGAGACCCCCTGCAGGTGGTTCCGGGCGATGGTCTCCGCGCCAGCGCAGCCGGGCAACAGCATCTTCACCCCGCCGCTGAACCCCAGGAGCACGTGCGGCTCGATCCCCCCAACGCAGAGGATCAGGTCCGCCTCGGCGAGCTTCCGGTTGAAGCGGATCGATGTGCCCCGGGTGGTGGTGCCCAGATCCACGAGCCCGGATGCGTCCCTGGCGTCATGGTTGTCCCAGGCCAAGTCCTCCAGGTTCTCCTCCCCGACCTTGGAAGCCACTTCCTCCCGGGTCATGGGACGGTGCACGCCCAGGGCCATGAGCAGCGAGATGTTTTCCCTTCGGGCTCCGGCCGTCAGCAGTGCCTCCTTCAGCGCCCCGAAGAAGAGATGGACCGGGGTGGGGCGGGTGGAATCCTCCACCGCAATGAGGATCCGGGCCCGGGAGAGGTCCCGGTCCTTTAACGGACCGGCCCCGATGGGGGCCTGCAGGGCCTCGCGCAGGGCCTGGTTCGGGTCGTCGAGCGGTTCCGCCTTCCCGGGTTCCAGGGTCCCCAGGAGGTTCCAGTTCTTCGGCAGGGATACGGTGAGGGAAGTCTCGCCCCAGGGTACTTCCAGGGTGGTCGGCACGGGTTTCCTCGCTGGGTGGGTGGGATCGTGTCTTCACTGGCAACAGGAAAAACCTATCTTGAAACGTTCTCAGGTGTCAATGCGGAGGCCTTTTCAGCCTGAAAGCATGGACAAGTTCTCCGGAATACGCAATCATGACCGTTCGCGGACACCCGCGGGGCGACCGCTATCCGAAAGCGATCTTTCGATGAAGTTCCTGTGATGCATCCTGCGACGGAGGTTGTAGCGCGCCATGGAACGGTTCACGCGCCTGTTGTTCCGGCACCCCAAGAAGATCATCGCCGCCTTCCTTCTCATGACCCTCTTTTTCACCCTGGAAATCCGCAACCTCACCGTGGACCCGTCCATGGAAGTCTTTATTCCGTCGGATCATCCGGAGGTCAAGTTCTTCCGGGAGATGAAGAAGGCCTTCGGCCTTTTCAATTTCATCATCGTGGGGGTCGTGGATGAAAGGGAGGGGGGGATCTACCGGGCCGACACCCTGGATCTCGTCCGGGATCTCTGCATAGCCTTTGAAGACCTCCCCCACGTCACGAATGTAACGGGCCTCTACGAATTCCCCTACATCGAGGCGGACGAGGAGGGGATGCAGGTCATCCCCCTCCTGACGGACGATGAGGAAGAGGGAACGGCCTGGCTCGACACCCTGCGAGACCGGATTTCCCGATGGCCGCTTCTTACGGGTAACCTCGTCTCCGCCGACGGGAAGGCCACCGGGATCCTGGTCCGGTACGACCGGGGCGCCACGCCTGAAATCCGGCGGGAGATCTATTCCTCCGTGATGGAAACGATCCGGAACACGCCCGCCCGTGACCAGGAACTGTTCGTGGCCGGGATGACCGCCATCGAAGTGCGCCTGGCCGACTATGTCGTCCAGGACATGAAGGTTCTGCTCCCCATCGTTTTCACGGTGGTCATATTGTGTCTCTGGCTCTCCTTCCGGAGGTTGCTGGGAGTCGTACTTCCCCTGTTGACCGTCATCATCTCGGTCCTGTGGACCATGGGGGCCATGGCGCTGGTACAGGTCCCCCTGAACACGCTCACGGCATGCATCCCGATCCTGCTCACGGCAGTGGGTACTGCCTATACCATTCACATCCTCTTTCACTTCCTCAACAACGCCGCCGGCTCTCAGGACCGGAAGGAGGCCCTGGCCCGGTCCGTGTCCCAGGTGGGTTTTGCCGTGATCGCCACGGGACTCACCACCGTGGGCGGCTTTGCCTCTCTGGGTGTCTCCCAGGTGATGCCGATACGCTACTTTGGACTCTTTTCCGCCGTGGGGACCCTGGTCTCCCTGGTCAGCAGCATCACCCTGGTCCCTGCCATCCTGGCGCTCATCATGAACCGGTTGAAGATCCGGGCCCCCTCCGGGGACGAGGGAAAGGGCAGGGGGCTGGAGAGGATTCTTCGCGGGTACGTCCGGTTCGTGACGGGCCACCGGAAAGGCGTTTACGCGATCTCCCTTCTGCTCGGAGCCGTTTTCCTCGCGGGGGCTTTTCAGGTTTACGCGGAAAGCGACTACATCACCATGTTCAAGAAATCCTCTTATCTATGGAAGTCGGACCAGACGATCAACCGTTACTTCAACGGTTCCTCGATCCTGGACATCATCGTTCTGGAGGAGGAGCCGGACGCCATGAAGAACCCGGAAACACTCCGGAAGATAGCCGACCTGCAGCGGTTCGTGGAGACCCTTCCCCACGTGGGCGGCACGATGAGCCTGGCGGATTACATCATGAAGATGAACCAGGCCCTCCACGCCGACGATCCCGCCTACCATAAAATTCCCGACTCGCGGGAGATGGTCGCCCAGTGCCTCCTGCTCTATTCCATGTCCGGCGACGAATCAGACCTGGAAGAGGTGGTCAACGACGATTACAGCCTGGGATGCATCACCGTGGCCCTGAAGTCGGGCAGCACGCGTTACGCGGGGAAGCTGATCAATAACATCGAAACGTTCAACAGCCGGAACGGACACCTTCCCATACGGATGACCGCGTCCATGGTTCTGGGAAAGCTCGTGGATGACCTGACCATCCGCGGACAGGTCGAGAGCATGCTGACCTCCACGGTCGTGGTGTACGTGCTGGTGGCTTTGATCCTCCGTTCCCTCACCGCGGGCCTGCTCGGCATCATGCCGCTCCTGCTCTGTATCCTGATGAACTTCGGCATCATGGGGCTGGCGGACGTGGCCCTGATGATGGGAACCGCCACCATCGCCAGCGTGGCCCTGGGGATCGGGATCGACTACGCCATCCACTACCTCAACATGGCCGGGGTACGGGTGCGCGGAGGCGACGACGTGATTCAGGCGCTGGAGGAGTCCGCGGGGACGGCGGGAAGGGCGATCCTGTACAACGCCGCGGCCGTGGGGTTGGGTTTCCTGGTGCTCATCTTCTCGGCCTTCAAGGGGGACATCTACTTCGGGATCTTCATCACGCTGACCATGTTCACCGCTTCGGTGGCAACCCTCACCCTGCTGCCCTGCCTGATCTGCACCTTTCGTCCCAAGTTCCTCTTCCGGTCGGCAGGGAGAAATTAGGACCGTTTCTGCTCAGGCAGGTTGGTTCTGGTCCCCGCGGGGGCGGCGCGCAGCGTGAACCTGCATTTCGGGGCCCCGCCGGGGATCGTCTCCTCGATGGTGAGCGATGCGCCCATCCCGGCGACCAGTTCCCGTTCCAGCTGCATGACGGCATCGCACAGCGGGGCATCCGAGGCTGTGCGCCAGCCGTAAGGACAGCGGGAGAGATAAAAGACGGCTTCCTGATCGGTGACCGTTTCTTCCTCCAGAAACCCTGCGAAGAAGTAGCGCAGCACAAAGAGGGCCAGTTCGATCGGGTTGCGTCCCTCCAGAAGGCCTGTCAAGCGGGCCGCGCGGATCGCCACGCGCCCGAGGCCGCCGTGCGTAAGGTGCCGGACCACAAGCCGGCCCACCCGATGGTTCGCAACGCGTCTGAGAAACGGCCCTTCCATGGCCATGATCCCGGACAGGGTTCCCCGGGGAAAGCGGGTGCAGATATATTCGACCTGGTTCATGTCGGAACCCTCTTCATGATCTTTCCTCCGGAAAAAACATGGACCCTCAATTACAGGCAGGGCGGTCCATTCCGTTCGTGAGCCACTCGATGGAGAAACGGGCAAGCCGGAGCCGGTGGAACCAGATGTTGTCCTCGAACAGGACGCCCGCGGTTTTGCAGTCGATGCGCGTGGGAACGCTGTAGGCGAAGATGCCGGGCCAGAGGACCTTGCTCACAGGCCAGGTCTCCCCGCCGTCGTAACTGAGTTTGATCTCCCCGGAAACCCGTGTTGTCTGGTTGTCAGGTCCTGTATACAGCAGACGCGACACGTCCCTGTCCCCCACGCCGGAAAAGGAAAGGATGCCGGCCATGCACTGTGGCTCGACCAGTTCTTCGTCGTCCAGCAAGGGCGTCCATGTCTCGCCGCCGTCGGTGCTTCGGGCGACCTTGCGGAGCTTGTTTCCGCCGGAACTGCGGCTGTTGAGGTACAGGGAGCCATTGGGCAGTTCCGCGATCTGCACCTCATCGCCGTGCCCTGCGGACCCGGTGTCATCGGCGGGTTCCCCCCGCTCCCACGTCTCTCCGCTGTCGTCGGAGTACACGGCCAGGACCTTTACCGGGCTCGATTCCCGGAAGGGCAGGACGATCCTGCCGGCATGGGGTTCCAACCTCTTCTGGATGGCAAACCCCGGGCCGCCCGAGACGTAGCGCTTGCTTTCCGGCCTGAACTGCCGTGTGACCTCGATCGGGCCCTGCCAGGAAAGGCCGTCATCTTCACTGGTGAGCATGTAGTTTCTTGACTTCCCGGGACCGTCGTATCCCGGTTCCACGCAATCGGTATGGCATCCTTCCGGGAAGCGGGTGTAGAAAAACAGGATGCGTCCGGCCCGGGGGCCGATCACGAGCTGCACGGGCAGCGGATCGTTCAGGCAGTCCGAGCCTTCCTCGGCGATAACGACCAGGGGGCCCCAGGTGAACCCGCCGTCCGTGCTCCGGCGCATCACTATATCGTTTTCCGAATGGTCGTTGGTGCTCTGGCGTCCTTCCGCAAAGGCCAGCAGGGTCCCGTCCAGGGTCGTGATCAGAGCCGGGATCCGGTACACGGGGTAGCGTCCGTCCAGGCTTTGGAAGACATCGATGAGGACCGGCTCGTCAAACGGGTACGGCCGCTCCTCCGGGGCTGCCGGGTTTTCCGCCGGGGGAACGTCCTCCGGTCCTCCCCCGCAGGACAGGCCCAGTGGTGCTGCGGAAAAGGAAAGAAAGGTAAGGAAGACAAAGAAGGATCGACGTGCCTGCATTCATGCACCCCGGTTTTTTCATCACGGAACGGAAGAGGACCTGGTTCCAGGATAACACGCCATCCGAACCAGGGCCAGGAGGCAACCCCTTCCGGGAAGGAAGGAAATTGCATGGTGCCGCCGATTTCTATGGGTGTGCGGATTCCAAGGGTGCGTCAACAGGAGACTTCGTGATGGAAGGGCAGGACTCGGAGAAGCACCCCTTCACATCTTTTATCCCCTGGATACCCAGATGGGGCTTGACCAGGCAAGTTCTCGATCTCGGGTCTGAGTCACACGGATGTAATAGACACTGTCCTCGAAGAAAAACCTATCAATGAAAGTACATTCGCATATCCTTCCAACGGGTTGCTCTGTATGGATGGTTTCCCAGCCGTTGCTTCTGCTGTATTTGATGATTTCAACTTTTTCGAGGGGTTTCGTGCCGCCCGCAGTGACGTGAAGTTCGGGCGAGGTCGATTTCGTGATCTCCATACCCATCCTGTTCCCATCGATGTCGAATTCCAGAAAAATCCTTTCCCCGGTGGTTCCATACATATGCCTCGTATTCTTCATGGCATCCCATAGGGCGTCCCGGGTGAGTTCCGTAGCATACAAGCACATGAGATGCCCCCCCCATCTCTGACCGCAACGTGGATCATAATCAACCGGATCCTTTGCCAAACTGCCCATAGGAAATACATGGGCATCGGAAGAGCAATAGATCCCAAACTTCAACCCGAGGGGCCCCAGAGCATGCTGTATGGTGCGCTCTTCCATGGATAGATCATGCCTTTGAGGGGGCGCGCCAACATATTCACTTGAACCATGGGTAGAAGAGATTTCTACCATGGGCATGAAGTCCGCATCATAATGCTCCCAGTTCATTCCTGCCGCACCGATAAACAGCGCGGAAGAGGTATGGTGGGGCGGAGTCAAAACCTCTTTCCCTCGTAATGCATCGAGCAGGGCGGCGGTGGTTCGATAGGTCGTTTCCGGATCGGTATCCAATGGAGAGGCGTTGTTACAGATGACAAACTCCGATTCCTCCTTGAAGATGGGGTTGAGATGTCCGAATCCGAATCCGCGCGTCCACTCATAACACGGAAAGGTTACGAAATGGTGGGCCTTATGATATTTTCTTGAGAACGTTGTGACATCTTCTTCTCTGAGCACGACGGGAGGATCCTCAGCTGAATCAAATTTGTCGGAATGATCGCTTGTTGCACCGAAATCCAGCCCTGCCACATCCCGGGCATAAGCATAATCGTCCTCGATCCATTTTGTGCCGTCACTCAGATAGGTATGGGCATGAATGTCACCAAAGAATATTCTTTTTTTCGGCATCGATGAACAGGCGCGGATGACATTGCTCGTTCCTGATATGATGTCGTCATTCACGGAAATCGTATGCAAGCCTGTACGATTCAGGGAGATCTGAAACGGATGAACGCCTCGGTCAAAAGATGAAAATGTGTAATCAGGAGGCAGGCAGGAAAGCGTGTCTGTGGAGGTAACGTGCACGGTCCCGCGATAATTGACATCGAGGTTCCCATTGGCATCGATGGCCGCTATCTTTAGCCTGAACGGCTTGCCGGTTTCTTGATAGGGCTCCGCCACGACATGAAACATCACGGCAGCATCCCCGACTACCTTGAGGGAAGGACACCTGACAATGTTGGATTTCCCGTATCTGCCCGACGCTCCTATGCCTCCCAGTGCGAAGAAATACCTGCGACCTAATTGAGGTGCCTGTACGTCGTTCCAGGTGATGGTGATGGTATCTCCTTCAAGAAGGTCCGTACCGTTGACCGTTATTTCGAGTACATTTCGCACCCCCGTGACTCGCACGCTGATCGTCGAACCCGGGCGTGACGTGGAGAAGGTGGCATAGCCGGGATCCCCGGGAAGGCTCCCCATCCACGTCGACCACCGGCAGGAAGAATGGTCTCTGGCAAACCACCAGGTGTCATGAAACCATGGGCAGAAGAGGGCGAATCCGTCATGAACGCGAACCCCTCTGCTTCCCGCTGTGTACGTGATGGTATAGGTGTCCACATGATTCGAGACCACCTCTCCTTTTGGCGAAAGGTCGAGAAGCTGATCATCCATGGAAAAGGTCTGGACGTCACAATACGGACTGACGGAACCGTCCATGTTCCATGTTCTGACCTTCCAGAAGTATGTTGTGTTTCTGTGAAGCGGTGAACCGCCATAGTCTGCTTCCATTGCTTTGCCGGGAACCTTGCCGCTGTCCCAAAAATCACCGATATCGGCGATGATGTTTGATCGGGTAGATGCAACCTGTATCTGGTATGCAGCCTGAATGGAATGGTTTTCATCCATGCCTGCGAACATCCAAGAGAATTCGGGCGTCGTATCGTAAATAGCAATGGGATGGGTCGTCCTTTGACACATGGGATATCGGGGGGGGATCCGGGAAAGGGCGTCGATGTCCGGTGGGATATCGGGGGCATCGGATGAGCATCCGGCTCCCAACGACAATCCGGGCAGGCCCATCGCGGCTGTCCCGATTCCGAGTTGTTTTAGAAAGGCACGACGGCTGACCTTCGCCATATTCATCCCGGAAAATGGGCAGGACTTTTCTTTAGGATGAAAACAGGATAGGAAACAGGCGGTTCCTGGTCAACCGAAAATTCTCACTACATGCCGGGTAGCCTAAAGATGGCTGTCGGGGATTCTCTCCCCGCTCCCCGCGACAATCCCTGCAGACCGATCACTGTTTTTCCGATAATGATTTGTTTTGGAATGGCGCTGAGGAAGGTCTTTTGTCATGACTCCGGCTGGAAATCAAAACAGCGCTTGAAAGGAACAGGCGAGAGTGAAGAGGATCGATCTCGGGTCAGGGTGGAGTTCACTCCCCCTGCAGGATGGTGAGTACGGTGACCTTCACGATGTCTTCTACCGTTGCCCCTCGGGACAGGTCGTTCACCGGCCGGGCGAACCCCTGGAGGATCGGGCCGATGGCCTCCGCGTCGGCCAGGTACTGGATCAGCTTGTAGGCGATGTTGGCTGCATCCAGGTCCGGGAAGATCAGCACGTTGGCCCGGCCCGCCACGTCGGATTCCTTGACCTTCTTTTCCGCCACGCGGGGCACCAGCGCCGCATCTGCCTGGAACTCGCCGTCGACGGGGAAGTCCGGGTTCATGCCCCGGGCGATCTCCACCGCCTCACGCACCTTGTCCACGTGCGGATGCGCCGCGGACCCCTGGGTGGAGAAGCTCAAGAGGGCCACCACGGGCTCCTCACCGGTAAACCGGCGGAAGTTCAGGCCGCTTTCCACGGCCATGGCGGCCAGTTCTTCCGGGTTGGGGTCCACCGCAACGGCGGGGTCCGCGAACCCCAGCACTTTGGGGCCCTCACCGAGAAAGCGGGGCAACCGCATGAGCATCATGCTGGAGGGCGTCTTGGTTCCTTCCCTGTAGCCGATGGCCAGTCCCGCCGCCTGCAGCACGAAGGTGGTGGGGTTGGCCGCGCCCCCCACCATGCCGTGCGCCTCGCCGGTCCTGACCAGCATGGCCCCGAACATGAGCGGCTTCTTCATGAGCCGCAGGGCCACGTTTTCCTTAATGTTCTTGCGGCCCGCGCGGTAGGTTTCCGCCAGATCGTTCCGGAGGTCGCTTTCCGCGGGGTCGATCATACGGATCGGTTCCAGGTCTGCCCCGATCTCCCGGGCGGTTTCTGCGATGGTCTCCGTCTTTCCCAGCAGGATCGGCCGGGCGATCCCGGCAATGACGAGCGCGGAGGCGGCCCGGATCAGCCGTGGGTCCTCCCCCTCGGGGAACACGATAACAGCGTCTCGCCGACGCGCCTTCTCCTCCAGGTCCTGGAACAGGTCTCCGCTCATCACTGTTTTCCTTATCCCGGATCCCCGGTCCCGAACTTCTTGTACTGTTCCGGAAGGTGTTCCCGGATCAGCTCTACCATCTCCTCGTCGCTGATGGAGGTGATGCGGCCGTGCTTTTCATACTGGTCCACGATCCAGCGGCCGATCTTGACCATCTTGATCTTGCCGATCTTCTCCGGGCCCCGGAGACCCAGGTAGTTGTTGACCCACAGGGCCACGCCGTCGATGCCGCTCTTGTCGTTGATGATGATGCCGGGGGGCCGGTTCAGGAGCTTTTCCGTGTTGAAGATGTTGTAGATCCGCTCGTCGCTGCTCAGGCCGTCGGCGTGTATCCCGGCCCGCGTGGTGTTGAAGTTTCTCCCGAGGAACGGCTGGTTCGGCGGGATGTTCATGCTGCACTCGTTCCGGAGATAGTCCGCGATCTCGGTGAGGGCCGTGGTGTCGATGCCGCACGGATCCCCCCGGAGCCCGATGTACTCGAACACCGCGCCTTCCAGCGGCGGGTTGCCCATGCGCTCACCGTATCCCACCAGGGTGGTGTTCACGGCGTCGCATCCGTACAGCCAGCTCGTGGAGCCGTTGACGTGGGCCTTGTGAAAGTCGTTGTGCCCGTGCCACTCCAGGCGTTCCGGAGGGATGCCGCCCTCGTGCACGATCTTGTAGACGAGCTTCGGGACGCTCCGGGGCAGGGCCGCGCCGGGATAGGAGGTCCCGAACCCCATGGTGTCGCACAGCCGAACCTTGGGCTTGAGCGCCTCCGGGACCTGCTCCGCGATCCGGGCCAGCTTCTGGACAAAGGGGAGGACAAAGCCCTCCAGGTCCGCCCGGGTGACGTCCTCCAGGTGGCAGCGGGGGCGGATCTCCGCCTCGATGGCCGCCTCCACAACCACCACATATTTCTCCAGGGCCGTCTTCCGGTCGGTCTTCATCTTGTAGTAGATGTGATAGTCCGAGCTGGAGGTGAGCATGCCCGTTTCCTTCAGGCCGATCTTCTTCACCAGCCTGAAATCCCCCTTGTTCGCCCGGATCCAGCCGGTGATCTCCGGATACGCCAGGCCCAGGTCGCGGCACCGTTCCACGGCCTCGCGGTCTTTATTGCTGTACAGGAAGAACTCGGACTGGCGGATGATGCCGCGGGGCCCGCCCAGGCGCGAGAGCAGCCGGTACAACTCCACGGTCTGCTCCACGGTGTAGGGCCTGCGGGCCTGTTGGCCGTCCCGGAAGGTGGTGTCCGTGATGACCAGTTCCCGTGTCTTCAGCTCTCCCGGGTCAAAGGTCACCTGCTTCCCGTCGATCACTTCCACGATCGGCTCGTCGAAGACGATTTTCGGGACGGCGTCGTAATCGAAGACGTCCTCCAGCAGGTTGGGGCTTTCCGGGTTCTTCACCTCGTAAGTCTTCATGATTTCTGCTCCTGGATACATCGCTTGATATATTCGATGGCGGCCTCCACGGTCTTCACCCCCATGGCCTCCTCCTCGTCCATCTCGATGTTGAACGCCTCTTCGAAGGAGGCCATCAGTTCCACGCTTTGAATCGATTCGGCCTCCAGATCATCCACGAAGGCGTGATGGTCCTCGATCTTCTCCAGGGGGATTTCCAGGATCTCGGATACGATCTCTTTCACCTTCTGTCCCACATCCAACTGGTCACCCATGGGGTTGGCTCCTTTTCCCGGTTCCTGTTGTCCGGGGATTTTCGATTTCCGGGTCGACTCAACCTACTACTATAGCTTAACCCCCGGATCTCCTTCAAGTTCAGGGTTCGGGACGGGATAGCTTCTCGCCCTGGATGTAGATCTCTTCCGGTTGATCCAGGCCGCCGGGCAGATCCCGGGGGTTCCCGGTCACCACGAGAAAGGTGGCGGGCATTCCCGGGGCAATGACACCGAGCTCTTTTTCCAGTCCGAGAAGGCGGGCCCCGTTCCGGGTGGCGCAACAAACGGCCTCCTCCAGGGAATAGCCAGCCTGCAGAAACAGGTGGATCTCCTCCTTCAACGCCTCTCCGTGGTGAACTCCGAGGCTGCCGCAGTCGGTGCCCGTCGCCGTGGTGACCCCCAGACCACGGGCCCGGGACAGCTGCTCCAACTGGTGGTCCAGGGTTTTCCGGACCGTGTCCGATTGCCGGGAGTCCCGTCCCAGGGTTGCAGCGTACGCCTCCATGGTGAACACGGTGGGGACCCAGGTGACAGGCAGGCCCGCCATCCGTTCCAGGTTTTCCCTGCCCATGAAGAATCCGTGCTCCACCGAGTGACACCCGGACTCCAGTGACTGCCGGACCGGGATCCGGCCGTTGGGGTGGACCATGGTCCGCAGGCCGAACCGGTCCCCCGTCTTCACCGCGGCCATCAACACGACCTGGGAGAACTGGGGGGGCGTTTACCAGCCCCACCGGAGCAGGCTGTTCAGGCCGGATTGTACGATCTTCACGTGATCAGGCCGTTCCGGGCCTTGCCGGTCCAGGGCGTCCCCCAGGGCTTCCCCCAGGGTTCGGCCCTCCGGAGGAGGGCGGCCGATGAGAGAACCGTACCGTCTCGTTGCCCGCCATGCTTTGCCCGGAGCGCGCACCCGGACGGGCGGAAAATCTCCGAAGTTCTCGTTCCGGTACTGGAGGCTGTAACCGCCGTAATCCCCCCCGTCCCGGACCGCCAGCACGCCGTGCAGGTAATGTCCTCGAAGGTGGCGGGCAATCACTGCCTTTGCCTCCCCGTAAGGCTGGGCGAGCTGTCGCTGTCGGACCTCCGAGTCCTGCGTTCCGGACATGAACAGGTGGACGTGGCTGTCCACCAGGGCGGGGAGGATCGTGCAGCCCGAAAGGTCCGCCACGGGAACGGGGGACGGTTCCGTCGCTGGCTCCAGGGAGACGATCCGTCCCTTTGCCACCCGGAGGAGAACATCCCGCCGGGTCGGGTCCCCGGTACCGTCGATCAGCCAGCCCGCGTGGAAGCAGACCGTGTCTCCTTTTGTCCGTGAAGATCGATCTTTCATAAGCACAGTTTCACCTCCCATCGGACAGGTGTCAACGAACGAGCGGATGAGGTTTGACACGGGGCGGGAAGGACGCATAGAATGCTCTTATAAAGGTTGTTGACAGAACATCATGAAATTGAAAAGGAGATGTCCCTATGTGTGCGGGATCGATCGGTATCCCAAGGTCATTTCTCCTCTCGCTTCTGTTGCCCCTGGTCGCGGTGGTGCTCGTGATGCCTTCCTGCATCCCCCCGTGCCCTCCGGACGATCCGGTGGAGATCCCGGAGTTCATCCTGGGGACCTCACAGGGAGGGACCGCGTCCATCCCCCTGGCCGCGGAACTGGGGGTGGGCTGGATGCGGACCCAGGTCACATGGCGGTCCGTGGAACCCGTGGTCATAAACCGGGGCATCACCGTGGCGGACGTGGACAACAACCCGGGCCTGATCGCCGATTACATCCAGGAGCAAAGCTGGACCGGGCCCGATGCCCTGATCGGGCAGATCATCGCCGCCGGGCTGGAGCCGCTGGTGATCGTTGGACACGGATACGCCAGCACGCTGCCAGAATTCGACGGGGCCACGCTCACACCGGACCGGATCGGGCGGGAGAACTACCTGGGCCAGATCTACCTCTTGTCCCGGGCCGTGGTGGAACGGTACAACGGGGACGGCGAACTGGACGCGCCGGGAGGCCAGGTGGTCCGTTTCTGGCAGCTGGAGAACGAACTGAACCAGGCCTTCCTGACGGCCCTGTGGGGCTGGCGGGAACCCAGCTTCCTGGACGCCCTGGGCTGCGCCTGGCGGGACTGGACGTTCGTCACGCAACTTCTGGAGACCCTCTCCGCCGCCGTCCGGGCCGAAGACCCGGATGCCTGGACTACGGTGAACTTCCACACGGACGTGCCCGCGGAGATCAACCAGGGCTTCCTGTTGCCGTCCTGGGAGAACGCGATCCGGGAATGGGTAAGCTACGTGGACATCATCGGTCTGGACGCCTATCCCAACTACTACCTGCCGGATCCCGTACGCGGAGAAGAGTTACAGCAGCGCGTGGCCACGGCCTCGGAGATGGGGTGCGGCAAGCCGGTGGTGGTGGTGGAGACCGGATACCCCACCGGTCCGGCCGAGCGGGGGTACACCGAGGCGGGGCAGGCGGAGTTCATCCAGGAGGCCTTCGATGCCTCCGTGGCCGGAGGGGCCCAGGGGTTTTTCCTGTTCGGGGTCAAGACCGGGGAGGCTCACGGCACGGAGATCACCCCGGAGGACCTGGCCAACATCGAGTACCTGGGCGAACTCTACGATCAGGGTGACTTCGCCGGGTTGCTCGCCTTTGCCCTGGCCAACGCGGAGTACCTGGAGGATCACTTTGCCGATGTGCTCCAGACCGTGGAGCCCTACTGGGGCCTGGTACGCACAGACGGCACTCACAAGGCGGGCTGGGACGTGTTCCAGGCCATTGCGGGCGGGTCCTGATCGACCGTTCGTGCTCGTTCGAGGGATGATGGACCCGGAATCCGTTCCGATACTGCTGGGGTTGCTGGCCGCCCATGTCTGCGGGGACGCCTTTATCTACTCGCGCCTCGTCTCCGGGCTGAAACGCGCGGACCGGGTCTCATCCAGGATGCTGGCCACGGCCATCCACTGTTTTTTCCACGCTGTCTTCGTGTTTGTTTTTCTGTGGTTCGTGCCGGTACACACCCGGCTGTGGGCCTGCCTGTACGTCTTTGCCGCGCACTTCCTCATCGATTTCTCACGCGTGTTCGTGGAACGGAAGATCTACCCCCCGGAGGACATCATCATCTTTTCAAAAAAAGATGTCCTCCGGTTCGCGCTGGGACGAGCCGGAGATTCCGTGAACGACTTCTTCGGCAAGAACATGAAGACCTGGATGGGGATGAACCTGCTGGACCAGAGCCTGCACCTGGTCTCAATGATCGTGTTTGTTTTCGGAATCCTTCCGCACCTGTCGTGAACGGCCCGGAAATCGGCCGGGCGCGGGACCCGCGATGTTTCACCCGCCCCCGATGACGGGAAACAGGGAGAGCGTGTCCCCGTCGTTCAGGACTCCGCTCGTGTCCGCATGCCGGCCGTTCACCAGAGCGATCCCCACCTCCTTGTCGGGCAGGCCCAGTTCTTCCAGGACCCGGGCCACGGTGGCGCCCGGGGGATATTCGAGGGTTCTTGAAGCGAACCGACCCCGGCGAAAATCTGCGAACAGCTTGACGGTGACCTGCATTCACGGCCCTCCCGCATGATCCGGCCACCTGGCATGCTTTGAAAGAGAGTTCAAGTTGTTGTCATCCCGGAGAAAGAGGATGTAGCTACATTGATGTTGCCGATCTTAGATGGCGAATGTTGCGAGGAGCCGTAGGCGACGCGGCAACCCCCCGGATACAAAAGCCCCACGGGGCCGGGGGGTTGCTTCGCTGCGCTCGCAATCTTCGACTTCGCTTCGCTCGCAATCTCCACTGTTGGGCCTATTTCCCGGAGCATTGAAAGATGCCCCATAAGTGCAAGAATCGACTCCCCTCGAAAGCCGGGAACCAGGAGTGCTTGTACAGACTGGATTCCGGGTCAGTGGGGTATAAGGGTCAAGCCCGGAATGACGATGAAACTCAGAATCCTTGTTCTTGAACCGCCTGCTACTGGAAGTTCCAGAAGGCGTCGATCTCCTCGTCGGTGAAGTCCCACACCGTGTTGTGCGGCGGAACCGGTTCGCGGAAGAACTCCGGAAGGCGGTCGTCCTGACGGGTGAACCCGGCGGCCAGGTTGAACGCCCGTTCCCTGAGCAGGGTGTCCTTCCCCAACTCCGTGAGGTCGTCCCCGCTCACAGGGGACCCGGTCATGGCGTCCACCAGATCCACGATGGCTGTCCATGCTTCGGGGATGTCCAGGACCGGAAAGGCCACGAAGAGACAGAGCCCCAGGCTGTCCAGAAGGGCCGTGGCGATCTGCAGCTTCCGGGAGAGTTCCACCTGGCCCTCCTTGCCCAGGGGGTCCACGAACCCGCCCACCTTCATGATGTTGGTGGCCACCGAGTACCCGGCGGTGTGGTCGGCTCCCATGGGTGTGGTGCAGTAGGTGATCCCGATCCCTTTTACGGCCCGGGGGTCGTATGCAGGAATGCCCTGGCCTTTTACGGCCGGCACCCGGGTGACGCCGTAGGCCTTGCCCGTGCACACCGCCCCGTTCCCCAGAATGCGGCCCAGGGGGGTTCCCTCCCCGATCTCCCGCAGGAGCCGTACGGCGCCGGGCCCGTCGCCGAAGGGCAGGATCCCGGCCTCCATGGCTACACCCAGGGTCACGCCCATCTCGATGGAATCCACGCCGATGTCATCCATGATGTGGTCGGCCTCGGCGATCCGGTCCAGATCCTCGATGCAGCAGTTCGCCCCGAACGCCCAGATCGTCTCGTACTCGAACCCTGCGGTGACCGGGTTCCCCTCTTTGTCGGGGTACACCTGGGAGCACTGGATGATACAACCCGGGTGACAACTCTTTTTATGCTTGCCCCCGCGCTCCTGGATGAGATCGTACATGGTCTCGCCGCTGATCCGGTCATGTGCCGGGAACTGCCCTGAGCGGAAGTTCTTCGTGGGGAGCCCCCCCGCCTCGTGCAGCACGTTGATCAGGACGTTGGTCCCGTAGGTAGGCAGGCCCTGGCTGCTCACCGGGTGTTCCCGGAGTGCGTTCAGAAAAGTCTTGGAGGCGGCCTTGAACGCGTCGTGATCCGCCAGGGGGATGTCTTCCTTGTCCCCGGCTTCCAGGGAGATGTACTTGATCTTCTTGGCCCCCATGACCGCTCCCAGCCCTCCGCGGCCCAGGCTGCGCAGGCGGCCGTCCGGGTCCTTCACGGAGATGTTGGCTCCGCACATCTTCATTTCGCCCGCCGGCCCGATGGTGAGAACCCCGTCTTTTTTCCCGCCGTCCTGCGCCAGGGTTTCCAGGACCTGAAAGTTCCCCTGGCCGGCCAGCGCGTCCGCTTCCCGGAAGGAGACGCCCTCCCGGGTAACGTGCAGCCCGTGGAGCCGGTCTTGCGCAGGCATGCCCTGGATGATGATGGCCCGGATCCCCATGTGGGCCAGGATCATGGCCGCCGTGCCTCCCGAGTTGCTCTCCTTGATGCCGCCGGTGAGGGGGCTCTTGGCCCCGGCGGACAGGCGGCCGGAGTTGGCCACGTGAGTGCCGGTGAGCAGGCCCGGGGCGAAGATCAGCTTGTTGTGCTCTCCCAGGGGGTGGCATTCCGGGGGGACCTCCTCGGCGACAACGGTCGATGTGAGGGCGCGGCCGCCGAGCAGGGTCCACGCCGGCGGCACATCCTCCACCGCGGAGGTAAGGGTCGACATGTCCACACGGATGATTTTCCGTTTCATGATTCCTCTCCTTGTCCAGGGTTCTCGAGAGCGGGGATGGATCCCCGGCGACGCCCGCGTCCATGATACCACGAATTCCCCCCGGGTTTATCCTGGACGGAAGGGAAAAAGATCCGTTTACAAAAATAGGTTGAATGACATAGAATCGTAAACGTTGTTCCGGCCCGTCCAGCCCGGCAGGGCATGGTTTTTCGAACGTCCATGCACAGGAGGAAGCGCTATGTTCGAACTTCCCGAAGGGGTGAAGATGATCGAGGACACACTCCGGAAGTACATGCAGAACGAGGTGGCCCCGCACGTGGAGGCCATGGAGACCGGAGAGATGCCCGCCTTCCAGGTGGCAAAAAAACTGTTCACCACCATGGGCATCACCGATATGACTTCGGCACAGATCGAAAAACTCATCGCAAAGAAGAAAAAACAGGAAACGGACGGCGAGGAGAAGAACGACAGCCTCAAGAACGAGCGCCGCATTGCGGGCGGGATCGCGGGGGGCGGGGAACCCCTCATGGCGTTTGTCTTCGTGAAGGAGATCTGCCGCGTGAGCCCCTCCCTGGCCCTGCTCCTCACCGGGCAGTTGGGCTTGGCCGCCAACACCATCCTCGCCAAGGGAACGTCCGACCAGATCGAGCGGTACGGGCTCCCCCTGTTCCGCTTCGACAAGCAGGGCTGCTGGGGGCTCACCGAACCGGAAGCCGGCAGCGATGCGTTTGCCCTGCGCACCACCGCCGTGCCGGACGGGGACGACTACGTGCTGAACGGGTCCAAGACCTTCATCACCAACGCGCCGGATGCGGACATCTTCGTGATCTGGGCCCACATCGACCGGGGGGAGGGGAGCCGGGCGGACAAACGCCTCATCTACCCGTTTGTCATGGAAAAGGGGATCCCGGGACTGTCCGTGTCCCGGCCCATGCACAAGATGGGGATGTGCGGCTCCCCCACCGGGGAGGTCTTCCTGGACGACGTGCGCGTGCCCGTGGAGCAGTTGCTGGGGAAGCGGGAGAAAACGGGACGGGAGGAGGCCAAGGAATCCCTTTCCGGGGAGCGGGAAGGTGCGCCGGCCATGGCATGGGGGATCATCGAGCGCTGCCTGGACGACGCCCTGGAATATGCGTGCACCCGGCAGCAGTTCGGCAAGTACCTGATCGAGTATCAGCTGATCCAGGAGAAGATCGCCAAGATGTACATGCACCTGGAGAACGTGCGGAACCTGGTGTTCAAGCAGGCCTGGGCCATGCGGGAGGGGAAGAGCCGGGAGGAGGACTTCACCATTGCCAAGTACTACGCGTCCACGGCCGCCTGCGAAGCGGCCTCCGAGGCGATCCAGCTCATGGGGGGATACGGGTACACGCGGGAGTATCACGTGGAGATGCTGTTCCGGGACGCCAAGCTGATCGGCATCGGGGGGGGGACCCAGGAGATCCAGATGTTGAACTGCTGCAAGGCCCTGGTGCAGAGCCGAAAGGGGTGGCGGCTGTCCCTGGCGGGCGGATTCCTGGCGTAAACGCACAAGGGGGGACTCATGGAGAGGGTGATCCAGTCCATCGGGGAGAAGGTCCGGAAGCTTCGCCAGGAGTCGGGGCTGTCCATTCAGAAGCTCGCGGAGAAGAGCGGGGTTTCCCCCGCGGGGGTCTACAAGATCGAAACCAACGAGATGACCCCCTCCATTACCACCTTAATGAAGATCGCCGGCGCTCTGAACCGAACGGTGGGTTACTTCGTGGAAGAGGTGGAGCGGGTGAAGAACGTGGGGTACACGCGAAAGAGCAAACGGAAAACCGTGTACAACAAGGAGTCCCGCATCCTCATTGAAAGCTTTTCCGCCCGGCTGGAGGACGGCAGGATGTACATGGGGCTGCTCACCATCAAGCCGGGCGGCGGTACACTTTCCGAAACCGTGGCGCACAGCGGTGAGGAGCTGTTCTACTGTCTTTCGGGAAAGCTGGAGTTCCGCATCGGGGAGGATGTCTACCACCTGCGCCGCGGGGACTCCCTGCACTTCAAGTCGGAACGGCCCCATACCTGGCACAACCCCGGGCCCGGGGACGCCCGGGTAATCTACTCCCTTACCCCGCTGGCACTTACACCGGAGATCACCATGGTCTAATACCCGCCCATGGCGTCTTGACTCGTCCCCTCTACCCTTTCGAACAGGCATCTCGACGGGGCCTGGAAAGAGAACCCGGCCATTTTCGTTCCTGCGGATTCGGATCTTGTTCTCAACGCAACCCTTGTGTATACTTTTCCGGTTGGCTGTCAAAATGAGGATCCGCCTCTGAAGGAAAAGAAAACAGGAGAAGTGCCATGAGCAATCAGACCCCCTGGCCCAAGTACAACAAAACTATACCGGAGCTGTTTTACAAGATGACAGCCAACCACCCCGACGAGACCGTGTTCCGGTATAAGAAGGACGGCGCCTGGCAGGACGTGCCCTGGAAAGAGGTCGAGGACCGGGTACTCTGCATCGCTGCCGGGCTTATGGCGGAAGGACTCGAACCGGGAAGCGCCGTAGCGATCCTGTCCGGAAACCGTCCCGAGTGGGCCTACACGGACATGGGCGTGCTCTCCACCGGGGTGAAGAACGTGCCGATCTATCCCACCAACACGGCGGATCAGGTGGCCTATATCCTGGATGATTCCGGCTCGGAGTTCGTCGTTGTGGAGGACAGCTCCCAGCTGAAAAAGGTGCTTCAGGTGAAGAAGGACCTGCCCAAGCTGCGGCGCGCCATCGTGATCGAACCGCACCCGGAGCAGGACGATTTCGTCACGGACCTGGCCGCGTTGATGGAAAAGGGCAGGGCCTCCCTGGACCGTGGGGCCATCGAAAAACGCTGGAAGGCCGTGGACCCGGAGGATGTGGCCACCCTGATATACACCTCCGGGACCACCGGAAACCCCAAGGGCGTCATGCTCTGCCACCGGAACCTGGTCTCGAACATCATGGGGATCAGCGACTTCCTCAGCATCAAGCCCGGGATGCGGGATCTGCAGTTCCTGCCCATGTGTCACAGCTTCGGCCGGATGGAAGTGCTGGGGATCATGATGTACAGGGGACTTGTCACCTTTGCCGAGTCCATCGAGAAGATCCCGGACAATTTCAAGGAGGTCCGCCCCCAGGTTTTCATCACCGTGCCGCGGCTCCTGGAGAAGGTGCACGCAAAGATCACCTCCGGGGTGGAAAGCGGAAGCCCGGTCAAAAAGGCCCTGTTCGGGTGGGCCCTGGGCGTGGGGGAAAAGGTGTGTCAGGCGCGGATGGCGAAGCAGCCCGTGCCGGCGGCGCAGGCGATCCAGTTCAAACTCGCGGACAGGCTGGTCTTTTCCAAGATCAAGGCGGCCCTGGGCGGCGAACT
>CAYTRL010000047.1:0-21181 GCA_964439795.1 uncultured Thermodesulfobacteriota bacterium
CTCCCGGAGCCCTTGTTGATCATAACCGGTTCGTGCTCGAAACCGGACATATGGTGACACTTCGCGGTTGCCGAGGCCGCCGGCCGGGTTGCCAAGGCGCTTGGAGGGCGAAACCTCGGAGAGTTGCACTGAAGAACAAACCAGCCGGTCGAAATGGATCGGCATCCGAATACCAGCATCTTTTTCGTTTTGCTCCCTTACCCCCAGCAACCCCGTAACCCAGGAGGCAGAAGCAGATGGATATCCTGATCCTCTCGCGGCTCCAGTTTGCAGTGGCTACGCTGTTCCATTATTTATTCGTCCCGCTTACGCTCGGGCTCGCCGTGCTCATCGCCATCATGGAAACCCAGTATGTAAGGACAGGGGACAAGGAATACCAGCGGATGGCGAAGTTCTGGGGGAAGCTGTTCCTGATCAATTTCGCCATCGGGGTGGTCACGGGCATCACCCTGGAGTTCCAGTTCGGCACCAACTGGTCGAAATACAGCGCCACCGTGGGGGACATCTTCGGGTCCCTCCTGGCCATCGAGGCCACGGTGACTTTCTTTCTGGAATCCACCTTCATCGCGGTCTGGCACTTCGGGTGGAAGAAGCTCTCGCCCAAGGCCCACGCCGTGTCGATCTGGCTCGTGGCCGCGGCCGGAACCCTTTCCGCGGTGTGGATCCTGATCGCCAACTCATGGATGCAGCACCCCGTGGGATATCACGAGGTGTACAACGAGGCCGTGGGCATGATGCGTTTTGAGCTCACCAACTTCTTTGAAGTGATCACCCAGGGCTACGCCATCGTACAGATCCTGCACACGCTGGCCGGGGCGTACCTGCTGGCCGGGTTCTTCGTGATGGGGATCAGCGCCTACAACATCCTGCGGAAAAAGGAGACGGCCTTCTTCGTAAAGTCGTTCCGCATGGCCCTGATCTTTGCGTTCATCTTCTCCGTGGCCGCCGTGGGCCTGGGCGACCTGAAGGGCCAGGAGGTGGGCAAATACCAGCCCTCCAAGCTGGCCGCCCTGGAATCCCACTGGGAAACCGAGACCCACGCCCCGTTCTACCTGTTTCTGATCCCGGACCCTGAGAACGAGCGCAACCTGATGGAGTTCGGCAAGATCCCAAGCGGGCTGAGCCTGCTCATGGGCCACTCCGCGGGTACCGAGGTGATCGGGCTGAAGGACATCCCCAAGGGGGACCGGCCGCCGGTAACGATCACCTTTGTATCCTTCCGGATCATGGTGGCCCTGGGTTTCCTGTTCATCCTGCTCACCCTGGTCGGCCTCTTCAAGCGGAACAAGCTGGAGTCGAGCCCCGGCTTCTTGAAAATCATGATGCTGGCCCTCCCGCTGCCCTACCTTGCCAACGAGGTGGGTTGGATCGTGGCGGAAGTGGGCCGCCAGCCCTGGATCGTGTACGGCAAGATGCGGACCGCGGATGCGGTCTCGCCCATCGCCGTTTCCCAGGTGCTTCCCTCGCTGGTGGCGTTCATCTTTGTATACGGATTGCTGGGGTCGGTGGCCTACTACCTGATTTTCCGAGCAGCGAAGAAGGGCCCCGCTCCCCTGGCCCTTTGATGTCTTGCCCGTTCCGGGTTCCGAAAACAGATACGGATCTTAATTCGGATAAAAAAGGAGTGCTGAAAAATGCTGGAAACAATCTGGTTTGTCCTCTGGGGGGTTCTGTGGGCCGTCTATTTCATGCTGGACGGGTTCGATCTGGGCCTGGGTTCGCTGCTGCCGTTCGTGGCCAAGAATGAAGAGGAAAAACAGACGATCTACGCCAGCCTGGGGCCGTTCTGGGACGGGAACGAGGTCTGGCTGATCACGGCCGGCGGCGTGACCTTCGCCGCCTTCCCGCTGACCTACGCGGTCCTGTTCAGTTCGCTCTACTCGGCCCTGATGCTGGTCCTGTTCTCCCTGATCCTTCGAGGCATCTCCATCGAGTACCGCGGGCAGGTGGACAGCAAACGATGGAAATCGGTCTGGGACGTGGGCATGTTCGTGGGCAGCTTCATGCCGGCCCTGCTGCTGGGGGTGGCCTTTGCCAACATCTTCAAGGGCATCCCCATTGACGGGGACGGCATCTACCACGGCACCCTGTTCACGCTCCTGAACCCTTACGGGCTGTTGGGGGGCCTGCTCTTCGTAGCGCTCTTCCTGGTGCATGGGGCCGTCTGGCTGGCGGTCAAGAGCGAGGGCGACCTGCACAACAGGGCCGTTTCCACCGCCAGGAAGCTCTGGCCCGTCCTGCTCGTGATCGCGGTGATCTTTCTCGTGGCCACGGCTTTTGCCACGAACCTGTGGAACAACTACCTGAACATGCCGGTGCTCCTCGTGATCCCGCTCCTCTGCGTAGCGGGCCTGGTGCTCACACGGGTCTTTCTGGCCGGGGAGAAGGTGTGGAACGCATGGTTCGCCTCCTGCCTGACCATCGTGGGCGCCACCATGTTCGGCGTGGTGGGGCTCTTCCCGAACCTGCTGCCCTCCAGCCTGGACACCGCTCACAGCCTCACCGCGTTCAACTCCATGTCGAGCCCGCTCACCCTGAAAATCATGCTCGGCGTGACCCTGGTCTTCGTACCCATCGTCATCGGGTACCAGATCTGGGTCTACCGGCTCTTCCGGCACAAGGTGACCAAGGAGGATCTGGCTTACGAGGAGGCGTATTAAGGGTTTATCCCGGAAGCATGCTGCCTGTTCAACGAATGCGGAAAACCGGCCGGATGAAGGGTCGGTTTTCCGCATTCTTCTTTTCGTGCCCTGGAACCGTTCAGCTTTCCATGATATTCAGTCGAAGAAACAAGACAGGGACCGGGTCTTGACGAGGTGACATTGACAGCCGGTCGAAGCGGAAGAATGCTGACGAACGACCGGGAGAAACCGAATACCGGGGGGGGAAGTCATGAGCGAAACAAAACCGTGCAACCACTGCGGGAAATCGATTCATGTCCAGTTTGCGGTCTGTCCCCAGTGCGGGGGCCGGATCCAGGATCGGATCGACCCGCTGCCGCCCGTCTGCCCCCGCTGCGAGGTGTCGCTCACACAACACGTTCAGGACGACGAAGAGGTGGATCTGTGCCCGCAATGCGGCGGCATGTGGCTGGACCGCCGGGAGTTCAAAAGGACCACCCGGGAATCCGCCGTGTACCGCGACGCCGACCTGGACAAGGAGTTCGTCCGGACACCCCCCGGCGATCCCCTGCAATACATCCCCTGCGTCCGCTGCGGGCAAGTCATGAACCGGAAGAACTTCGCCCGAATCTCCGGGGTGATCATCGATGAGTGCGGCCAGCACGGCGTGTGGCTGGATGCCGGGGAAATCGAGAAAATCCGGCTGTTCATCGCGGACGGCGGGCTGGAGCAGGCACAGGACAAGAAGATCGAGGCAATCCGGGGTGAACTGAGGGCTCTGGCCACCAAGGTGGATCAGGTAGCCTTTTCCCACAAGCTGCTCCACTTCTGGAACGTGAAGCGGTGGCTGTTCGGGGGGTGAATCCTCTCCGGCCGGATGCCGAATCCCCTTTGTCCTTATGGTTCTTCCCGGCAGAGGGCGAAGTAGTTGCCGGTTTCCAGGTGGTGCTTATAGGCCCGGCCGATGGTAACATGCGCGCTTACTTTGCGCAGAAAATCCTGCATAAACCCGAAAACAACCCCGGTAATCCCTTCACTGCTGGACTTGATTTCCGGCCAGCCGGGGGATTTGCCGGCGGGGGTCATATAGTAATCAACAACAGCGTTCCCTCTGGGATTGCCTTCGCTTAGATGACAGACATAATAGCCCGGGCCCACAACGATCCGGGTAGCCCCTTCATTATATCCCCATAGTTCTTTCTTTCCTGACTCTCCAGGCGGCCGGCAAAACCTTTTTTCAAACGTTCGAAATGTCGGCAAAGAGTTGAGCCCATAATGGATCACCTGTTCAAGCGGAGCCTTGTCGGAAGGAACCATATCTTCCAAAACCACCTTTGTCCCTTCCGCCAACTCCCAGAGTGCCTGCATGGATGCTTTCTTCAATGATCTGACCATCTTAATCCGTTTTTGAGAATCGAGATCGTCCAAATACTTACCGATCGTTTGAATATCGGACC
Source organism: uncultured Thermodesulfobacteriota bacterium (assembly GCA_964439795.1). Taxonomy (GTDB): domain Bacteria; phylum Desulfobacterota; class DSWW01; order DSWW01; family DSWW01; genus CAYTRL01. The sequence goes on from CAYTRL010000047.1 coordinate 4,079, forward strand.
CTGAATAAAGAATCAGCTTGTTCAACTCAGACATCGTTCCTCTCCTGGTAGCTTGGGTGTGGGAAAAACTTTCATAGACACTTGAATTCCATAGAATATATCAAGCCGAGATGAAAAAGACCAATTGCAAGGCCAGACACGGGGCCGGGAAGCAGCTTTTCACCGAACGTCATCTTTCAACACTGGCCTTTTCCTGTAGGGAAAGCACAGGAGAGGAACCCCAGAATACGGGTGCGTTCCTGCATGATCACCTCCTGGACCATCGCAGGGCGGAAGATGCAACAACAGTGCAAAGAATGTTCGGGTACAATTGTACAATAGTCCAACAGAACCGTAGCGACCGAAACCGAGTCGAAATGAAGTCGGGACGAGATGTGCAGTTGCAGAAATGGTGAGGAAATAGTGCTGTGAAGAAAAGACGGATAGACGAATACGAATCAAATGGCAGGAAGGGAGGGGTTTCTCAAGTAGAATATGTAATCAATGACGAATCTTTCTGTCCTGTCTTGTTCCTTTCCAGGTTTCGGACGATGACGATACCGCCAGCGCAGCTCGGCCTACCGGTGGCCGTACCCAGCGGCCGGGGTCGAAGAAAACGACCCCGACGGTATATGCCTGACTAGCAAACCTTGAATCAGCGACAGCCGCGGTCAGGTCGTGCTGCCCATCCGTTGCCCCTTTACGCTGATGACCACCTGCTCCATGGGAATGGACACGCCGGCGTTCTGCATGGCCTGCTCCACGATGGTGTTGAGCCCGGCGCAGCAGGGCACCTCCATCATCGCCACGGTGACGCTTTGCACGCCCGCCGAGCGAAAGATCTCGGTGAACTTCTCTACGTACTCCTCGGCCCTGTCCAGCTTGGGGCATCCCATGAGGACCGTTTTTCCCGCCATGAGGTCCTCGTGCAGGCGAGGATAGGCGGGCCCCACGCAGTCGGCCAGTACCAGCAGGTCCGCCCCTTTGAGAAACGGAGCCGAGGGAGGCACCAGCGTGATCTGCACCGGCCAGTGGGAGAGGGCCGACGCCTGGCCGCCATGGATTTCCCGGACCTGGTGCCCGGGACAGCCGTGATGTCCGTGCGGATGACCATGCCCTGAGGGTTCAAAACTCCGGATCTGCGTGGAGGGGCAGCCGCAGGCCATGGGCGGCTCCGCCGCCGCCGGCGCTTCCTCCTGTGCAGCCTGTTCCAAGGCTTTCAAGTACTGCTCCACGGCCGCCTCATCGAAGTCATCCGCCTCCCGCTCGATGACCGTCAGCGCCCCCTGGGGACAATCCCCCAGGCAGGCCCCCAGCCCGTCGCAGTACTTGTCCGCCACCAGCTTGGCCTTGCCGTCGATGACCTGGATCGCCCCCTCGGCGCAGGACGGCACGCACAGACCGCACCCATCACACTTCTCGTCGTCGATCTCGATGATCTTTCTGTTAACGATACTCATGGTTATTTCCTCCTCCCGGGGCACCTTCCCCGCGCCGGGTCATGCGGCGGACCGGGATGCTGTCTTGGGTTTCTCCAGCAAGACCTGCGTCGCCAGGCCACGGCCGCTCTCGGTGAGAAAGGCTTTCTCGATCCATTTTTCCAGCTGTTCAGGATCCGAAGGATCCTCTTTGTCTTTCAGGGCCTCTTCGCGGTTTACGATCAGGTCGGCGTCGTACACCGCCCGGAAATTCACCGTCTCCTCACTCCGGGGATGATGGTGATGCCCCACGATGTCGCACACCTCCTCGATGAGCCCCTCTTCCGCACCAAGGTGCTCCAGGATCCCGCGGGCGATGGGAGGGCCCTCTTCCTCCTGGTACCTGGCCGCGGTGCTCTGGTGCCTGCGTTCGGCTTCGTGGATCCCGATGTCGTGGAGCAGAGCGGCGCACAGCACCACGGCCATGTCGGCCCCTTCTTCCATGCCGATCCGCGCCACGTGCCGAGCCACCCGGGTGGCGTGTCCGATCCTTTTGAAATCGCTCTTGAAATACCGCTTCACCTGCACCGCCACCCGGTCCTTCAGCAGGTCCTTGCGCTCCGCCAGGAGCTCAGGTGGGAGGTCCCCCAGGCACTGTTCTGCAAACTTGCAGTAGGCGGCACATCCGAAATCGGTCTTGGGGTTGGGAAACCGGTGCCCGCACCGCTTGCACTTTCGAGTCGGTTCATCCTTGAAAAACTCCACCATACCGCCGCACTTGGGACAGGGGGCTTCGAAGACGTCTCCCGGTTTCCAGTTTCTGCTGTCCTGTCCTGGGCACTTCACGGCTCCCTCCTCCCCGCGGGCTGATCACTGCGTTCGATGCGCCGGTTCCGCTTGCCGGCGCCACTCTCTTCAGGTTGGATATAGACAACCTCTTTCGGGTTGGTTTCCGGTGGCGCCCTCCCGGGCGGCAGCCCATTCGGGCTGCCGCCCTTTGTCGGGCACTGTGCTTCTTGATCAGCCTGCTCGTTGTACCGTGTTCAACACCAACCTCTTTTTCTTCCGATGGATGGATTTCCCTTTTTGATGCTCAGGCCGCCAGCAACGTTTTCAGGTCCTCGTCCGGGGTGCTGATCGGTGCGATGGCGAAGTTCTCCACCAGCACGTTCAGGACGTTGGGCGTGATGAACGCGGGCAGACTCGGTCCGAGCCGGATCCCCTGGATGCCCAGGTGCAGCAGGGTCAGCAGGATGGAAACCGCCTTCTGCTCGTACCAGGACAGCACCATGGACAACGGCAGGTCGTTCACACCGCACTCAAAGGCCTGGGACAGGGCCACCGCGATTTGGATTGCGGAGTAGGCGTCGTTGCACTGCCCGATGTCCAGGAGCCTGGGGATGCCGCCGATGTCACCGAGCTGCTTGTCGAAGAAACGGAACTTTCCGCACGCCAGGGTGAGTACCACGCAGTCTTCCGGGACCTTCTCCACGAACTCGGTGTAGTAGTTCCGCCCCGGTTTGGCACCGTCGCAGCCGGCCACCAGAAAGAAGTGGCGCAGGGCCTTGCCCTTGACCGCCTCGATCACCTTGTCCGCCACGCCCATCACCGCGTTCCGGCCGAAGCCCGTGAGCACCGAACCCTGGTCCGTGTCTTCCGCAAACCCGGGCAGGGCCAGGGCCTTCTCGATAACAGGAGCGAAGTTTCCGTCCGTGAGGTTCGTCACACCCGGCCAGCCCACCAGCCCGCTGGTAAAGATGTTGCCCTGGTACTCATCCTTGGGTTTCTGGATGCAGTTGGTGGTCATGAGGATAGCCCCGGGGAAGGCGGCGAAGTCCTTGGCCTGGTTCTGCCAGGCCGTTCCGTAGTGGCCGTGGAAGTGAGCGTGCTTCTTCAGCTCGGGATACCCGTGACAGGGGAGCATCTCGCCGTGGGTGTAGACGTTGATCCCCTTCCCTTCAGTCTGCTCGAGGATCCCGGCAAGGTCCTTGAGGTCGTGCCCGGAGACCAGGATCGCCTTGCCCTTTTTCACGCCCAGGGGGACCGGAGTGGGGACCGGATGGCCGTAGGTTCCGGTATTCCCCGCGTCCAGAAGCTCCATGGCCTTCAGGTTGATCTCACCGCACTTGAGCACCAGGCCCACCCAGTCGTTCAGGCCCAGCTCGTTCCGGACGATGGAGGCCAGGCCCTCATAAATGAAACCGGCCACGGCGTCATCTGTCTGTCCCAGGATCCGGGCGTGATCCGCGTAGGCGGCCACTCCCTTGATCCCGTACAGGAGGATCTCCTGGAGGGATTGAATATCCGCGTCGGCGGACGTGTCTGCGCGAAGCCCCACGGCCTCGCCCTGCCCGACCAGCTCTTCCTGGCTGCCCGCGGGCTGGAAAACGGCCGCTGGGGCCTGGGAATCCACGTTCCCGCCAGCGGCGGCCACTTTGGCCTTGAGGGCCTCTCGCATCTCCACGGTGCTGCGGACCAGGGAGGCGATGCGTGCGGGGTCGAAGTTCACGTTGGTCAGCGTGGAGAAGAGGGCCTTGAAGGCAAAACCGTCGGTTTCCGGGTCCACGACCCCCTTCTTGCGTCCCTCTTCCGCAATGATCGCCAGTCCCTTCACCGCGTGGACCAGCAGGTCCTGCAGCGCCGCCACCTCGGGCTGCTTGCCGCAGACACCTACTTTTTCACATCCCTGTCCCTTTGCCGTCTGTTCGCACTGGTTACAGAACATCTTGTGTTTCTCCTTTCCTTCTTTATTGGTTGATTCTCTTACGCCACTCGATTCTTGAGCTTCTTCCCTCTTGCTACGTTGGACTCCATTCTTTCAAGGGAAGATCTTTTTTTCCTTGACATGGCTCAAAGTTCCAAAAAAAAAAGAAAAAACCCAAAAAAAACCCTTATCACAGATCCATTTTTTTCGAAACTCTAAAAAACCTTGACAGGTTGGTAAAAGGCGTTGTAACTTGGTAACCATCGGTTACTAACCGATGGTTACCCTCTCTCCGATCCGGTATGGAAGGGAAAGCCGATGCCGCCCCAGGCGCTCCAGCCGAACAGCGTGAAGAAAAACCGCCGGGAAGAGATCCTGGACGCGGCCCGGACGCTCTTCTTCAAGCAGGGATACCGCGGCACCAGCATCCTGCAGATCGCCCAGCTCGCCGGATACAGCAAACGGACCGTGTACCTGGACTACCTGAACAAGGACGAGCTGTTCATGACCGTCTGCGAGGAAGGCGGCCGGCTGCTGCTGGAAAAGCTCCGCCAGATTCCTGACGACCGGATTACCGTGGAGGAGTCCGTGGACCGCTTCATGAAGGTCTACGTCACCTTCTCGAAAAACCACGGGGAGTATTTCCGCATGATCTTCAGCGAGGCCACCCCGGAGATCATCGCCAACTGCACCGACGAACTGCGCCTGCGGGTGGGGGAACTGGAACGGGCTTGTCTGGACGTTCTCGTTTCCTGGGCCGAACGGGCCATGCAGGAGGGGAGCATCCCGCGGGTGGACCCCTGGGACGTTGCCGGCATCGTGGTGGGAACAGCCACAGGCATCATCCTGCTCTCCATGGGTGGAAGTCAGACCGTGTTTTCCAGGAAGACACGGGAATCGCTGGTCCACAAGGCGATCTGGACCCTCTGGAAAGGGCTGAGCATTCCGGACGAAAATTCAAAAGAGGTTGTTCAAGAAGTCTATACAGGAGAACCGCATGGCGGAAACGATCCTGACTGAACTCCGCTCTCTGATCGGCTCCCACACCAACCGGCACGTGGATGCGTGGAAGGCCTCGGGCAAACCGGTGGTGGGGTACTTCTGCCACTACATGCCCCCGGAGCTGATCCTGGCCGCAGGCGCCCTGCCGCTCCGGCTGCGCGGGGCGGGATCGGAGGACTCCTCCCTGGGCGACGCCTACATGAGCGGCCGCGTGTGCACCTACGTGCGTCACGTCATGAGCATGGCACTCGATGAACGGTTCGACTTTCTGGACGGGGAGGTGTGCCTGAACACCTGCGACCATGTCCGGCGCGCCGCGGACCTGTTCCGGAAGAAGACCGAGATCCCGTTTCACGGGTTTCTCTCGGTGCCCCGCAACCCCCGGGAGAGCCTGTACGGCTACTACCTGTCCGAACTGCGCAAGCTCCTGGCGGCGATGGCACAACAGTTCGACGTGCAGGTGGGCCCGGAACAGATCCGGGATGCCATACGGCAGATGAACGAGAACCGGCGACGGCTGCAGGCGGTCAACCGGTTGCGCCTGGAAGACCGCCCCAGGCTTTCCGGCGCGGAATCCCTGACCGTGCACATCGCCTCTCAGGTCCTGCCGCCCGGGGAGTTCGCCGGTCTGGCGGACCGCCTGATCGCCGCCCTGGAATCCCGGCCGGGTCTCGACTCCCCCCGTGGGCGCCTGGTGCTGGTGGGGGCGGAACTGGACGAACCGCCGTTCGTGGAGGCGATCGAGAGCCAGGGGGCCCTGGTGGTTGCGGACCTGCTCTGTTTCGGGGCCCGGTCGGTCCTGGACCCCATCGACGAGGAGGCGGCCGACCCGCTGGACGCCATCGGCCGCGCCTACTTCTTCCGCCCGTCGTGCGCCCGCATGATCGGCGACTTCCCCAACCGGTGGGAAAACCTGAAATCCCTGGTGGCCTCGTCCCGAGCGGATGGAGTGGTGTTCGAGCGCCTGATTTTCTGCGACCCTTGGGGAGCGGAACTGCACAACATCATGCTCCGCGCGGAACAGGAAGAGACGTTCCCCATTCTTTCCCTCACCCGGGAATACAATATCGTGCCCACGGGTCAGCTGAAGACCCGGGTCCAGGCCTTTGTGGAAAAGATCGAGATCGCCCGGGCCCAGAAGTCGGCTTCCGGGATGGGAGGGACTGCATGAACCGCGAAACCATCCTCCAGAGAAGGGAATGGCGGGACGTCATGGACACCCTGCCCGTACTCCAGGGGGTGTTTGCCCGGGACCCGGACGCCCACGGCATGAACGGCCTGATCCAGGGGGTGATGACCTACCTGGAGAACATGCTGGACCATGCGGACCGGGGCAACCCGTTCATCTGGTACAACCTGGGCTTCAACTCCGAGCTGATTTACGCGCTGGGGGACACCTGCCCGGTCCCCAAGGAGGCCCTGGGGGTTCTGCACAACCTGATGGGCGACATCAACGTTTCCATGGACTTCATCGACAGCGCGGAGGCCGCGGGCGTGCCGGCGGACTGCTGCTCGGCGGACAAGCTGGCCGTGGGCACCATGATGAAAGGGCTTTACCCGCCCCCGGCGTGCACCGTGGGGATCAACACGCCGTGCGACGCCCAGGTGGCGGGCACCCAGATCATGGCGGAGATGGGAAAGGCCCCCTTCTTTCTCGTCGATGTCCCCTACTATCACGACGACGAGAGCATCCGGCACGTGGCGGGCCAGCTCAAGGAGCTGATCCCGTTCCTGGAGAAACACACGGGGCGGAAGCTGGATTTCGACCGGCTGCGGGAGGTCTGCGAGCTGTCCAACCAGATGACCGAAACCATCTGGGAGTGGCTGGAGTGGCGGAAACACGTGCCGCTCACCCAGTCCAGCAAGCTGGTGGCGTTCACCCTGATCATGCAGATCCTGTTCACCGGCTCCCAGGAGGGCGTGGACCTGGCCCGTGCCCTGCTCCGGGAGGCGCGGGAGCGCACCGAGCGTGGGGAACGGTTCTTCGAGGAACGGGCCCGCGCCGTGTGGTACCAGGACCCGGTATGGACCGACATGCAGATTTACGACTGGTTCGAGCGGGACCTGGGCCTCACCGTGCCCGTGGACATATTCGGCTTTTACGCCAACGAGGGGCTCATCGACACCAAGACGCCGGAAAGCATGCTCTACGGCCTGGCGAGAAAGCTGGCCAACTGCCACCCCATGGCGCGACAGTTCCGCGGCAATATCGACATCTATGTACGTGACTTCATGCACCTGGTCGAGGCGTGGAACGCGGACTGCTGTATTTTCGCGGGCCACATCGCCTGCAAGCACGCCTGGGGGGGGATCGGCCTGTTCAAGGAGGCGTGCCGGCGCGCGGACATCCCCCTGTTGATCTTCGAGTTCGATATGTTCGATCCCCGGATCACCCCCTACGAGGACGTCTATTTCGAGGTGGAGCGGTTCGTCAACGAGATCGTGGTTCCCCGCAAGCAGCGGGGCTGAACCACATTCAGCAGAGAAGCGGAGCGAGACCATGAGCATCACGGCCGGCGTGGACATCGGGTCCACTGCATCCAAGGCGGTTATCCTCGTGGAAGGAAACCCGGCGGGACAGATCGTGGGCCCCAGTTCCACCAACCCCAAACGAACGGCCCACGAGATCTTCGAACAGGCCCTGGCCGCGTCCGGTGTGGCCCCCGGCGATGTCCAGTACATCGTGGGCACCGGGTACGGCCGGACCCAGGTGGACTTCGCCCACAAGAACATCTCCGAGATCACCTGCCACGGGCGCGGGGCCCACTTCCTGCTGCCCAGCGCGCGCACCGTCATCGACATCGGCGGCCAGGACACCAAGGCGATCTGCATCGACAAGCAGGGCAACCTGCTGGACTTCGCCATGAACGACAAGTGCGCGGCCGGCACCGGCCGGTTCCTGGAAGCCATGGCCCGCTCCATGGAGATCCCCATCGAGAAGATGGAGGATTCCTATTTCGGGGAGGGAGATCCCTGCACCATCACCAGTATGTGCAGCGTATTCGCCGAGAGCGAGGTCATCAACCTGATCAACGACGGCGTGGAACTGCCGCGCATCGTCAAGGGGCTGCTCCTCTCCCTGGCGGCGCGGGTATCGTCGCTCACGCGGCGTCTGGGCCTGGTGGAGGACATCGTGATGACCGGCGGGGTGGCCAAGAACCGGGGCGTGTGCGTGGCGGTGGAAAACAAGCTGGGCGTGAAGATGAAAGAGTTTGCAGGAGCGGACCCCCAGCTGGTGGGGGCCATGGGGGCCGCGCTGATCGCCGCAGATTTTGCCGGGCAGCCCGCCGGATCCGGCACGGGGGTCCCATGACGGCCGTGGAGAAAAACCGGGTAGAGGAAACAGGGCCGCCCCGGCCGGAGCCCCCGCTGGGGGACATGGCGACGCTCATCCGGCGCCTTCGGGAGCTCATGGAGAAGCGGGCGGGCCGCACGACATCCCGGCCGGCTCCGTTCGACGCGGACACGCTCCGAAGCCGGTTCGGCTTCGCGGATAAGGGTCGGGGACGAACGGATATCATCCTGGCGGAGGATGTGGCCGTTGAGCTGGGGCACCCCGCCACCGCATCCCGGGCCGCGGTGCTCTGTACCTTCGACCCGGAGGTTGTGGTCCGGGACCGGGTTTCCATCGTGGGACCCGACCTGGGGGAGATGGACCCGGGCCGCCGCATCCCCCTGGGGCAGGCCGTGATCCTGGCACTGGATCCGGACAACGTCCCGGACCCGTTCGAACTCGAGAACACCCAGTTTCTCATGAACCGGCTTCCCGGGTTCATGGTTCGTTCCGTTCCGGGCAAACTCTGGGTGCGCATCAGCAAAAAGGCCCGTGCCGCCGGACTGACCCTGGAAACGGTGGGCTCGGCCCTGGTGGCGGCGTACACCGGCGCCTTTCCGGGCGTGAAAAAAGCGGAGGTGGTCTTCATCACCTCCGCGCCCGATGACGTGGAGGAGCTGGCCCGGATCGCCGCGGAGGCCAACATCCTGGCCGGCCGTCACAAGAAACTCGTCCTGGGCGTGGACGGCGACGTGGAGTGCATGGAACTGAACTGCGACGCGTGCGATGACAAACCGGTATGCGACGACCTGAGGGACATCATCATCAAGCGACGGGGGACCGCTTCCCCTTAATAACCAACAGGAGGTTGTTGAAAAACGTTCGCCCCGGAAACGCGGGGCACGGAGGCCTTATGCAGGAAACCGCCCCTTCTCCACCACCCATGCCGGTGCTGCTCACATCCTTCTTCCAGCGCCTGGAAGGCATGGAAGCCATCAACCGGTTGATCCTGTCCCACGCGCGGATCAGCGCGCTGCTCACCTTTCGTGGGGACCCCTTGAAAACGGTGCTGATGGACTTCTCCCGGACCCCCGCCCGTATCCTCGTGGACGGGGACCAACGGGGGGGAACCATCCAGATGGCCGCCCGGGGGGAGATCATGCACGATGTCCTCCTGGACCGGATGCCGGCGGGTGTTGCCATGAGCCGCCGGGAGATGCTGCTCCGAGGAAGCGCCGCGGACCTCGCGAAGTTCATTCCCCTCTTCGAGTTCGCTCCCATGCTCTACCGGGAACACCTCACCGACCTGGGCCTGTTCGGTTACAGCCGCCCGGGCGCGCAGACCCCTCTCAAGGAGGATGCCATGAATCCGGAAACGCAGCAGCAGGGCGTGTCGATCTCCCCGGTCCGCCTCTCGACCCTTGAAAAAATCACGTTTTTCACCATGAACAGCATGTCCTACGCTCTGGGGTACATGATGGGCTTGATGCGTTACCGGCTGTTCCGGAACATGAACCTGTTTCAGCTCCTCTCTTCCATGTCCCGCGGCCTGGCGGCCGCCACGCCCGGGGATGACCCCGGCACTCAAGATGAGAAGACCGGGTCGTAGGGGGTCATGAAAATGCTTCCCCCTGTGTTCCAGGAAATGCTCGACCGGCCGTTCCAGGATCGGGTGGGAGAGGCCGCGGCAGCGGGCAACAAAATCATCGGCACCACCTGCAGTTACATCCCCCGGCCGCTGGTTTCCGTAGCGGGCCTGGAGCCCGTGCGTATGCGCGCGCCGGGGGTGTCCGGCACGCCCATGGCGGACACCTACCTCTCCAGCGTGCTCTGTTCCTACACGCGAAGCCTCCTGGAATCCGCCCTGGAAGGCACTTACGACGGGCTCGACGGGTGGGTTTTCACCGCGAGTTGCGACCACCTTCGCCGCCTCTGCGACAACCTGGAATACCTGCTGGAACCGCCCTTTCTCCACATCCTGGACCTGCCTCACAAGATGGGGGAAGAGGCCTTGGCGTGGTACGTAGAGGAACTGGAAAGGCTGGCCCGGGCCCTGTCCTCCCGCTTCGGGGTGGATACGGGCCGGGACGCGCTGGCCGCCGCCATCCGGGAACAGAACGAGTATCTGTCCCTGGTGCGCAGGATCGGGGACCTTCGCCGGCGGGAACATCCCCCCATCTCGGGCGCCGACTTCCACCGGATCCTGGTAGCCGGCGAGACGGCCCCGCGGGACCGGCTTGCCGGGCCCCTTCGGGAACTGGGGGATGCGCTGGAGGGGGCCGAGGGAATCCACGACTTCCGGGCGCGCGTCATGGTGGTGGGCAGCCAGCTGGACGACCCCGGGTACATCCGGCTCGTGGAATCCATGGGTGCGCTGGTGGTGGCGGACCGTTTCTGCCTCGGCTCGGTCCCCGGCCTGGAACCGGTCCCGGAACAGGGGGACCCCCTGCGGGAGATGGCCGCGCACACCCTGCGGAAGACCGCCTGCCCCCGCATGATGGAGGCGTTCAACCAGCGCCTCCAAACGATCGTGGATGCGGCCGGGGCCTTTCGCGTGGACGGCGTGATCCTGGAGGTCATGAAGTTCTGCGACGTCTGGGGCGTGGAATCCAGCCCGCTCACCGCGGCCCTCCGGGAGGCGGGCCTCCCGGTCCTCCGGCTGGAACGGGAGTACGCCCTTTCGGGAGAGGGGCAGGTACGCACACGGGTGCAGGCGTTTCTGGAGAGCATGGGAAAATGAACACGGTCGTACAGAAGATCAAGAATCCAAGTATTCGGGACATCCTCCTCTCCGCCGGCTACAAGGCCGCAAACCTGGCCAGGTTCGGCCAGATGGGATGGAAGCGGGGTCCCCTCCAGACCCTGCGGGACTTTCAGCGGTACCCGTGGATGAAGAGCATGGCCGGGGCCAACGGCCTGCACGAGATGTTTACCCGGGGCCGCTCCGGCGTCTACCGGGAGGCCAACGCCTACGTGATCTCCAACCTCATCACCAGCATCAACGAGATGATCCAGTCGTTCTTCGACGCCCCGGAAAACACCGTGATCCACGAGGACCTGGTGCCTCCAGAGATCCTGTACGGCATGGGATTGAACCCGTGGATGGCCGAGTTCCTGGGGATCACCATCCCCATGATCGATACGGGGATGATCGAGCATTACATCGACGTGGCGGAGAACGAGGGGATCCCGCCGGATGTCTGCAGCCTTCCCAAGAGCACCATCGGCCTGGTCCTGGAGGGCCACCTGCCCCGGCCGGCGGCCATCGTCGCCTCCAACATGCCCTGCGACGGCGGCATGAGCCAGTACACCGTCATCGAGCGCAAGCTGGGCGCGCCCACCTTCCGGCTGGACACCCCCCACCAGTTTTACAACGACCGGGCAGTGGACTACTTCGTAGGCGAACTCCGGCGCCTGATCGCCTGGCTGGAGGCCCACACCCCCGGCCGCATGGACTGGGACCGGATGCGGGAGGTCTGCGAGGAGCGGAACCGGGCCATGGAGCTGGAGTTCGAGCTCTGGGACCTCATCCGGGAAAGGCCCGCGCCCATGGCCGCCGAGCCGATCTACCTGCCCCACCTCATGTACATGATCGCCCAGCCGGGCACGGCGCGCGGCACCCGGGTCTTCCGGCGCGTGGTGGAACTGGCCAGGAAAAACCGGGAACGGAACACCGGGGCCCTGCCCGAGGAGCGTTACCGGGTTGCCCTGTGGAACCCGCCCACCATGATGTTCGTGGACCTGTTCGCCTGGGCTGAGCAGGCCTTCGGGGTCTCGCTGATCATGGACATGCTCACCTATCACCGGCACCCGTTCATCGACACCTCGAACCCGGAAACCATGCTCCGGGACCTGGCAAAGGTGATCATGCAGGGACCCATGGCGCGGCACACGCGGGGGCCGGCGGAAAACTTCTTCAGCGACCTGTTCCACTTCTACGAACGGTTCGACCTGGACATGATCTGGATGGCGGGCCACATCGGGTGCAAGAACACCCAGGCCCTGAACGGCATGTTCCGGGAAAAATGCCGCAGGCGCGGGATCCCCCTCCTCATCATCGACTACGACCTTTCCGACACGCGGGTGGTGTCTCCTTCCGCCATCCGAAGGCAGGTGGAACATTTCATGGAGACCGTGATGCACGCGGACCGGATGGACCGCTGACACGGATCCCGCTGGGGCCGGCCCCGGACCCCGATCCGGGGCCGGGATGACAACAATAGGACATTGTTCGACAACCTCTCGAGCAAGAATCAACGGAACCGCATCCGGAACATCCGGCTGAGCAGCAAGGAGAGGCGGCATGCAGAAATACTTCGGAGGCTGTGACATCGGATCCACCACGGGTAAAGCCGTGATCTTCGACGAAAACGGGATGGTTGCATCCGCCATGATCCAGAGCAAGATCGACCCGGTGGAGACCTCGGAACGGGTGCTGGCGGAAGTGTGCGGCCGGATACCGGACCTGAACGACATCCGGGACCTGGCCTACCTGGTGGGCACGGGGTACGGCCGCAACGAGGTGCCCGCGGCCCGGGAGAACATCTCCGAGATTACCTGCCACGCGGTGGGGGCCCACTTCTGCGACCCGGGGATCCGGACCATCATCGACATCGGCGGCCAGGACATGAAGGCCATCGCCCTGAACGACGACGGCTCGGTCCGGGAGTTCGCCATGAACGACAAGTGCGCCGCCGGGACCGGCCGCTTTTACGAGGCCATGAGTCGAACCTTCGAGATGGGCCTGGAAGCCTTTTCCGACCTGTCCCTCCAGGCCCGGAGCGTAATCCCCGTATCCTCCCAGTGCAGCGTGTTCGCGGAGACCGAGGTGGTCAGCCTCATCAGCCGGCGGAACCCGCCGCCGGACATCGCGGCCGGGATCCAGGCCGCGGTGGCCAAGCGGGTCTTCAGCCTGGCCCGCCGGGTGGGCGTCCAGCCCAAGGTCACGGTCACCGGCGGGTGCGCCAAGAACCGGGGCCTGCTCAAGACCCTTCCCAAGATCCTGCGGGAGGAGATCGTACCCCTCACCATCGACCCCCAGCTCATGGGCGCGGTGGGGGCCGCGGTCCTGGCCCACCGCAAGGCGGCGTGATCAGCCACGCGGCAGGAAAACCAAGGAAAGGGAACCCTGAATAAACAGGGTGGATGTTCCCAAACCAACCCAATGAATTCTTGGTTGTTCTTCACACAGGTAGGCGGAAAGAGACGTACGAGGTTGAGGAATACCGGTTCACTTTACATGTGACCCAGTTCTCTGTGCTTCTGTTCGATGAACCGCTGCTCTTCGATCGATACCAGGTCGATTGCTGCCTGCCCCGGTTCGGCGGCATCCTGCGTCTCAGGGTATGAGGAAAGAGAATACCCTGCATACGGGTTGTCATACTGAGGATCTCTTCGCCAGAAACGTCTGGTCAACCATCCATGATGCCCGGCTTTCCCTGGACTGTTTTTCAGAACACCGCTGTTGGCAACCATACTGGTGTCCTCCCTTTCCCGTTTTGCCGGTTTGACTCCTCCAAGAAAGATCTATGAAGTCTTTTTAGCAAAAAAAGAAAACCTTGTCAAGTAAGATAATTATAACAATTTTTGTGTTTTTGGCAAAAATTGTGTGTGAGGATATGAGCACCTCTCGGAAAGTTCCGGCACGGATCCGCCCCCGGTAACTTTTCGGTCCTCAAAGGAATCAAAAAGAATGAAATGTTGTTATTTCTGAATGATTTAACCAATCCATAGGTTGGACAGCGATGGGGAAAAAACCGTCCACCGGCAACTGGCAAACATGAAACGAACCGGCTTTCGAGGCGCCGGTTCCTGCGTGCCGCCGGGACCGCGGGAACCGGCTCTCTTCTTTCCGGTTCAGGTCTCTCCCGCGGGTCATCGGGGGGGAGATTTTTCTCTGTGTTGTTCCTAGCAGGATCCGCCGGGGGTCTCGCTTTCCCGTTCGAAGAGGTTCCGGATCCGATCGGCCGCCTCCTCCGGGGTGAGACCCTGTGTTTCCACTTCGTAATGGGCAGCGGCCCGGTACAGGGGTTCCCGCTCCCGAAGCACCTCCTCCACCTCCTCCAGGAAGGTCTTGCCCTCCTTCAGGGCGGGCCTCTGGGTGTCGTCCTTGATCCGCTCAATGAGCACAGCGGGCGGGGCGGTCAGCCAGAAAAGACGGCTGTTTTCCCGAAGGCGCTCCACGTTCTGTTCACGAAGGATCACGCCCCCGCCTGCGTCGATGATCCATCCGTCACGGGCTGCGTAATCGGCCGCCACCTGTGATTCCAGGTCCCGGAAATGCTCCCATCCGTGCTCTTTCACGATCTCCGGGATGGACATTCCGGCACAACGGACGATCTCCTCGTCCAGGCTGATCACGGGCAGGTTCAGGGCCGAGGAGAGGTGTCGAGCCACGGTGGATTTTCCGGTGCCCCGGTATCCTATAAGAACCCAGTTCATGTGAGGGACTCCATGACCACCCGCCGCATCACCTCCACGGGCGCCTTGCGGCCTGTCCACAGTTCGAACTGAAACACGGCCTGGTAGATGAACATCTCCACCCCCTGAATCGTGCGGCATCCCGCGGCCTCGGCTTCATGAAGGAACCGGGTCTTGAGCGGATTGTAAACGATGTCGAACACGAACTGCTCCGGCCGAAGGTCTTCCCGGGTGAGCAGGCTCTCATCCGTGTTGGGGTGCATGCCCACGGGCGTGCAGTGGATGACGCCGTCCGATTCGGCCGCGTTCCTTTGCAGGGCATTCCGGTTCAGGGGTTCCCATCGCACCGGGAATTCCACCGCCCGGCCGAGCGCCTCGCAGAGGGCGGTGCATTCCTCCTCCACCACGCCCAGCAGGACCATTTCCTTCAGCGCCGCCTCTTTGCCCAGCGTGAACGTGACGGCCCGGGCGGCCCCCCCCGAACCCAGGACGAGCACCCGGGCCCCATCCAACCGTGCCCCGGACTCATGGATGGCTCTCAGGGCCCCCATGCCGTCGCTGTTGTACCCGCTCAGCTTCCCGTCCCGGTTGATCACCGTGTTCACGGAGCCGATCCGCGCGGCCGTCTCGTCCACCTCGTCCAGATACTGCATGACCGATACCTTGTGGGGGATGGTGACGCTCAGGCCCAGCAGGTTCAGGGCCCGGGTGCCGGCCATGGCCCCGGCCATGTCCTCCACGCGGAACGCGGTGTAGCAGATGTTGAGCCCCTCCTTCTGAAAGGCCGCGTTGTGGAGCGCCGGGGAAAGGGAGTGCTCCACCGGGTTGCCCAGTACCGCGCAAAGGCGGGTCTTCCCGTCGATGTTCAATGTATCCTCCGTTTTCAAAAACAGGAACCGAAGGCGTCATCATATCTTTCGCGGAAAAAGCCTGTCAACGGCGGGGGTTTTCTGAAAAAACATTCGATTGTTGATGGAAAGAGTGATTCCCTGGGCTCATTGAGGTTCAGAAACACGGGAAGAATGTATACAGTCCGTTTTTATTGGGAACATCACGCCGGGCCGGGTCATACAGCCGTAGGGCCGTGCTTCCGTTTTCGTCGAATCAACCACAGGACCGCTGCGGCAGGAAGGAGAAGCAACAGGAAAAGGTCGAATCCCCAGGCATTATTCATTGTTCCGCACAAGCCGGGCAGTTGTTCAACCCGGATCGGGCCGTGCCAGGCGCTTTCCCCGTAAGTGTCGATATCTTCCAGCTTGTAGACGCAATCCAGAAGCGGGCATTCATCGTCGATGAACTCGTAGGAGGCACCCGTTTCCGGACTCCCCTCGCCGGGAATCAGCGTGAGGTTGATTTTCTCGTAGAAGCCGTCGATGGTGTCGGACCGCCAGAGGTTGAAACCGGCCGTGTCGATCTCCGAGGCGGTCTGCCATAGCAGCTCGACTTCCGAACCCCTGGGCTCTGCCGTGAAAGAGATCAGTTCCACAAGGGTGCTGCCGGTACGCTCATAAGCCCCCATGTCGCAGTTCGTGTCGTACGGGCGGGCAATGCCCCGCTGATCCACATTGTAAGGGGCCGATCCCCCGCACTGCCCTCCGGGCGGGATGACGTTGATGGCCGGGCTGGTGGCGCTGTTGCAGCCGTTGTCGGTCCCGTCCGCGACCTTGCACAGCAGAAGGGTCTGGGTGTCGCCCCCGTATGCACCCAGGTCGCCGAGCTCCGGATCTTGACCCAGGATGTCCGTACCCGCGGTAAAGGTCTTTCCCGACCCGGTGGAAGACCCGTCCTGGCTTTCCACCAGATTGTAGCCGTTGTCCGTCAACGCACCGCCAGAATAGTAGTAATCAGCTCCATTGTCCGCCGCATTATCCGCTATGATCGTATTTTCCACCGCAAGGGTGCCGCCTCGTAAGAAGACTCCGCCCCCCATACCGCTGGCACGCGTATTCTCATTATTGGCAACCGTACAATTCCTTAGGGTTGTCGTGGCATAGTTATTATAGATGCCTCCCCCGCCGGTCATGTCCGTGATGCACGTGTTTCCACTGATCGTGCAGTTGGTGAGTGTGGCTGTGACCGTAGCAAGGTAGAGCCCTCCCCCCCCGTGAAAATTATCGGCGGACATGATGTTTCCGCTCACGGTGCAACCCTGCATGGTCAAGGTGCCCGATGTACTACTGAAAAACATACCTGCCCCTGAGGCTGTGGCGGTATTCCCGCTTAGTGTGCAATCGGTAAAGACCAGATCATTCAAGGATGGACTGGTCGCCGTACTGATCCCCCCCCCACGAGACGTCTTGCCGTAC
>CAYTRL010000048.1:0-21155 GCA_964439795.1 uncultured Thermodesulfobacteriota bacterium
CTTCCTTGACATCCTGTGTTGACCCGCGATCGCCTCTTTTCCTATTCTGGTTGCATGCCCCGGGAAAAACAGATCGTCCATTCGGCTTTTATTCTGTTCCTCTGCGGGATTCTTGCCTGCCTGTTCTTCTGCTGCGCTCAGGAAACGACTCCCTCTTCATTTCCCTCGGAGGAACCGGTACCGGAACGGCCCAATATCCTGCTCCTGGTGGCCGAGGACATGAGCCCGCGAGTGGGTGCCTTCGGGGATCCCGTGGCGGCAACACCGGCTCTGGACCGCCTTGCCTCCGAGGGGGTGCGGTACCCGAACACGTTCACAGCGGCAGGGGTGTGCGCGCCGAGCCGGGCCGCTCTCATCACGGGCGTCCATCCGATGGCTCTCGGCGCCCAGCACATGCGATGCATCGACCAGGGGTATCTCGCTGTTCCTCCCCCTCATGTCAAGGCGTTTCCGGAAACCCTTCGCCGGGGGGGCTACTACACCTTCACGGATCATAAGCTCGATTATCAGTTCAGCGAGACCCTGCCCGGGACAGGGCCCTTCACGATCTGGGACTCCGAGGGGGACGCCAGGGCCTGGCGGAAACGCCCCGCGGGAAAACCGTTCTTCGGGCTGATCAACTTCCAGGCCACGCACGAGAGCGCTGTATTCCCCCGACGGGGTCCTCCCAAGAACCCGATACACCTGACCTTTCAGATCCTGTACTTCTTTATGTTTCTGGGGCATGAAGACGTGGTGACCCCCGACGCGGTGATCCTCCCACCCTACTACCCCGACACGCCCACGGTGCGGACGGACATGGCCCGCCATTACAATAATATCCATCGGATGGATGAGCAGGTGGCCGAGATCCGCGCCGAACTCGAGCGAGACGGCCTGGAAGACTCCACGGTTCTACTCTGGACCACGGACCACGGCGATGGATTGCCCCGGGCAAAGCGGGAGGTCTACGACTCGGGAATCCGCGTGCCCATGATCCTCTACCGGCCCCCTGCCCTGCGTCCGGCCTCCTTCTCGCCCGGAACGATGGACGAACAGCTCGTGAGCTTCGTGGACCTGGCGCCTACGATACTGGGTCTTGCGGGGATTCCGGCGCCGGACAACATGGAGGGACGAGCGTTTGCCGGACCGGCGGAAACCTCACCGCCGAGGCGGTATGTCTATGCAGCCAAGGACCGGATGGACGAGGTGCCGGACCGTCAGAGGGCCGTTCGGGACACCCGTTTCAAGTACATCCGCAACTACCATGCCGGGGAACCAGGCGCACAGCACCTGGAATTCCGGGACACCCTCGACATGATGGAGGAGCTTTGGGACCTTTACGGGTCAGGGGACCTCGATCCAACCGCGGCCCGGTGGTTCGAACCGCGTCCTGTTGATGAACTGTACGACACGGTGACCGATCCCCACGAGACCCGCAACCTTGCAAGGGACCCCGACCACACCGACACCCTCCACCGTCTGAGCGACGCGCTCGATGCCTGGCTCGCCAGCACCCCCGACCTGGGAGCGATCCCGGAGGAGGAGTTGCGCGAGCGTTTCTGGCCCGGGGGGGTGCAGCCTGTGACCGAATCCCCCTCCATCCTGCCGACGGCCGCAGGTGAAAACGGGGAAACCCGAAAGTACGAGATTTCCGTATCGTGTGACACCGACGGCGCTTCAGTCGGTGTCCGTGTCCTCACAGGAGAGGCCGGTGAGAGTTCGCCATGGGATCTTTATACGGGCCCCTTCCGGGCAGGAGCTGGCGACACCGTAGAGGCAAGGGCCGTGCGCTACGGCTGGCACCCGAGCAGTACGGTGAAGCTCACGCTGCGTTGACCCGCGGATGGTTTCGTGCCCGCGGGCCTTGCTCAAAAGGGTGATCGGGTTCTGCGGGTTCTGATAGACAACCACCCGCTCGTCTTGGCCGGTTCCGCGCCTCCCGAAGACACCGGGCGGTCATTCTGATCGGCCCCGGCAGGCAGATCCTCCAGGAGGACAGGTGAATACAGGGGTCTCTAAAGAAGCACCAAAAGGCAGCGTACATCAGAGATGGTACCGGATCGTTGCCTACGTGTACGATCTGTGGGTAGGACTCCTTCTTTGGCCCGCGGGCGGCTGGCGTCTCTGGCGGAGCCGGTTCGTGGAATTCATCGATCCCGGAGATGAGGAATGTATCGTCGAACTGTGCTGCGGCACGGGATCGGTTACCATGGAGCTTGCACGGAGAAGAAGACAATCTCGAATCACGGCATCGGACATCTCCACCGACCAGATCCGTGTTGCAAGGTGGAAGGCAGGAAGAAAAAACCTGCCGGTTGACTATTCCGTCCAGAATGCGGCGAACACATCCTATCCCTCTTCTTCCTTTGACAAGGTTGTGGTCAGCGCCGCGTTCCACGAGATGACGGCCGGCTCTCGAAAGGCCATCTATCAAGAGATCCTGCGTCTCCTGAAACCCGGCGGTTCCTTCCTGCTTTCCGAGCCGGAAAGATCCGGGAACGGGTGGATCGATTTCTGGTTGTACACGATCGTCTTCAATCCGTGGCATCCCGAAACCAAGACCGTTCTCGAGGTCATCGACGGCAGGATCGAACAGGAAATCGCCGAGGCGGGCTTCACCCTGGTGGAGAAAAAACAGGAGAAAAACTGGTATTTCACCTGTTTGAGATTCACCGGGAACGGATTGACTATGTGAGCACGAAGCGCAACCATACAGGCAAGGATCGTCCAGGCTGAAAGGGGGCAACCGGTGATCAGAAAATCCATCACGCTTTATCATCTCAAACGCGAGGACATTAAGATTGACATTGTCGCTCGCTTTGAAGATAACAACCTGATCATTGACGGTTATGATATCGGCAAAACCGTGGAAGGAGCCTGGGGGGACAGCGATTACGAGTACGTCATGACGATACCTGAGAAAAACCTGCCTCGGCTGTATGATCTGCTGAACGTGAAAACAGGCAATCAGAGAGCGCTGTTGAAAGCCCTCGCAAAGCGCTTCCATGGAAATAAATGCTTCTCGGCCCTGGGAGATTTCCTGGATCAAAACGGCATCGATCACGAAACCTTTACCTGGGCATAACGTGCGAACGCTGGAAAGCCCCAGAGGTTCCGTGCTGTAGCACGATGACGCCTTGAAAAGAATGATGAAGTCGCTGCAACAACCATATAAACGAATATATTTTTGTATGCTTCTGGTGGTTTTGCCTTTCCTGTCCTGCCAGACCCGCGTGGACGATATGCTGCAATATCAAGAATTCATAAAGAAGGTTTCAGAAGAAATATCCGCGTTGAAGGACACGTATCCTCAACTGAAAGAATTCTCAATGGACAAGCACGTGGACATTGACAACCTGAGGGTCGACTACAGTTACCATACCCACGAGTCGGAACGTTCCGGTGGATGGACATCCGGAGTCCCGAACCCCGACCCGGATGGGATCTGGTTTTATTTCGATCTTCATGATCCCGATTCAACAGCACAAATACATACACAACCCGTCACGGGAATATCCCTTGGCGTAGGCGATAAGAGCGTGTGTTTTCTTGTTCTCGAAGGCTCCGCCACGAAACCGCTGGGACCCAAAATCCTATCCATACTTGAACGGAACGGTGCGAAATCATTACGGCCTTTTTGAGCCGTGTGCTGACCAACGCTCTCCGCAGGACCGCAAGGGCCGTCGTCCGAAAAAAAAATGCTGCCGTCCGGAGATCATTTGCCGTTTCGTTCATGGTGGGTTGCCCCTCTTTCAGCAGCTGAGGCACACGTCAGGCATCGGAAAAAAAAAGGATCCATCTACAAACCGGACAGGCCCATCCGTTCCAGCGTACCGGGGTCCGGCGCGCCGGTCTCGGGGTCCCACCCCCACTCGTCGTAGTATTCCCGGATCATCGCCTGGACCTCCGGAGGCCCCAGGGGCTGTTCGCTGACGTACTCCTTGAATCCCGGGTCTGCGAACCACTGTTCCGGCAAACCCTCCCGGTCTTTCCGGCAAACCCCGTCCTTCCCGTTGAGCAGCCGATACAGGGTCCAGACCCTCTCCGCCCGCTCCCGGAGCCGCGGAAGATCCGTCTCGAACCCGGTCACGGCCTGGTACAGTTCAGCACACAGGGAGGCGTCGTAGAACCGGTTCACCTGGGCCCGGGCACAGACGCCCAGCGAGCCCAGGGTGGCAAACCAGCAGTGGGAATATTTGAGGAGCCGGCCCACGTTCAGCTCCGGGTCCTCTCCGTCTTTCACTGCGCCCGGAAGGATCCGCCGGACGGCCTCCTCGGGAACCCCCATACGTTCCAGATGACGAGGGAACACCTCTAGCGGCCTTCGGGCAAAGTAGGTGGGCGATCCCCCGGAGCCCACGTGCGGCCCCCGGGGGTCCAGAACCTGGCCGAGTTCCATGGTGCCGAACAGCTCCCAGGGCAGGGCCGACCCCGGCCCGGCGTACGGGTGCATCCCCTTGATGAGGGCCGGGGCGCACTCCCGGGCTGGTTCTCCAAGATCCTCCAGGACCCCGCGGAAGCCCCGTGCCAGGAGGCCGCCGAGCCCCTCCCGGCGGGTGATCATGCCCGCCCAGGCCTCCATGGAAATCAGGGAATCCAACCGGATCTCCGGCTCCATGCGGCCACGCTCCACGATTCCTCGGTCGCACAGGTCCCGGGCAAACCCCATGAGCGCGAAGAACTCGAACAGGTCCAGGCCGTATTCGTCCAGCAGCGCGACGAGCTTCACGGCCTCACGGTAGTCCCGAATGCCGTAGATCATGGGGGTGAGCAGGTTCACCATAGAGCTGGAATGAACCACCAGGCCCTGGTGCTCCCCGTCCGGGATCTCCACCACGTCCTTGCAGCCCACGGGGCAGGAGATGCAAGCCACGCGCCGCTTTTTCACCCGGAGATAGGTCTCCCGGGGGATCATGGGAAAGGATTTCAGCAACCCGAGTTCCTGCCACTCCCGGGTGTAGGGGTACTCGCGAATCCGGCGGAGAAAGGCCCTGCGCAGGGAGCGGTACCGCCGCCGGTGGAAGACCTCGATCCCCCGGCTCCCCCGGGCAACCACGGCCTTCAGGTTTTTACTTCCCAGCACCGCGCCCAGCCCGCCCCGGCCCAGGGTCGCGATCCGGTCCACACCTGCCATGGAGAAGGGCACCTGGTTTTCCCCGGCAAGGCCGATGCAGAGTACACCCGCCGAGGTTCCGAAGGTTTCGGCCAGAGCGTCGCACGTCTGTCCCGGGCTCCTGCCCCACAGGGGCCCGGCCTCACGGATCTCCGCTCCCTCGTCCGTGACGGCCAAAAACACGGGCCTCGACGCACGCCCCTCGATGATCACGTGATCGAACCCGGCGTTCTTGAGCATGCACCCGAACTTCACCCCTCCGGAACCGCACCATCCCACCGTGCCCGTGGACGGCAGCCGGGAAACGGCATAGACCCGCGAGGCAGAGGGAAGATCGGTCCCCACCAGGGGCCCGGCGCCGATCACCACGGCGTTTTCCGGAGACAGGGCGTCGGCCCCGGGCGGGATCCGGTCCAGGGCAAGCCGGAAGCTCAACCCCAGGCCACCCAGGAAGTTCTCCGCAAGCTGAAGATCCAGGGGTTCCTGGCGCACCGTTTCCCGGGTCAGATCCACGTACAGGACGTTGCCCGCAAAGCCGCCGGTTTTCATGGCCGGTCCTCCTCCAGGGGTACCTTGCACAGGGCTTCGTAAAAACAGCTGTCGGCACAGGCACCACACCTGTTGCAGGCCTCTGAAAAACGGACGGAGAAGGACGCTTCGCCTTCCTCCACCTGGATGTGCGACCGGCCGGGACAGAAGGAACCGGCATAGAGATCCGAACAGGCCAGTCCGCATCGCAGGCATCCGGTGCATCGCTCCTGAATGAAGCGGATCTCGAATTGAGTCATGACCGGGACTCCCTGTTTCATGTCATGGCCTGAAAACATGTTGTCGGAGAAGTGCTGAACGGGCATCATGGTAAGGAAGAGGATCGATTCTTGTCAAAGGGTGAACCATGAACAAGCTCCACCGCATAGGGCCGCTCTTTCCCCTGATGCTTCTTCTGATGCCGGCGACATTGGGGGGATGTGCCGGAGAGGGAACGCCGGAACCGTTCAGAACTCCCGGCGGGAATGAACCCCTCCTGTTCACGGCGGTGACCTTCAACAGCGGCACCTCCGAAGGCATGCCGCACGACCGCCCCCCTGAGGATGGATACACCTCGGATCACGCGGTGGTCTCCGACCGCTGGTACGGCGACGGTCTTGCCTGGACGACCGCGGTGGAGGCCGCGGAGCGGTTCTTCCGGGCCGTGGATCCCGACGTGGTGGTCTTCCAGGAGGTCTTCTGGTCGGAAGAGTGTGCCGGGATCCCCGAGGAGGCGCACGAGGACTTTGTCTGTGAAGCCTGGTCGCCGGGCGACCCCACGGTGGCCCGGTGGGTATTGGGGGAAGGCTGGCAGGTGATGTGCCACCCGGGCAAACCCGACAAGTGCGCGGCTGTCCACCGCCGCTTCGGGAGCTTCCGGGGATGTGACGAGGATTTCTGTCTCGAGGGGCTCGACGGCGCGCGCGTGGAAGGGTGCGGTTCGGGCGCGCGCGTGGGCCGGGGGGTCATCGACCTGGCCGGCGGCGGCGCCCTCACCCTGGTCAACGTGCACGGGTCGTCCGGGATATCGGGTGACGATATGCAATGCCGCATGCGCCAGTTCGAGCAGGTGTTCGTGGACCTGGGGGACGGAGAACCCGCAGCCTCCGGCGAAACGAACCTGGTGATGGGCGACCTGAACACCGACCCGGGACGCGTGGCGGGCCTTGACCCCAGTGCAGCGCTCTGGAATGAATTCGCCGGGCCGGCCGGGCCGTTTCACTTCCTGTCCGACGTGGGACCGGAAGCCGCCCCCTCCTATGCCGGCATCTTCAACATCGACCACGTGGTGAGCGACCATCTCACGGGGAACTGCTGGGTGGCCGGGGTCACGGAGGGACACGCGCCGGTGACCGAGGCCGTCTACTTTGACCACTGTCCGGTGGTGTGCGCCATGGAAACGAAACCCGGGGGAGAAGATGAGTGACTTCTGGAGAAGCTGCAACATCTGCAAGCAGGAGATCCCTTTTCAAAGCAAGTACTACGTATGCTCCGTGAGCACCTGCAACCACAAGAGGACCGGCCTCGTCTTCTGTTCCGTGGACTGCTGGGACGCCCACCTCCCCGATGCACGCCACCGGGACGGTGCCGGCGCCATCGAGGAAAAGGCCCCGTCCAGGGCCGAGGCTGCCGGGTCGCACGGGGAACGGGAAGATCCGGCCCGGAGGATCCGGGTGGAGCCCGCGGAGGTCTCCGGGCCGCCCGGTCAACCCGCATCGAGCTTCCGGAAGGATGAGACCCTGCAGGAAACCGAGATCCTGGTGGTGGCCTCCAAGGTGAAAAAGTACATCCGGGACGTATCGGGGATGAACACCAGCGCCTCCACCATGGAGGCCCTGACCCGCTGCATTATCGACCTTTGCGACAAGGGCGTGGAAAACGCCCGGGAGGACGAGCGGAAGACCGTGATGGACCGGGACATCCCCCGGGTGAATTTATTATAAGTACATTGAAAGCCGGACCTCTTTGAAGTACCATGAAGTCATGTCCCGGAAGAGGGTCCCCGGGACAGACAGAAACCAGACGCAAAATGAACCGGTACGCCGGCCCGGGAACAGAAGCATCCCGGTTGCAGGGCTCCCGCGATAAGAGAGGCCTGGCTGAGATGTCGGGTTTGGATAAACAGTTACCGTCTGCGGCAGACCGGGTACGCGAGGTCGTCTTCCTGATCCGCAAGCTCATGCAGGCCGGGGAACGCTACACCAAGGAACTGAACAAGAAGTTCAACGTGAGCGCCCCCCAGGTGGCCACCCTGCTGGCCCTGTTCGAACAGGGCCCCATGTCCCCCTCCCTGATCGCTCGAAATATCATGGTGAACTCCAGCACGGTCACTGGCATCATCGACCGGCTGGAGCAGAAGGGCCTCGTGGTTCGCCTAAGGAACTCGCCGGACCGGCGCATCGTGACCGTGGAACTCACCGAGTCCGGAAAAAGGCTCGCCGAGAACGCTCCCCCGCCCATCCAGCACAAGATCGTGGAGGGGTTGATGCTTCTGGACGATGCGAACATGGAGAGCATCGTTCAGAGCCTGACCCGCCTCACCGAGATGATCGACGCCCAGGACCTCAACGTGGAAACCGTGGAAGAGGTCCTGTAAGATCCCAACCACACTCCTTCTCACGATCCCGCCCCTGATATTCCTCATACCTCTTCAGGCCATCGGTCCCAGGCCGACGCCTCAAAATATCATTATCCACATTTTCCGGAACAAGTTCCGCGTTTGATGGTCCTTGTTTGCCGATTTTAGGAAAATTTTTTCCAGAAAGCGGTTGACAGGGGGGATCTCGCGTGCTAGATTGTTTTCACCTGAAAATAGTTTAGCTGTTACATTTTCAATAATACCATGTTTTACTGATAACTGTTTGGCAGAAAAAAAAAGAACTGAAACAAAATCTTGGCGCGATTGAAGGGTTCACCGGGCTCGATCTTCCGTTCCGTCTCGAGCTTTGTGAACCTGATTTTATTTTGAGCACTTTTCAGAGGGATTGAGGAATATGAAGCAGCCGGAAAACGAAATTCAGCCCCAGGAACCCGGAAAGGACCACATCCGGGACGTGGTGTACCTGCTCCGGAAGATCATGCAGGGAGGGCAGCGGTACACCAAGAAGCTGAACAAGAATTTCAACGTGAGTACGCCGCAGTTGGCGAGTCTGCTGGCCTTGAACGACGAGGGGCCTCTTTCGCCTTCCCAGATCGCGAAAAAGATCATGGTTCAGTCCAGCACGGTCACCGGGATCATCGACCGGCTGGAACAGAAGGGTCTGGCAATGCGCGAGCGGAACTCACCGGACCGAAGGGTGGTCACCGTGCGCATCACGGACCCGGGAAGGGCGCTGGTCGAGAACGCGCCCCCCCCGGTGCAGATGAAGATCGTGAACGGGCTGCAGAAGCTCCAGGAAGAGGAACGGAAAGAGATCATCAACAGCCTGACGAAACTGGCCGAAATGGTGGACGCCCAGGACCTGGACGTGGAGGCGGTAGCGGAGCCGGAATTCTTCTGAGCCGGGCATAAACGGAATCTGAAACGGACAAGTTCCTCTGGAACGTCAGGCAGAAAAAGGAAACCAACCGATGCAGGTCATGAACATTCAACCGGAGATCGAGGCCGACGAACTCGCCAGGCTGATGGGGGACCGGAAGCGCCGCGGGCTTTCACGGAGCCTGAACACCAAGGTGGAACGGGTGTCGGAGCGTTTCGGTGAACTTCTCGACCCCCGGTTCGGCTACCGTGTGTTGAAGATCGTGCGGGCGGAACACGGTGTCGTATCCCTGGAAAACGGGGTGGAACTGAAGGGCCGGAGACTGGCCCGGGCCATGAGAAATGCGGAAGACCTGGTTTGCTTCCTGGCGACCCTGGGGGAGGAACTGGACCGGGAGATCGCTTCCCTGTTCCGGAACAACCACCTCTCGGAAGGATACATCATGGACGCCCTGGGGTCCGTGGCCGTGGAGAACCTGGTGGAGCAGTTCCATCGGCACATGGAAGACGAGAACAGAAAAAAGGAACGGGCCGTCACGCTTCGGTTCAGCCCGGGGTACTGCGACTGGCCCGTCACGGACCAGGTACAGCTCCTGTCGCTCTTCGAGACGGAAAAGATGGGAGTGGAACTCCTGGAATCGTGCCTGATCCAGCCCCGGAAATCCGTCTCCGGGGTCTTCGGCCTCACACCGGCCGGGGCGCCGGCAAGAGAGAGACCGTACAACCCGTGCCACGCCTGTTCGAAAACCGACTGCTTTGCCCGCCGCTCGTAACGGGGCGGATCTCCACAATCCGGAAAGGGAAGGGAAGGGTAAGAAGATGGCAAGGAAAGGAGCCGAGGGCGGCAGCTACCGGCCGCTCGCGGAGGAAGATATACAGAAGATCCACGAGACCGCCATGCGGATCTTCGACGAGGTGGGGATCGAGGTGAACCTTCCGGAAGCCAGGGAACTGTTCGGAAAGGCGGGGGCCCGGGTGGAGGAATCATCGAAGATCGTCAAGCTTCCCGGGGACCTGGTCCAGGACCTGATCAAGAGCGCCCCCCCCGTGGTCCGGTTGTGCGGCCGGGACGACAGCGGGGCGCTGGACTGCGAGATCGGCGGGAAGAAAGTCCACGCGGGCACCGGGGGCACCGCCCTCAACGTGCAGGAACCGGGCAGCGACAGCATCCGCCGGGCACGTCTGGAGGACGTGATGCGCATGGCGCGCGTAGTGGACGCCCTGGAAAACATCCATTTCTACATGCTGAACATCTACCCCGACGACCTGCCC
Source organism: uncultured Thermodesulfobacteriota bacterium (assembly GCA_964439795.1). GTDB lineage: Bacteria > Desulfobacterota > DSWW01 > DSWW01 > DSWW01 > CAYTRL01. The sequence goes on from CAYTRL010000048.1 coordinate 10,374, forward strand.
GTGGAGGACGTGGACGTGAACCGTTTCGGGGCCGCCCTGAACCGGACGCGCAAGCACATCATGGGCGGCGTCTACACGGTGGAGGGTGTGCGGAACGTGATCCGGATGGCCGAGAAGATCGCGGGTTCCCCGGAAAAGCTACGGGAGCGCCCGTTCATCTCCATGGTCACCTGCGGTATCAGCCCGTTCAAGCTGGACGACAGCTACGGGAGGCTGACCCTGGAGGCGGCCCGGGCCGGGATCCCGGTAGTGGTGCCCGTGGAGCCCCTGTGCGGCGCCACCGCCCCGATCACGCTGGCCGGGGACGTGGTGGTGCAGGTTGTGGACACCCTGGCCGGGGTCATGCTCACACAGCTGGCCAACCCCGGCACACCCGTGCTCTACGGCAGCGTGGCCTCCATTACCGATCTGCGCGACATGAAGTACCTGAGCGGCGCCGTGGAGATGGGGCTCCTGAACGCCGCCGCGGCCCAGATGGCCCAGTTCTACAGGCTCCCCTACTATGCCACCGCGGGCATGTCCGACGCCAAGGTGAACGACGCCCAGGCGGGCTACGAATCAGCCATCACGGTCCTCCTGGTGGCGCTGGCGGGGGGAAACCTCATCCACGACGCGGCAGGCTTCCTGGAGTTCTGTCTCACCGCCTCCTTCGACAAGCTGGTGATCGACAACGAGATCCTGGGGATGGTGATGCGCGCGGTGGAGGGGATCCGGGTGGACGAGGAAACGCTGGCCTTCGACCTGATGAAGCAGGCGGGGCCCGGGGGGCAGTTCGTGACCGCCCGGCACACCCGCCGCCACATGCGCACCGAGCAGTACCTGCCCCAGCTCAGCGACCGGGACGACCGCGAAACGTGGGAAGCCCGGGGCGCCAAGGACACGCGGGCCCGGGCCACGGAACGGGTGCTTGAAATCCTGGACCGGCCGGCGGAAGCGGCGGTCCCGGAGGAGATCCGGAAGCAGCTGGTGGAAGAGATCCCCGGACTGAGGCCCTTCGTGATGGAGTGAACAGCCCGGGACATATTCAACACCCCCCTGAAAAAAGAACCCGGCATGGAACATCGGGTAAGCCTTTCGCAAAAAAAAGGGCACCCGTGAAGACCCTGCCGTCCCGTTCCGGAAAAGAAACACCCCGGGAGACGCAACCAGAGGAGAAAAGATATGGCGGAGAGCAACCATAAGGAACTGCTGGACCGGATCACATTCAACGTCCTGCAGGGGAGAGCGCAGGCGGAAGACGAGGGAGTGGACGAGGGGCTCACCGGGCAGCCCGCGGTCACGGAACTGGTACAGCAGGCCCTGCAGGAGCAGGTGAGCTCCAGGGAAATCGTGCTCACGGGGCTCACCGGGGCCATGACCCGGGTGGGCGAGAAGTTCGAGACCGGGGAGTACCTGATCCCCGACATGCTGGCCTCGGCCGAATGCGTAGGCGCGGCCATGGACATCCTGAGCCCGCACCTGATCCGGGACGGGGTGGAGAGCAAGGGGAAGATCATCATCGCCTCCGTGGCGGGCGACCACCACGACATCGGAAAGAACATCGTGACCATCCTTCTCCGGGGGGCCGGCTACGAGGTGCTCGACATGGGCGCCAACGTGACCACGGACCGTATCGTAGAGACGGTGCAGACGGAAGGGGCCCGCTTCCTGGGGCTTTCCGCCCTGCTCACCACCACCATGCTGGAGATGGGCGAGGTGGTCCGAAAGCTGGAGGCCGAAAGCCTGCGGGACCGGGTAAAGGTCCTCATCGGCGGGGCACCAACCTCCCGGGACTTCGCGGACAAGATCGGGGCCGACTTTCACTGTCGGGACGGCTTCGAGGCCATCGAGGTGCTGAAGGAGTTTTCATGACCCCGTTCGTGAATCAGGAACAGGTGCAGGCTTCACGGACGGTCCTGGGGGATGGGGCAGTGGACATGCTCCAGCGCGTGCACCAGGACGCGCTCTGGATCCTGGAAAACCTGGGCGTCCGCTGCGAGCAGCCCGAACTCCAGCAGGCGTTCCGGAAGCACGAGGCCGAGGGGCTGGCCGTGGTCTTCGACGACCGGGTACACATCATGAGCGACCTGGCCGCCCGGTGCCTGGCCACGGTGCCGGGCGTGGACAAGTTCTTCGTGCCCCGGAACAGCTTTTTCATCGGCGGCACCGCCCCGTACATCTATGACGACGCCGCGGGAAAAGGCGGGGTGAACCCCAGGACGGAACACGTGGCCCGCATCGCCCGCATCGCGGAGGAGAGCGGCATGGTGGGGGGCATGGGCCGGGGGGTCAAGCTCAAGGACGAGGCGGCGCAGATGGAGCTCATGGCCGAGACATGCAGCAAGCCGCTCTACTTCGCAGTGACCTCCGACGAATCGCTGGCCCGGGCCCGGGCGCTCTACGACCGACGGAAGAACGTGATGATCGTGTTCTGCCTCACCCGCCCGCCCCTGGAGGTCAATGAAAACTTCTCCGGGGATTTCGTGAAGGTGGCGCGGGCGGGCCTGCCCCTGTTCATCTCCTCCATGCCCATGGCCGGGATCAGCGCGCCCTACTGCTACAACGGCGTGCTGGCCATGACCCACGCGGAGGTGCTCTTCGGCATCTGTGCCGCGCAGCTCCTGAACCCGGGGGTGACCTGCGTTCACGGGGGGTTTCCCACCATCGCGGACCCCCGGATCGAGTACAACCCCAACTACGGACTGATCAGCCACAACTTCCTGAACCTGCTCATGAGCCACCTGAACCTGATGCTCGACCTGCCCACGATCCAGAACGCGGGGGCCACGCACGAGGAACACCCAACCGAGCGGGCCTACGCGGACGCCCGCATGGGGCAGGCCCTGTGCAAGAAGTACGGTTTTCACATGATCCGTCACCCGTTCGCTTTTCTGCGCTACCTCATCGATTTCTCCATCGAAAAGCTGGAACGATCGATCCGGATCGCCGGGGAGGTCACCTCCGAGGAGGCGCCCGAGGTGGAGGATCCGGTATACGACGAGCGGGCCATGGAGTCGATCCGGCGGTTCGGCCTCTCCATGTACATGGAGGACCCCCTCACTACGGCGAACATCGGAAAGATCTTCGTCACGTAATCTTTTCACGAAAGGAACGAATTGATGTGCGGTATAGCCGGCTGTTTCGGCGCAAGAGACGAGAAGACCATCAACAAGATGCTGGACGCCCTGCCCCACCGGGGCCCCAACGACCGGGGCCTTCACACCCGTGAGAGGATGGTGCTGGGGCACACCCGCCTGTCCATCGTGGACGTGGCGGGCGGCCATCAGCCGATCCTGACGGACGAAGGCCGCAAGGGGATTGTGTGCAACGGGGAGATCTACAACTTCCGCAAGCTCCGCGAACAGGTCAACGGGTACTCGTTCCAGACCCAGTCCGACACGGAAACGATCCTGTCCCTCTACCAGGAGAAGGGTCCGGACTGCGTGCGGGACCTGGACGGGATGTTCGCCTTCGCGGTGTATGACGGCGACGAGTTCATGCTGGCCCGGGACCCGATCGGCATCAAGCCTCTTTACTACGGCCACTACCGGGACAGCCTCTACTTCAGCTCCGAGCTGGGCGCCATGACCCTGGCCGGTGTGGACGAGGTCCACGAGTTTCCCGCCGGGCACTATTACACACCCGGGGAAGGCTTTGTACAGTACTACAAGGTTCCCGAGGTGCGGGACCACATCCTCACGGACATCGACAAGACCTGCGGGTTGATCCGCGAGACCTTCATCCAGTCGGTGAAGAAGCGGCTCCTGGCCGACCCCGAGGTCCCGGTGGGCTCCTTCTGCAGCGGGGGGCTGGACAGCAGCCTGGTGGCGGCCATCGCCGCGGACGAGATCCCCAACCTGCACACCTTCGTGGTGGGCATGAAGGACCAAAACGGAGACCTGAGCGACGACATCAAGGCGGCCCGGATCGCCTCGGCGCACATCGGCTCCACGCACCATGAGCTGATCTTTTCCGAGGCGGAATATTACGAAGCGCTGCCCCGGGTGATCCAGAAGCTGGAGAGCTACGACCCCTCCCTGGTCCGCTGCGCCATCCCCTGCTACTTCACCTGCAAGCTGGCCGCGGACCACGTGACCGTGGTGCTCACAGGCGAGGGCGCGGATGAGCTGTTCACCGGGTACCACTACATGAAGCACTTTCCCCAGGACAAGCTGAACCTGGAGGCTCACCGGTGCATCGGAAACCTGCACAACATCAACCTCCAGCGGGCCGACCGGATGGGGATGCTGTTCAGCCTGGAGCTCCGGGTCCCGTTCCTGGACACGGCCATGGTGGACCTGGCCATGAAGATCCCGCCGGACCTCAAGATCCGGGAGCACAACGGGGCCAAGATCGAGAAGTGGATCTTCCGGAAAGCGTTCGAAGGCACCCGCTACCTCCCGGACGAGATCCTCTGGCGCTACAAGGTCCAGTACACCCAGGGGGCAGGATGCGAGAGCCTGGGGGAGGCGCTGGCCGAGAAAGAGATGAGCGAAGAGGAATACCAGCGGATCAAGGCCGAGAACCCCAGGGCGCCCATCAACAGCCGGGAAGCCGCCTTCTATTTCAAGATCTTCCGGGAGTTCCACCCGCAGGACTCCATCCTGGGGTCCATCGGGATCTGGACCGGCTTTGACTTCGCCGAGGAGAGGGAGAAGGTACGGGGCACGGTGGACGGCGACCTGAAGCACGACCATGACGAGGAGATCGACACGGCGGCGTGATCGACCGGGCCCGAAAGACAGCCCGGTTCAAGGATGATCAGGAACCATTGCTTAGAATATGGATGAGAGACGCCACGGGAGAGCCGGTTGCCCATTCGGCCCCCCGGGGTATGATTTTTTCCCGAAACCCTACCCAGGAGAAGAGGAGATTCCGCCATGGCAGCCATTGCAGGCATCCTGTCCACCAACGGAGCGACGGAGAACGGCACTACCCTGGAACTGGAGAAGATGCTGGAAAGCATGCGCCACCGGGGCCCGGACAACTCGGTGGTCCGCACACTTCCTGACGGAACCGGCGCCATGGGCGCCGTGGAGGTGAACCTCACTCCGGAAAGAACGGGCTCCACCTCGCTGGGAAGGTCACCGCACATCGTGTTCGATGGGGAGCTTTACAACGAGCGGGCCGGGGGCCAGAGCGATGTGGACCTTTTCCGCGAGCTGTACGAGAAGCACGGAAAGGACTGCTTCTCGATGCTGGACGGAAGCTTCTCCTGCGCGGTTCGGGACAAGGGGGAACTGATCCTGGCCCGGGATGCGGTGGGCGCCCGTCCACTGTTCTTTGGTTCGGAAAACGGGACGCTGGTGTTCAGCTCGGAGATGAAAGCCCTGGTGGACCATCTCCGCTTCGAGATCCAGGAACTGCCGCCGGGCCAGATCTTCAGCGATCAAGAGGGACTCAAACCGTTCGAGCCGTTCTCCCCGGAGATCCCCGAGGTGGGCAGCATGGAGGAGACCGCCCGAACGGTGAGGGAACTCATCATCGATGCGGTCAGGAAAAGGATGCAGGGCGTAAACGGAGTTTCCTTGAGCGGCGGACTGGACAGCTCCATCGTGGCCACCATCGCCAAGGAATACAACCCGGACCTCCAGCTGTTCACCGGGACCATCGACACCTCCCCCGGACCGGACCTGGAGAACGCCAAGCTCATGGCCGATTTCCTGGGCCTGAAACACCACATCTACCGCATCACGGACGAGGATATCGTCAACATCATCCCCGAGGCGATCTGGTACCTGGAGAGCTTCGACGAGGACTGCATCTCCGGGATCATCTCCAACTACTACGTCTCCCGCATGGCCAAACCTTACACGGACGCGATCCTGGTGGGGGAAGGGGCGGATGAGCTGTTCGGCGGCTACCGCATGGTGCTCAAGAGCCCGAACGTGCGTGACGACGACCACCGGGAGGAGTTGGCTCAGCGGCTTCTGGACATCTCCTACAACACCGCCCTCCGCCGCCTGGACCGGGCCTGGATGGCCAACGCCGTGGTTTACCAGACCCCGTTCCTGGACCCGCGGGTGGTGGCCTTCAGCCAGAAGATCCCCATGGAATGGAAGATCTACGGGGAAAAGCAGGTAGAGAAGTACATCCTGCGGGAGGCGTTCCGGGACATCCTGCCGGAACAGATCGCCAACCGGGAAAAACTCCGGTTCGCCATGGGCGTGGGCACGGACGATGTGATGGATCGTCTCATCTCCCGGTTCGTTCAGCCGGCGGAACTCGAGAAAAGGCCCCGGGCCGCCTACGGCATGCCGTTCGCTACCTTCAAGGAAATCTACTACTACGATGAGTTCCTGACGATGTTTCCCCCGGCCTATGAGAACCAGACGGTCCGATGGGATCCTTTCAAGTGAACCGTTGATAAAAGTGCCCCACGAGCGAAAGGGGTGGGGCCCTGCCCCGCCCTGCGGAGGCTGACGGCTGACAGTCGATATTGACTTCTCTTTGCCGATCAACTTCGACAACGGCAGGATCCCCGAGAAAGGCTGACGCTTCATGGATTTTGTGAAAGACGAGTATCTGGAGCAGATTCACCGGGACGCCCTTCGCGTCCTGGAAGAGGTGGGGGTGAAGTGCGAGTCCCCGGAGGTCCGCGGGATCTTCGAGGAAACCGGGCTCGCGGCCGTGGACGGTTCCACGGGGCACATTCACGTGCTGGAACCCCTGGTGGAGCAGGCGTTGAGCACGGCGCCCAAGCGGGATACGTTCTGGATACCGGAGAACGCCTTCGGTGTGGGCGGGACCGCCCCGTTCGTGTACGACGATGCATCGGGCGACCTGGTGATCCCCACGTTCGAACACGTGGCCCGGATCGCACGCATCGTGGACCAGGCCGACGTGGTGGACTTCATGGCCCGGGGCGTGTTGATCAAGAAGCAGGAAGTGAAGGTGATCGACACCCTGGTGGAGAACTGCCGCAAGCCGCTCTATGTGGCGGCACTGACGGACGCGGGGATCGACCGGGCCCTGGAAGTACACCAAAAACGCGGGGGGATCACGGTGCAGTTCTCCATCATCAACAGCCCCCTGACCGTGATCGAGAGCATGATCCCCGCCTTCCTGTCCGTCGTGCGAAAGGGGATCCCCCTGTACGTCTCCACCATGCCCATGGCGGGCCTGTCCGGGCCTTACAGCATGTCCGGGCTCCTGGCCCTGACCCACGCCGAGGGGCTGTTCGGAACCACCCTGGCCCAGCTGGTGAACCCGGGACTGCCTGTGGTTCACGCCGGGCTTCCGTCCATCGCCAACATCCAGAAGAACTACGCCGTGGATCTGGGAATGGTCTCCCACAACGTGGCCAACCTGCTGCAGGAAAAGCTCAACCAGCGGCTGGGGATCCCCTCCATCCAGACCGCCTGCACCACCAGCGAGGAGAGGCCCGGCCCCCGGGCGGAGCAGGATGCCGTGGTGGGCTTTGCCATGATGAAGAAGTACGGGTTCCACCAGATGCGTCACTCCTTCGGTTTCCTGAAGGAGCTCATCTCCTTTTCCATCGCCAAGCTGGAACGGCACATCGAGCTCTGCCGGGAAACCGGCCCGGAGTTGTGCCCGGAAATCCGGATGGAACCGTACGACCCGGAGGGGTTCGACGTGATCCGGCGGAACAGCAGCCAGCCCAACTACATGCGTGACGATCACACCCTGAAGAACGTGGGCAGGGCGTTCTTGAACGGGTGAACCTGGCTGTCTGCGATTCGCGGTCATCGTTCAGCTCCACCCCGCCTCCCGCCTGGATCCCGGATCAAGTCCGGGATGACGGTATCTGCAGAGCATCTGTAAAAGCAAGATGCCCTTGGGCGAGAAAGCTGCCGGCGATCAGCGATTGGCTTTCAGCTATCGGCTCCACCCCAAACCTCACCTGGATCCCGGATCAGGGGGGTATAAGGATCGAGTCCGGGATGACGATGTCCTCAGAATCCATGCGAACCCAGGATGCCCCCGGACTACCCATTCCGCCCCCCCACCTCCGGCCCTCGCAACAACTGGCCATCGTGCAAGCCAGGCGCCCGCGGGGAGTTCCCTGAGGACACAGGGGCCGGTTCAGGTCTGTTGATGGCCCCGAGGATGATGGAACCTCCTCCCGGGCGCCCCCTTTATTTCTAGTCCCTGGCCGGGAGAGAAGCGGCAAGCCCGGCGCCCGCGGGGAGTTCCCGTAGGACGCAGGGGCCGGTTCAGGTCTTTTGAAGGCCCCGAGGACAAGGGAAGCTCCTCCCGGGCGCCCCCATAAGCCGGCCGAAAGTCCGGTTGACGGGTGTAAATTCGGTTCATTATAATCAGCGCCGTTCTTGTCGTGGAAATCCGTTTGCGATGTGGTTGGATCGAGGGATCGGAGACACCCGGGGCCCTCCCTTGCCTGCTGCCAAGCCTAAAAGGACCGTTGGAGCTGATGCGAAACAGAGCGTTGACCGCACAAAGACGAACCCGTCCCGCTTTCCTGGCATGCACCCTGGCCGTTGCACTCTGCTTCGGGGCCCCGGGCCTCTTGACGAAAGCCGCATGCTCAGAGCCCGATGTCTCCGCCTCCGGGCCGGCTGAACCCTCCACCGAAAAGGCTCAAGGCGCGGAAGCTCCAAAGGGCAAGGACCTCGAACGACCGGACCCGGACAGCGAGGTGGCTCCCGGGGAGGGTTCCACCCCTGCCGGGACAGGGGCCGAAGAATCGTCGCCCTCCGCAGAGTAGCCTCCCGTCGCGGCGGCAGCCTCCCCTGCTTCGGAACCCGGCTCAACATGGGCGCCGCCCGCCCCTGCCCCGGACAAGTTCGACTGGATCCAGCTGACCTCCGGAGAGTGGCTCAAGGGGGAGATCAAGTCGATGCGGGACGAAGACCTGGAGTTCGAGAGCGATGAACTGGATGACCAGAAACTGGACTGGGACGACATCGCCGTGCTCCGCTCCCCCCGGCGGCTCACCTATGTCCTGGACGACCGGACCGCGATGACGGGAACCGCAATCATGGTAGACGGCCGCGTGGTCGTGGACGAGGACGGCATCCTGCACGAATTCCCGCGCGACCGCCTCATGTCCATCGTCCGGGGGGACAAGAAGAACCTCTGGGGCTTCTGGTCCGGCAAGGGGAGCGTGGGTGTCTCCTTCCAGAAGGGCAACACGGACCAGACCCTGCTTTCCTACCAGGGGTTCGTCCGGCGCCAGACCGCCATCACCCGGACGCGGCTGGACTTCAACGGCGGCGTCAGTGTACTGGACGATGAGCAGAACGAAAACAGACACATGGCGCTCCTGAAGTTCGATATCTTCGTCTCGCCCCGATTCTACGTCACCCCGGCGTCGATTGAAGCGATCTACGACCGGTTTCAGAACATCGATTACCGTCTCACCCCGGCCGCTGGTGTGGGCTACCACCTGATCAAGACCAAAAAGGTGAAATGCGAAATTGAGCTGGCCGGCGGTTATCAGTTCACCCGATACCATTCGGTGGAGGCAGGGCAGGATCGGGATGTGGGGACCGGCGCTGCGATTCCCACCGTCCGGCTGGAGACGGAGCCCCATAAAAAGCTGGACCTGGACGGCCTGTACCGGGCACAGATCACGTTTCCGGAGATTGGGGACACCATCCAGCACGGAGAGGTAATCCTCTCCCTGGAACTCACCAAGATCCTGGACCTGGACGTGTCCTTCTTCTGGGACAGGGTCGAGAGCCCTGTCGAGGAAAAAGACGGGGTGATCCCCAAGAAGGACGACTACAAACTTACTGTGGGTCTCGGCGTGGATTTCTGACCGACGCGGCAACCCCCTCCAGCTACTCCACCAAGGCCGGGTCGTAATCCTCCGGCGGCTCGTACCCCAGCAGGCGCATCACCGTGGCGGCGATGTTGCTCAAGCCCGGATCCTCTACGTCCGTACGCAACGCGTACTCCCCCTGGAAGGCGGGATCATAAATGATCAACCGGACCGGGTTCAGGCTGTGCGCCGTCTTGACGACCCGTTTTCCCTTCTTCTCCGTGTACATCTCGTCGGCGTTTCCGTGGTCCGCCGTGATCAGGGCGATCCCCTGCATCCGTTCGATCACGCTCAGCACCCGCTTCAGGCCCAGGTCCACGGCCTCCACGGCCACCACCGTAGCGTCCAGGTCCCCGGTGTGTCCCACCATGTCCCCGTTGGCGTAGTTGATACGACCCCAGGTGAACTTCCCGGTTTCCAGAAGCCGGATGGTCTCGTCGGTGATTTCCGCGGCCTTCATCCAGGGCCGCTGGTCAAAGGGCACCCGATCAGAAGGGATCTCCACGTAGGTCTCCCGCTCCGGGTCCAGATAGCCGCTCCGGTTTCCGTTCCAGAAATAGGTGACATGCCCGTACTTCTGCGTCTCCGAGAGCGCGAACTGAACGGCGCCGTTTCGCACCAGGTACTCCCCCATGGTCCGGTCGATGGCCGGGGGCTCCACCAGGTACTTTTTCGGGATTTTCAAGTCCCCGTCGTACTCCATAATGCCCGCGTAGAGCACCTCGGGAAACCGCACCCGGTCAAAGGCCTTGAAATCCTCCTCCTCGAAGGCCCGGGAGATCTCGATGGCCCGGTCGCCGCGGAAGTTGAAGAAAACCACCGAGTCACCGTCCAGGATGGGACCCACGGGTTGTCCGGCCTCGTCCTCGATCACGAAGGAGGGAAAGTACTGGTCGGCGATCCCGGGTTCCTGTTCCCGGATCTTTCGGACTGCCTCGGGTGCACCGGTGAACCGGTACTCGGCCTCTCCCAGGACGTGCGCTTTCCATCCCCGCCCCCCCCCCCCCCCGGCGGGCGGGGGGGGGGGGGGGGGGGGGGGGGGGGGGGGGGGGGGGGGG
>CAYTRL010000049.1:0-21083 GCA_964439795.1 uncultured Thermodesulfobacteriota bacterium
CTGGCGTTCCCCGTGGCTGATGTTGGCCCCCCGTTCCCGGATGGAGGTCCGGTACCCCTGGGGCAGCCGTTCCACCAGCGGGTGCGCCTGGGACTGACGGGCCACCTCCTCCACGCGTTCCGGGGCAAGATCCCGGTCCAGGCGGATGTTGTCGGCCACGGTTCCCGAGAAGAGGATCACATCCTGCAGCACCTGTCCGATCCGCTGCCGGAGTTCCCGCAGGTCGTGCTCCCGCACGTCCACGCCGTCCAGCAGGACCTGTCCCTCCCACGGATCGTAGAAGCGGTTGATCAACTTCAGGATGGTACTCTTCCCGGCCCCCGTGGCCCCCACCACCGCCATGGAACGTCCCTCCTCCAGCACGAAGGAGACGTTCTTCAGGACCGGCTCTCCTTCCTTGTACCCGAAGGTCACGTCCCGGAACTCCACCCGGCCCCCTGATTTTACCACCGGGACCGGGGGATCTTTTTGGATGAGACTGCTCTTCTCGGACAACAGGCCCTGGATGCGGTCGGCGCTGGCAAAAGCGCTTTGGACGATGGAGTATTTCATACCGATATCCCGGATCGGAATGAAAAAACGCTTGATGTACTCCACGAACGCCACCACGGTTCCCAGGGTGATCATCCCCCGGGAGATGCTCATGGCACTGCTGTATACGAAGATCCCGATCGCCACCGTGCTGATCAGCTCCACGATGGCGTACAGGTTGGCGTCGTAGAAGATGGCCCGAAGGTTGTCTTTCATATATCCGCGGTTCAGGTCCTCGAACTCTTCGTCGTTCCGGTCCGCCCGGGCGAACCCCTTAACGGTTTCCACCCCGCTGATGGTCTCGGACAGGTAGGCGTTGATACGGGCGATCCGCTTGCGGATGTCCATGTAGACCCGGCGGAAGCGCATCCGAAAGAAGAAAGCCACCAGCAACAGGGGCGGGGCCACGGCGAAGGTGAGCAGCGTGAGTTTCCAGGACAGCAGGCACATGGCCACCAGGATCCCCACCAGTTTGAACAGGTCGCCGATCAGGCTGATGAGCCCTGCGGAAAAAAATTCGCTGATACCCTCCAGGTCGTTGGTCACCCTTGTGAGCAGCGTGCCCACCGCGTTCCGCTCGAAGAACGCAAGATCCAGCTTTTGCAGGTGCCGGAACATGCTCATGCGCATGTCGTACACCACCCGCTGTCCGGCCAGCTCCATCAGGTAGGTGAGCAGGTATTCCAGCCCGAAGGATATGACCAGCGTTCCCAGGAACAGGGCCGAGAGCTTCAGCAGGCCGGTCACGGTCTCCCCCAGGATGGGCAGGCCGGCGAGTGTCTGTTCATGGATCGGACCGTCGATGGCGAGCTTGAACAGGTACGGCTGCAGCTGCTGGGCCGCGGTGATCACGGGCAGGAGAAGCACGGCCAGCAGCAGGAGGCGCTTGTGGGGCAGGGCGAAGCGGAGCACGAAGGGCCAGATCCCGGAGGAGCGGTCCCCGTTGGAAACAGGTTCGTGGTTTCCGGCCCGGCCCCTCATCCCGCCGCCTCCAGTTCCTCGTTGATCTTCTGGATTTCCGCCAGCCTGGTGTAGAGCCCCCCGCCGGCGAGCAGGGAATCATGGTCCCCTTCCTCCACGATCCGGCCCCGGTCCATCACGTAGATCCGCTCCGCCTCCCGGGCTGTGGCGATCCGGTGGGTGATCAGGAGCACCGTCTTGCCCCGGAGCCGGGACCGGAGCCGGGAGAGGATCTCCCCCTCGGTCTTCAGGTCCACCGCGGAGAAGGAATCGTCCAACACCAGGATTTCGGCCCCGTACACGATCAACCGTGCAATGGATGCCCGCTGCCGCTGTCCGCCGGACAGCGTGATCCCCCGTTCGCCCACCAGGGTCTCGAACCCGCGCGGAAGTTCCCCCAGGTCCCGCAGGAGGCCGGCGCTTTCCGCCGCGGCCTCGATCTCCTCCGGCGGGGCGGCCGGTCTGCCGAAGCTGATATTGTCTTTCAAGGTGCGTGAGAACAGGAACGACTCCTGTGAGGCCACCGCCAGGTGCCTCCGGAGTTCTGCCAGAGGGATCGAATTTACATCGGTGCCTCCGAGGGTGATCGACCCGTCCGGTGGGTTGTACAGTCGGGTGAGGAGCCGGGTGAGGGTGGTTTTTCCACAGCCCGTGGGGCCCACCAGGGCGGTGAACCTCGCTCCCGGGATCTGCATGCGGATATCGTGAACGACCGGTTCCGCAGGTCGACCGGGGTCGGGTCCCTCGCCGGGGGGATACCCCCAGGTGAGCCCCCGGACCTCGATCCCCTGCTCCCAGAACCCGGGGTGCCGCCACGGGGTCCCGGTAGCGGGACGGGCGGTCTCTTCCTCTTCCGGTTCGGCCAGCACCTCCTCGATGCGGCTCATGGCGGCCATGCCCCGCTGCCAGATGCTCAGCAGGAACCCGAAGGCCATGGTGGGCCAGATCATCATCCCCAGGTACACGTTAAAGGCCACCAGGTCGCCCGTTGTGAGCCGCCCCTGGACGATTTGCCAACCCCCGAAGCCCAGCAGGACCAGTTCGCTCAGGCCGATGACCGCGGCCATCACGTTGAACAGGATGTTCCGGGTCAGCGCCAGCTTCACGTTCCGGGAGAGGTACTGCAGGCTCAGGCGCTTCATCCGTTCCGTTTCGTGCTCTTCCAGGGTGTAGGACTTGATTACCTGGATGGCGCTGAAGTTTTCCTGAGCGATGGAGCTGATGTCCCCCAGGGAGCCTTGCACCTTCTGGGTCAGGTCGAACATCCTCCGGGAATACCGGCGCATGGAGAAAATCACCAGGGGAAAGACCGCCATCACGGCGGGTGTGAGCCGGGCGTTCATGGACGCCATGACCGATACGGTCATGGTGAACAGGATCGGGGTGTTGATCAGGTTGAGCATGCCGAACCCGAACAGCAGGCGCACCGCGTTGAGATCGTTGGTGGCCCGGCTGACCAGGTCCCCGGTGGGGCGACGGGAAAACACGGACGCGGGCATGCGCTGGATGTGCCGGAACAGGGCGCTGCGCAGCTCATACTCGATGGTCCGGCCGGCGTTGAAGAGCAACAGGCGGCTGGTCACCCGGATCAGGCCCGCCCCCACGGCCGAGGCCAGCACCAGGAGCAGGAGGTGCAGCATGCGTTGCAGGTCGATGGGGTCGTGCTGCAGGAGGTCCACCATCCGGCTGATCAGCCAGGGGACGGCCACCACGAACAGGTTGGTCAGGAACAGGGCCGCCAGGCCCAGGTAGTAGGACCGGCGGTGTTTTCGTATGTAAGGCCACAGCCGTCGGGCCCCGGCGCGGATCATGTCACGGTTCGCCTGCGGTGCTTCCGCAGGTCCCGGCTGCGTCTCGTTCTTGCTCATGAGCGGTCCATCTCGATGGTTTTGCCCTTCGGGAGGGCATCGTTGCCAGAATGTCTGCCGCCATGTTACTTGCTTGTCCCGTGAGCGGGCAAGGGGGGCCGCAGGGGCTCGCTTCACCCGTTCGCATCGGAACACGGACAGGAACGGAAATCATGGTATACAAATGGAGATGCCGAAATCCGAAAAACGGATCGGACTCCGGGTCGTATATGCCGGATCTTGTTCCGCATTTTGTCCGGGATTCGGGCCGATGCAGGCGACCCCGAGACCCGGATGGAAACATCCCTTAACGCACCGGAATCGAACAGATGTGAAGCGGATGTTCCGGGGAAATGCAGAAAGGGCAGGAGGTGCCCCGATGAAGGCAGGGCTCGTATGTGCGGTTCTCGTGACAACCGCTCTGTTGGGCGCGGGCGTTCCATGGGCCCGCGCCGACTACTGTAACGGCGGGTTGGTGACCAAGGGCAGCACCAAAGAGGAGGTCCGGGAGGCCTGCGGGGAGCCCGCGTGTATCCGGCGGCCACAGGAGATTTTCGTTTACAAGGCCGGGATGTACGTACCGCTGGCCATGGACCGGGAGTGGATCTACAATCCAGGGCCCGGCCGGTTTGTTCGCTTCATCCGCTTCTACCAGGGGAAGGTTGTGGACCAGCGGCCCGGCGGCTTCGGATGGGAAGGAGAACGGGACTGCGACGACGTTCCCCCGCCCCGGTAGTGTCCTGCAGCAGCCACCATCTCAAGCCCGCCTATTTGTGTTTCCTCGCCGGGGATGTGGTACGATCCGCGAATGAACAGGTTCCCGGTGCGGCACCGGACCAACAAAAGGAGGTGCGAAATGGGCAGACCGGTTTTGCGAACGAAACTGTGCGAGATCCTGGGGATCGAGTACCCGATCCTGAGCGCGGGCATGGGGCCGAGCCTCGTTGGGGAGAAGGCCGGCGCCACGGTGGACCTGGTGGTGGCCGTTTCCGAGGCCGGCGGTCTTGGGGTCCTTGGCGCTGCCGGATTCAGCATCGACGAGATGAGGGAAGCCATCCGGGAGATTCGAAAGCAGACCGACAAGCCGTTCGGTGTGGACCTGTTGCTGCCGAGCCAGACCGTGAGCCAGTCGGACCCGGTCCTTGACGGCCCCCAGGAAGTCCCGCTTATGGACGTGCTCCAGATGGCGCCCAAGACCCATCTCGACTGGATGATGAAGGTCAAGGAGGAAATGGGCCTTCCGGATATCGACGTGTTGATCAACATGAGCACCACCACGGCAAGGCCGCACGCAGCGGTACAGGCCTGCATCGACGAGAAGGTTCCGCTGTTCTGTGCAGGGCTGGGGAACCCCGGGTTCATGGTTGCCGATGCCCACCGGGCTGGCATGAAGGTCCTGGGGATCAGCGGCAACACCAAGAACGCCAGGCGGATGGCCGAGTCCGGTGTGGATCTGGTGGTGGTTCAAGGGCACGAGGGCGGCGGTCACACGGGCCGTATCGGATCCATCGCGCTCTGGCCCCAGGCCGTGGATGCCGTGGCACCCACGCCGGTGTTGGCCGCCGGCGGTATCGGCGACGGCCGGGGCCTTGTGGCAGCCCTCGCAGTGGGCTGCGTGGGTGTGTGGGTGGGCACACGGTTTCTGGCCTCGCCGGAAGGCGGCCTCATGGACGTGCAGAAGGAGGCCATCCTCCATGCCACCGACGAGGACACGCGTCGGACGTACCTGTACACGGGAAAGACCTCCCGGGCCATCTACAACCGGTTCCATGATCTCTGGGAAACCTCGGGCCTGGAACCGCTGCCCTTTCCCATCCAGGTGCTGTTTGCGTCGGCCATGGTGGAGATGTTCACCCGGGCCCGGAGGATGGAATACGTGGGCCCGTTTTCCGGCCAGGTCTCCGGGCTGATCTCGGAAATCAAGCCTGCGGGGGAGATCCTCACGGACATGGTGGAAGAGGCGGTAAACATCCTTACCCACAGGCTTCCGGAGAGTGTGACGGCCAGCGCGTGATGCTTGAAGCACAACATGGGTTGCCGGAGGCGGCATGGGGATGAACGTCACGGAGCGTTTTGAGGCTACCTGCCGTTTCGAGGCCGTGGACCGGCCCCTGTTCTTCCCCACGATCGGGTTCTGGAGAGAGACCGTCCAGCGGTGGCACACGGAGGGGCTGCCCCGCCGGGTTGTGAACGACATCGCGGCCATCCTGTATTTCGATTTCGAAACCTGGGTTCCGATCCCCGTCGGCACGGACAAACAGCCGGGGTTCTTCCCCCTGTTCCTGCCCAAGACGGTCCGCAGGGAGGGCCGGTTCAAGATCGTTCGAAATACGGCCGGGAACCTTGTCAAGGTTTTCGAGGACGATGCCTCCGGTATCCCGCATCTCGTGGAACCGCCGGTGAAGACCCTGGACGATTTCAGGAAGGTGAAGTGGCGGCTCCGTCCGGGCACCCCCGGAAGGTGCACGAACCCGCTGTACGATGCCCTGTATGCCTTTGCGAAACTCAGGCGGAGGCCCCTGGGCGTCATGGTGAGCGGACTGTTCGCCTTCCATCGGCACCTGATGGGGCTCGAGCCGTTGATGTACGCGTACGCCGGTGATCCGGATCTGCTGCACGCCATGAGCCGCCAATGGGTGAAGCTCACCTGGGGCGTGGTGCGCCGCTTGAAAAAACGGTACGGCATCCGCTTCGTGAGCTACTGGGAGGACATGTGCTACAAGGCAGGTCCTCTCATTTCTCCCGGGACCTTCCGGGAGTTCATGGCCCCCTACTACAAGATCGTGGTGGACGATGCACGGGAGAACGGGGTTCACATCCACATGGTCGACACGGACGGGGACTGCACGAAGCTCATCCCGTTGTTCCAGGAGGTGGGCGTGAACCTGCTCTTCCCCTTCGAGGTGCAGTCCGGCATGGACATCCGGCAGGTACGGAAGGACCACCCGGAACTGGTCATCTTCGGGGGCCTGGACAAGCGGGTGCTTGCCAGGGGTCGGGAGGAGATCGAGGAGGAGTTTCGCCTCAAGGTGCCGCCGATGCTCCAGCAGGGGGGGTACATACCCGCCATCGACCACTGCGTGCCTCCGGAT
The DNA here is from genome assembly GCA_964439795.1 of uncultured Thermodesulfobacteriota bacterium. Taxonomy (GTDB): domain Bacteria; phylum Desulfobacterota; class DSWW01; order DSWW01; family DSWW01; genus CAYTRL01. The sequence goes on from CAYTRL010000049.1 coordinate 6,431, forward strand.
GTCCCCCTGGACAACTTCCGGTTCTTCATGGACCTGATCAAGAAGTACAAGGCGTAGCGCAGAGTGCGTTCCCCGGGAGGCGGCACTCCGGCACCCTGTTTCCACAAGCTCCCGAGCTCGCCTATCGCCTGTCGGCCGCTCCATAACGGGCGATGACCCTTGCCTGGCTCGCCTGTGTAGTAAACAGCGCGTAGGGGCGCCCCTTGATGGTTTCTGTGCCGTAAGGGATCGGACTGCCGTCCAGAGTGATGGATAGCAGGTCGTTGCCTCCCGCCTCGCCCGGGACCATGAGTGTCAGGTCCTGCCCGCCTGCAGGGGTCTGGAATACGAACGAGAGGGCCACGCCGTTCCACCGGATGTTGTTGAAAGCGGATCCGTTGCGCGCCTCCAGGAAATCCAGCAGCATCTCCGCGGACCAGAGGGGGATGCCGTTGTCCCGGGCATGGGCCCACACAGCGTTGGCCCAGTCGTACGTGATCGGGTCCGCCCCGTAGTAGCGCACGTGGTGAACGTTGGCCACGAAGGCCGAGTAATATCCGCTCTCAGCTGCCGAGAACATGTCCTGGACAATCTGGACCGTTTCTTCGGCGGTCCAGCCGTTGTCCGCGAACCATTCGTCCGCCCACGGGGTCGCGGCCTGGTAGATGGGGAGCAGGTTGCCTTCCTCGTCCATGAACCTCTGGGGCAGACCGCTTCCGGTGAAGTACCCGTTGGCGTTTTCGCCGTAAGGAAGCAGGTCCGGCAGGTAGTGGTAGTAGTTGGTGTCCAGTCCGGTCCCGTAGTCGGCCTCGATGGCGGCCATGTCCACCCATCCGCACCAGTCGATGGTGTGGTTGCGGGCGGTGCGGCTCCCGTGGCCGAACTTCTCCAGGATGGCGTCCGTTATGGACTGGTAGGCGTTGCGGAGCACGTCGCATGTTTGCGGGCCGCCGCCCCACATGTGGGGACCGGTCTCGTGCCCTCGGGCGCGCCAGCCGGCCTCCATGGCCTCGGTCGTCCCGGATATGCCCGCCTCCCGCAAGTAGTGTGTGTAGAACCCGCCATAGCCCTCCAGGTCGTCCATGATCGGTTCCAGCGTTGCTCCGGCCATGGACTCGGCGTCCCCGGTGTTCACCATGATCGTCTTGTGCCCGTCCGGGAGGTACCACAGTCGCGGCAGGGGTGCCTCACTCAGGGTCAGGATCAGGTTGGCCAGGAACCGCTGAACCTCGTCCGCCTGGGGGATGCGCGTTCGCTCCGGCGCGAGCCAGCTTTCCCCGGTGGTACGGAAGAACAGGTCCCCGGGCCGGTAACCCGGAAGGCCGTCCCCCTCACTGTCCTTCCAGGCCGGGTTGCCCTGCCTGGACCAGACGATGCTCCTCGCCAGGTCAAAGACAAAGGCCGCGGACCGACCCTGGCCCATGGTGTGGAGGGCCACGGCGGGGTAGGGTGAGGGAGTGTACATGTCTTCCCAGAGGGAGGCCAGGACCGTGGCGCCGTTCAGGGTGTAGAGGTCCGCCTCCCCGTGGTACTGAAGCGATTCCGACGTGAGCCCGGTCCCCGGCTCCCTGGATGTGTCCATGGAGAAGAACTGGAGAGGCTGCTCGGGTTGTGTAGCGACGAAGGTCAGGCCGAACAGGTCGGCCAGGTCAAGATCCGGACGCATGGCGATCAGGTTGCCGCCCCCCTGGACGTAGTTCCGGAGGAGGGTCTCCTCGGCGGGATCCAGGTCGGCCTCGGCCAGCAGCACGATCTCGAACCGGTTCAGAAACGCCTGCGGATCGGTCTCGGCGAGTACGGCGCTCCGGTCCATTTCGCGGAAGGCCGCCAGGCCTTCACCGCGGAGGATCTCCGCCAGATAGGGGCCGTACGGATTGGCGGAGGGGAGATCGTCGGTGAGGATCAGGATCGGCGGCTCGACGTTGCATCCGCATACGATGGCGGCTGCAAGACCGGCCAGGAGAAGACGGAGCAGGCTGGACCAGGTTCTCATCACGGCCTCGGAGTCCCATATCAACCTGATAATTTGGTCTTAAGCTTTTGCAAGCAGTTGATCCAACTTCCCCGTATTTGCCAGTTCGTTTAGATCGGAATTGCCGCCGATAAGGACCCCTTGGATAAACACCATGGGGAAGGTGGGCCACCCTGTCCACATCTTCAAGGCGTTTCTTCGCCGCCAGGTATTCAGGTAATTGCCATATTCCAGATACTTGTGGTTGATTCCTCTGCTATTCAGGGTTTTCCTGGCTTTCTTGCAATAGGGGTTCTGTCCCATGCCGACCACCACGACCGCGTTTTCCTCCACGGCCTTCCTGACCTCTTCAACGATATCCCGCTGGTTATCGTTTACGACCTGCTGAATACTTGGGTGGATCTTGGATTCATCGAGGATCATGCGTGCCATGGGGACCTCCTTTCAGGATACAGCGGACTTAGTAACGACGGACATAAGTAACTCCGGTGATTATACATACAAACCTTCACTTGGGCCACAGGATCCCGGCATGGGAAAAGGGACAGGCAGGGGAGCGTCACCATGGTTGGGAGAAGAAGAGGAGATGAGAAAAGGAGTCCGGATCGACGAAACCCGGTCCCTATTTATCCTTTTTCCAGGTGTCAACGATCAGATGATATTCTGTGAACTTCCCCGGGGATTTGGTTCCTTCCCCACCGCCTTCAACCGCAATGACAGTTCCTTCTATCCGGATTCTATCTGTTTCATGGATTGGTTCTTGTGAGTACAGAACAATCTGGGTTCCACCGGTATCAAAATACGTCTCATGAGGATGGGACGCGGGAGGGTTCACTACATGTTGCCACAACACTTCAGATACCTGGCCCACAAGCGCAATTTTCTGATTTACAAAAGGCTTTAAATCGTCGATTCCCCGAATTTCTTGAACCTTTCCCATGGCACACCCCTGCATGAAAAAATAGAAAACGAGAAACGGAAGCTTCCTTTTCATGACGCCTTTCCCTGTCACCAGCCGATCCCCAGGGGATCCATGTACTGGGGCCATTCCCAATCAACAAGCCAGCCGACGATCATGATAACCACCAACAGTACAAAGAACCAGATAAAGAACCGCTTCATTACAGACTCCTGAACCGGGTCATATTGTCCAGGTGCATCGCAACAGGTGACTCGCCCGTTTTAGGCCCGGGTCCCGATCTCATAGTCCATGGCGGATGCTTCGCGAGAAAGGATTCTTATCGAAGGAAGCCGGGTCCCTGTGAATCGAGGCACCAACGCAAATCCGTTTTTTTTCCCTTCGTGTCCAGGTCATACACTCTTGAGTACCCCGGATAGGGATAGTAGGCATATTCCAGACGTTTTGCGGGATCCAGCGGGTCCTGCCATTGCACCAACACGCAGGTCGATCCCAGCTCCTTTTCGCAGCATTCCTTTTCGCAGCTTTGGGTACAACAGCAACACAGGGGTTTGGCGGAACGGTACAGGCATTGGTGAAGTTTCGGGGTCAGAACAACGCGCACCTGAACCGGTTTGTCCAGGACTTGAACGCGCATGCCGTCCTTTTCAATGAGGATCAATTTTGTTTTCTCGAAGGCTGCCCGCAAACTGTCTTTTGCCGCTTCCAAAGGGTTTTCCCGGATGATGGTTTTGTATTCTTTTCCATCCATGACGTAGCTCATCAGAATCCCCACTTCCGGATTCCCCAGGAAAAAATTGGAAAAAAACCGTTTCCCAAAGCCGATTTCACCGGTGCCTGTCGGAGAAAGACCTTGCTTCAGGCAGGCCTCACACTGTTCCGCGATCTTGGGGATGATGGATTTTGCAGAATCGGGAAGTGGCAACGTGTTGGAACGTGTGCCGGCACACAGGAGAAGGGGCAAAGCGATAAAAAGAATATACTTATTTTTAGAGCGAAAGAAACCTGTGGGAGGCATCACTTGTTCTTCATTCCCGCCACCAGCATGGTGAGGGGCAGCAGCCCCATCTTTTTGTTTTCCGCGATTGCCATGGATTTATCCCCCGATCAAAAGATCATCCTTTGACGGTGTGTGAAAACGCCTGTGAGAAGGGCTCTACCGGTCACGTTTTCTCGATCAGCCGGACCTCCAGGGGCCCCGGCGTGTCCAGGTGCACGTCCCGCTGGGCGAACGGGATCTCGAGCCCGGCCTTTGCGAACTCCTCCTGGATCGACATGCGCAGCTGGTTCTGGACGGCCGTCATGTCCGACAGGCCCACGAACACCCGCAGGGCGAAGTCCAGCGAATCCGCGCCGAACCCCGAAAAAAGTACACTGGGTCCCGGGTCCTTGCGGACCAGGGGGTTTTCACCGGCGATCTTCAGGAGAAGCTCCTGCGCCTGTTTGGGATTATTGTTATAGCTGATTCCCACCTGAATGACCACCCGGGTGATCTCGTCGGACAGGGACCAGTTCGTGACCTTCTCCGAGAGGAACGCCTTGTTGGGAACGATCAGTTCCTGCCGGTCCCAGTTGGTGATGGTCGTGGCCCGAATCTGGATGCGGGCGATCTTGCCGCTCACCCCGGAGACGGTGACGATGTCCCCCACCCGCACCGGCCGTTCCAGCAGGAGGATGATGCCCGAGACAAAGTTGGAGAAGATGTCCTGGAGCCCCCAGCTCAGACCGAGGGTCATGGCGGCGGCCACCACCGAGAACTTGGACCAGCCGATGCCCACCTGGCTGAAGGTCAGTCCCACACCCACGGCCAGGATGATATAGCGGCCGATCTGCCCGAACGCGAGCCTGCTGCCCGGGTCCCGGGCAAACCGCTTGAAGTTGACGATCTGCATGAAGGCCGGGACCGTCCGGGCCAGCACAACGGTTGCGGCAAAGATCAACAGGGAGAGGAGCACGTTTACCAGGCTGATGGTCTTGATCTCGGGCGTGCCGTCCGCGCCCACGCCCACCTGGGTGGTGTAGAGCGAGACGCTGTCGAGCACACGGAAGGCCTGCAGCACCTCGCCCCAGATGAGCCAGAGGAACACGAAATAGAGGACGCCGGATATGGAGCGGATCAGGAGGGTGGTCTGTTCGCTGACCGCCTCTACGTCCACCGCATCCTCTTCCGGTTCCGTGGGGATGATGTCCTTGAGTTCATCCTCTCCGGCGGCGCTCTCGGCGAGCTGGGCTGCCTGGAGACGCGCGGCCTTTCGCTCCTCCTCGGCCTTCTGATAGGCCAGCCGCTTGCGGCCTGTGTTGATCCATCGCAGCAGGGTGGCGTGAAGCGTGCTGAGCGCCAGGAACAGCAGGGCCGTTTCGAACAGGTTGCTGCTCAGCACGAACGGGGTGTAGCCGTACCCGGCAACCGTCAATACCAGCAGCGTCGGCGGAATCAGGAGCAGTGCGCGGGAGAGGACCTTTTCATAGCGCTCCAGCCAGCTGCCGCGAATCCGGTCCCGGATCTCCTGCTGCCAGGGCCTTCCCTCCCGGAACAGGCGCAGGAAGAGCCCCGAGAGGGGGAGCATGGCCAGGCAGAAGAGGAGCCGTCCCAGGGATGCTTGATACCCTTCTCCCTGTACGCCCCGCTGGATCATCACCCCGAGGAAAAAGAAGAGAATGAAGCAGAACAGAAGGACGAGGTTGCCCCGGTTGAGCGCCCTGCAGGCGGATTCCCCCCAATGGAAATGGATCCGCCCCACACCCCCGTCCCGGAACATCTCCACCGTGAGGGCCACCAGGAACCAGATCGAGGCGGTGACGTACAGCCCGGACGTAAAGCAGCGGGTGAAAAGGGTCACCGTGGGGGCGTCCCCCAGCTGGATCGCACCGAGCAGGAGCAGGATCGGGAACCCGGCCCGCCGGATCGTGATCAGGAACAGGGCCTGCACCGTGACGAAGACCGAATCGCTCTGCACCTTTCCCACCCGGTCGTTGAGCTGCTTGACCTGGCGGTCGATCCGGGACCTTCCGGTCCACATCAGGACGAGCAGCAGGAGCCCCACCACCCAGGGGAACGGCTTCTGGCGGAACGAGCGCATCCAGTCCGCCTGGATGGCGGACCACTTGTCCGGGTTGAACAACCAGCCCAGGGCATTGCGTCCCCGCTCGAGATCGTTGGGCTTCGTGTCGTCCCCCGAGTCGTATACGGATGTGGTGCGGGTCCAGAACAGCTTGTCCAGGATGTAGTTCCGGAACTCGCCGTGGACCTCTTTCATGGTACTGGTTGTAAGGATCCGCCGGTTCAGCTCGTCGCGGCGTTGTTCGTTCGCGCGGATCAGATCCTCCAGGAGCGATTTATGGATCTGAAAGAGGGACGTGGCCTCGGGAAGCAGGTCGGCGGGAAGCGTTTCGTGTCCCGACCCCTTTCGGAAAGTAAGCTGCCCGGGCGTTTCCTCGGAAAAAAACTCGTCCCGGAGCTTGCTGAAATCATACTGTTCCCGGAGCAGACTCTTTTCCTGCTGGGTAAGCTGGATCAGGAGCCGCCGGCGCTGCCCGATCTTCCCGATGTCCGGACGGTAGGCGCCCACGACCCCCCGCAGCATCTGAAGGACCTCGCCGGACGTGGGGGTGAGCCCCATCCGCTCGATCCTCTTCCGGGTGGCCTGGAAGTTGTTCCGGAGGTCCGCAAGCTTTTGTTCCTGACGTTCGGTCCGGATCAGCTCCTGCTGCTCCTTGCGCCTGGCGTCCAGGAGCTGCCGGGCCATCTCCACGTTGCTCTCCGCCATCTCCCGCAGGAGCTCCGCGTCCGCGGGCCAGTTCGCGGACCTTTTTTGTGCCTCCCGGGCCCGCTCCAGCTCCGTCCGGGCAGCCTGGATTCCGTCGGGCTGCCCGGCCCCGTCCCGGGGGATGCCCGCTTGTGGAGATTGATTATCCGCCAACAGCGGGACGCTTGATGCCTTTTGGGTTCCCGGCCGGGCTTCCCCGGAAGCGGAAACTGCATCCGTGCTCCGCACCGCGCCTTTCCCGTCTCTTCCGTCCTGGGACCCGGCCGAATCCATAGCCAGCGTAAACAGGAGCACGACGGCCAAAGCCATCCACCACAGGTTTTCCATGAAACGAACCTTCATACTTCCCTCCGATCTCTCGCGCCCCAAAATGAAGACACACTAAGAGTCCATTGGTTTTTGTATAGAATCGGACACCTTGGCGGATCTCTTGAAGCTTTTTCGTTCTCGTTGACACGGGAAAGCCAGGTTTTTTATAGTGACGGCCGGGAGGAAAGAGCCATGATGCGTTTTGAATCCGGGAAGGGCCTTGTGCCGGTTGTCCTTTTGCTGATCTGTGCGGGCCTCGCCCTGAGGATGATCGGCTGCGTGCCGTATTCCAAACATCCGCTCACGGACATGCGGGCAGACGAGAAGGACCCCCGCCTGGTGGGGGACTGGTATCACGCGGAAGGGGGGGAGACGATGCACCTGCACGTGGGGTACGGCAAGAAGCCCGGCTCGCTGCGGTTTGTCATGGTGGAGACGGATCGGGACGGCGTACTGGATCTCACCAGGTGGAAAGGGCACATCTCCCGTCTGGACGGGAACCGGTACCTCAATGTGATCGAGGTTCCGCCCGACCCGAATACGCCGGGCTACCTGTTCGTGAAATACCGGATCGAGGGGGGCCGCCTCTGTCTCTCCCTGGTCTCGGACAAGGGGTTCGAGGAAGCCATCCTGGCCGGACGCTTGCGGGGGAACGTGAGGAAGGAGAAGTACGGCTCCACCGTATTCATCACAGAAGGACAGAAAGGGCTGCAGCGGTTCGTCCGGGAAAACGTGCAGGAGCTGTTCCCGGATGAAAGCTGCCTGACCCCCCTGCGACTGCCGGAAACCACCGACCGGAAAGGACCCGGCAAATAACCCGCCCAGGAGAGATAGCCCCAAAATCTCTCCAAACGACAAGATTGGCGGAAACCCCGTTCTCACGGGTATGGACGAACGTTGCTGCAGGACATATTTCCGGGTCCTGGGTAATGGCCCTCGCAACCTCCCCCATGAAACGTCCGGAAATTTCTATTCTTTTAACCCCCGTTTCGGCCGGAACAGACTCCTCTCACCTTTCCAAAAAAGACAAGTATGTAGATAAGAAAAAAGAAAAAGACGTAAATGTTGTAGATTCCTGCCACGATGAAGCCGTCCCATCCTGCCCCGATCTGAAACATTATCAAGTAAATTCAGTGTATTGGAAGGATGCCTTCCCAAAAAAACGGGACTGGCACGGGGTTTGAAGAGAGAGAAGAACAAACCTGACAGAAACCATGGTGTGGGACAGATGCCCGAGAACGGGAGGAGAAAAGAAAATGAAAAAGGTGGAGGCGGTCATCAAGCCGTTCAAGTTGGAAGACGTCAAGGAAGGACTTTCGTCCCTGGGGATCCAGGGGATGACGGTGAGTGAAGTGAAGGGCTTCGGAAGGCAGAAGGGGCATTCGGAGATCTACCGCGGAGCGGAGTACACCGTGGATTTCGTAGCCAAGGTGAAGATGGAAATCGTGGTGGATGATGACATGTCGGAACGGGTGGTGGAGGTGATCCTGGAACATGCGGGAACAGGAAAGATCGGTGACGGGAAGGTGTTCGTCCTTCCCGTGGAATCTGCGTACCGTATCCGCACCCGTGAGCAGGGAAAGGACGCGCTGTGAGCGTGCGGGGTCCGGGGAACCCTGGAAAAAGGAACCGGATCCTGCGTTTGAATCTCCGTGGCCCGGCCACGGAGGGGACAGGAGGAGAAACGATGAAAAGAAGGGTTTTTCAGATAATCTTTGCCGCGGCATGCCTGCTGCTGTTTGCTGTGAACGCTTCCGCGGCGGATGAGGCGGCCCTGGACTCCGGCGACACCGCCTGGATGATCGTGGCCACGGCCATGGTCATGTTCATGACTCCGGTGGGGCTGGCCCTCTTTTACGGCGGCATGTCACGCTCCAAGAACATCCTGAACACCTTCGGCCTGAGTTTCGTGTCCTATGCCCTGGGTAGCGTTCTCTGGATGTTCTGGGGGTACACGCTTGCCTTCGGCCCGGACCTGGGGGGCGTGGTGGGCGGCCTGTCCCACTTCTTTCTCAAGGGGATCGGGGTCAACGATATCTCCGGGACCATCCCCACCTTTGTCTTCGTCGCCTTTCAGATGACCTTTGCCGGCATTACCGTGGCGCTGATCAGCGGGTCGATCGTGGAGCGCATGAAGTTTTCCTCGTGGGTCCTGTTCGCCGTGCTCTGGCTCACCTTCATCTATTCCCCGGTCTGCCACTGGGTGTGGGGCGGAGGATGGCTGGGCAGCGAAGGGGCGCTGGATTTCGCGGGGGGCACGGTGGTTCACATCAACGCGGGTGTCTCCGGCCTGGTGCTGGCCATGATGCTGGGCAAGAGAAGAGGGTACGGAAAACAGACGATGTTCCCCTCGAGCATCATCCTCACGGCCGCGGGGGCGGCCATGCTCCTGTTCGGCTGGTTCGGATTCAACGCGGGCAGTGAGCTGGCCTCGGACGGGCTCGCGGGCTCCGCGTTCCTGGTGACCAACACCTCGGCCTGCGTGGGGGCACTCACCTGGATGTTCGTGGAGTGGATCGTTTCCAAGAAGCCCACGCTGCTGGGTCTTGCCTCGGGGCTGGTGGCCGGTCTGGTGGGGATCACCCCGGCGGCCGGGTTCGTGGACCTGTCAGGATCTCTCCTGATCGGGATCGGCGCCGGCATAATCGGGTACCTGGGGGTGGCCGTGCTGAAGCCCCGGCTGGGGTTCGATGACTCCCTGGATGCCTTCGGGGTCCATGGGCTCTGCGGGATCTGGGGGGCCCTGGCCACGGGGATTTTCGCCAACCCCGCGATCAACGAGGCAGGGACCGGGCTGCTCTACGGAAACCCGAAGCAGGTGCTCATCCAGCTGATCAGCGTGGTGGCGACCATCGTCTACGCGGGGGTGGGGACGTTCATCCTGGCATCGATCACGCGGGTGGCCACGGGAGGGATGCGGGTTTCGGAGGAGGATGAAGTGGCCGGGCTGGACAGCTCCGTTCACGGGGAACGAGGCTTTGTCTTCGAGTAAACCTCGAGGATCTCAAGAAACAAACGGGGGGTCGCCGGGACAACGTTCGTCCGGCGGCCCCCCTGCGCCTGCGAATCCAGGGTATTCTCGCTGCGCCCGCTATTCCTCATCCCCCTCATCCGGCCCCAGCACGGCCTTGATCTCCATGGCCAGGTCCAGTTCAGACTGCTTGTCCGGGCAGTCGAATTCAATGGTTTGTTTCTCGAAGTCTACCTCCACCTTGCAGCCGTGTTTCTCGGCAAGCTGGTTGATGGCGGTGATCATCTGAGCTTCACGCTGCTCCTTGGTCGGCGTTTCTTCCATCTCCTTCTCCCTTCTTCTTCCTTTTCCCCATTGTATACCACCTGCCGCCGTGAGGAAAACCGGCGGCAGGGGATCAGAGTCGGTACTGCCGGTAGTCGATATCGTACTTGCGGGCCTTGTAGGTGAACTTCCGTTCCGTGGTCTTGAGCATCTCCGCGGCCCGGGCCATGTTTCCGCGTGAATTTTTCAGGGCGTCCACCAGCATCTCCCGTTCCAGCTTGGCCACGGCATCTTCCAGGGACTGGGAGGGCAGGGTGTCCGATTCCGTCCCTGTCTGCAGGGAGGGGGGGAGGTGGTAGCTGTGAATCACGTTCTCCTCGCACAGCAGAACCGCCCGTTCCAGGCAGTTTTCCAGCTCGCGGACGTTGCCGGGCCAGTGGTACTGGTTGAGCATGTCGATGGCGGGCGTGGAAAGCCGGCGGATCTCCTTGCTGTTTTCCCGGGCGTATTTTTCCAGGAAGTATTCGGCCAGCAGCAGGATGTCGGTCTTTCGCTCCCGCAGGGGCGGGATGTAGATGGGGAAGACGTTCAGCCTGTAGTACAGGTCGCCGCGGAAGGTGCCCTCGTCCACGGCCTTCTCCAGGTCCTTGTTGGTGGCCGCGATGATGCGGATGTCGGACCGGAGGGTCCGTGAGCCTCCGATGCGCTCGAACTCCTTCTCCTGGAGCACGCGGAGCAGCTTGTACTGCACTTCCAGGCTGATGGAGCCGATCTCGTCCAGAAAGATGGTTCCCTTGTCGGCCTGCTCGAACTTGCCCCGTTTCATCTGGATGGCACCGGTGAAAGCACCCTTTTCATGTCCGAACAGCTCGCTCTCGATGAGGTTCACCGGGAGGGCGGCGCAGTTGAGCTTGACAAAGGCCTGCTTGGATCGCTGGCTGCCGAAGTGGATGGCGTTTGCCACCAGCTCTTTGCCGGTGCCGCTTTCCCCCCGGATAAGGACCGTGGCGTTGCTCCGGCACACCTGGACGATCATCTGGAAGACTTCCCGCATCTTGTTGCTGTTTCCCACAATGTTGCTCACGCTGTGCCGGTCGGCGAGCTGGTTCTGCAGCCGTATGTTCTCGAGCCGGAGCGCCTCCTTTTCCCGCTGAATGGTTTCCAGGTTGATCACCCGCTGGGCCAGCAGGGCCGAGACCACGGTGAGCCGGTTCTTGCTGGCTTTCAGGTCCCGGGAAGGGTCGTAGGGGAAATCGGCGCTGAGGGCCCCGACCACCTGCTTCCCCTTCTTGACGGGGACGCAGATGAAGGAGGTCTCCTCCCGGGATTTTCGCCTTGCCGCCGTTCGGTTCAGGAAGTTGGGCTCCTCGCTGATCTTGGGCACCACCATCGGTCGACCCTTCTGGATCACCTGGCCGGTGATCCCCTCCCCGGGCTTGTAGCGTCCCCGCTGGACCGCGTTCTGCGTGAGGCCGTGGGCCACCTCGATCCGGATTTCATCCCGCAGCGGGTTCAGGATCGTGATGGTGGCGTTCTTGATCTCCAGGGCCCGGGTCAGGATCTCCAGAACGGAGTAGACCGATTTTTTCAGCTCGATGGTGGAGTTCAGGGCGTTGGCGATTTCGTACAGGTAGGTGATTTCCTGGACGTTGTTCATGGAAAGGGCTCCCGATCAATTTTGTCGTTTTTTATCGAAAATGACACAAATTTGTTTGAAAAGCAAAAAAGATCACGACCCGGCTCGATCCGGTTTTCTACGGATTTATCGGAAAGATCCCCGGTGAATCCTGCAGAAATGTGGATTTCATGCGGCCCCCCGTGTGAGCGGAATACCCGCAACATTCGGATGAAGAGCCCCCCGGTGGAAATCCGGCGGCGGATGCTCTATGGTGGTCACATACAAGACGGGCAACGGTCCCAGACAATGCGGGGGAACCCATATGAAAAAGATAGAAGCGATCATCAAGCCGTTCAAACTGGACGATTTGAAGGAGGGGCTGGCTTCGCTGGGTATCAAGGGCATGACCGTGAGCGAGGTCAAGGGGTTCGGACGGCAGAAGGGGCACGCGGAGATCTACCGCGGCGCGGAGTACACCGTGGATTTCGTGGCCAAGGTCAAGGTGGAAATCGTCGTTGAGGACGCCATGGCGGAAAAGGTGGTGGACGTGATCCTCTCGTGCGCAAAGACCGGAAAGATCGGTGACGGCAAGGTGTTTGTGCTTCCGGTGGAAAGCGTCTACCGGATCCGGACCGGCGAGCAGGGGGCGGACGCCGTTTGAGTACTGACGGACATAACGGATTGTACGAATTCGAGGCCGCTCCCGTCGGGATGTTTCCGGGGAAGCGAAGTTGATAGTAGCAATCAGCTATCGGCGGATACGATAAAAAAGGGGGCAGCGGAATCTCCGCTGCCCCCTTCCTTGTGTTTCCAACGGTCTTTTTCAATGCAGACGAAGGCCCGGTGACGGTCCGGTTCGTCATGATTGTCCAGCGTGCCGGGGGCCTCGAGTTGCCGACTGCGGATGATCCGGAGTCTACTGTTCCATTTTCAGATGTTCCGCTTTCGGTGGCTCTATGTTCGGCTGTTTCAGCTCCTCTGTATTCAGTTCCTCCACCTTGGGCTGCTCTACCTTCGGCTGTTTCAGTTGCTTCGACTTGGCCTTCGCGTCCCTGGCCAGGCCCTTGGAGAAGATGGAGAGGTTATATTCTCCGGCGTTCTTGTTGCACCGCAGGTTCAGGCCGGCGTCCTTTCCGATGTACAGGTAGTTGCCTTCGCCCTGTTCGTAGCCTTCGCCGTATTTTTTCACCACGTCAGCCCGAAGGGCTTCCCAGTTGCTCTTGCCTTCCTTCAGGTAGATCCGCACGGCATAGAACTTGTTGTTGATGGTGTAGTAGAGGATCTTGTCCAGTTCCGCTCCGCCCATGCTGAGTTCGTCGCCCGCCTTCGTGTATACGCCGCTGCCGGCGCTTTTTCCGATCTGCTTCATCCCCTCGACCTGGGAAAGGTCTTCTCCCCACTTGATGCCCCGGAAGCCGTCGGGTTCCTGGTCGGCCGAGAGCCGGAACGATCCGGCATCGGCCCGGGGGATCGCCAGCATCAGGATGACAGCCAGCGCAAGGTACGGGATTGCCATTGTTTTTTTCACGGGGTTCCTCCTTCTATTCCCTGAGTTGGTCCTGCTTTCTTCTTTCCGCTTGCAGCTTACACGTACATACCCTACCCGGCGGGAGTAAAGCAACCCGGCCGGGCCGACTGGGGCCTCTCCCCCGGAAGGTTGTTCCGGGTCGTTCAGCCCGTTTCCAGCAGGTGGGTGAGGTAGGCGCTTCGGATACGGTCCCGGCAGGCCTGCACCTCGTCCAGGAATGCGGAGACCGTGCCGTCCACCCCCAGGATCCTCCGGGCCAGGGCGCCGAGTTCCCTGGGGGACCGGGGCAGGGTGTGAATCTGCCGGTCCTCCAGGACCTGCAGGAAATGTTCCACCCGCCGCAGGAAAAGATAGTCCTGTTCCAGCCGCACAGACGTCTGCCTGGGAAGCAGTCCGGCCTCCTCGATCCGGTGGAGAGCCGCCAGGGTGTTTGCCTCCATGAGCTCCGGCCGGTCCGGGGCGTGCAGGAGTTGCAGGCCCTGGATCAGGAACTCCGCGTCCCGGATGCCCCCGGCGCCGCTCTTCACGTCCATCACGTTTCCGGAGGGGCCGGTGTACTTGCGGATGGCGGACCGGCGCATCCTTTCCACCGAACCCGCAATCTCCTCCCGGCTCCGGTGTGTGAGAAGCACGGGACGCAGGCGTTTCAGGAACTCCTCCCCCAGCTCCCGGTTGCCCGCAACGGGCCGGATCTTGAGCGCCGCCTGGATCTCCCAGAGAGACGCACGGGTCCGGTAGTAGTCCACCAGCCCGTCCAGCGAAGTGACAAGTTCACCCGCTCGACCGTGGGGGCGGAGTCGCAGATCCACCCGGTAGGCATAGCCTTCGTCTGTGTGGACGGACAGGTCCCGGCCCAACTGCTCCATGACGCCGGAGAAGAGGCGCTTGAGATCCGGGCGCCGGTCTGCCGCCGTCTCCGCACCCGGTTCGTCGTCCGGGGCAAACAGGCCCAGCAGATCGATGTCCGAGCTGTAGTTGAGCTCCCCTCCGCCGAGCTTGCCGAAGGCCAGCAGGCAGAAACGCTCTTCAAGCTGTTCCGGCTCCTCCGGGGTTCCCGGTTCCCCGCCCAGCCGGTTCAGCACTCCCTTCAGGGCCTCTCCCGAAAGGGTTTCGGCCAGGGTGCTGAGCTCCTGCATGACCTCCTGGATGGGCACATCGAGGACCATGTCCCGGGTTCCGATACGCAGGATTTCCCTTCTGCGGAACCGGCGGATCCGGTTGAGCCACCTTTCGTGCTCCCGGGGGTCCAGGGCCGGCGTGCGGAGGTCCTGCTCCAGTTCGGCCCGCGTGCGGGTCCGGTGCAGGTTCTCCGGCAGGATGACCCAG
>CAYTRL010000050.1:0-20888 GCA_964439795.1 uncultured Thermodesulfobacteriota bacterium
TGGATACCGGTTTTTCCACGTTTCGATCAGGGAAAAACGAAAACGGGGAAAGGGGAGAACCATGAAAAGGACATCCATGTGCGTTGTTCTTCTCTATCTGCTGAGCGCCCTCCTTGCGGGCCCCCTTCTCATGGGATGTGACGTGGACAAGGTGGATGAGGTGGGCTGGTCGGATGTCCCCTGTTTTCCCTACGGCGCAAATTTCTACGAAGGCACCTACACGTTTGACGGCGTGGGGCTGAACCTGGCCGTGGAAACGGTCAACAGCCGCTGCTGTGTTCTGTCAAACTCCACCTGGCCCTACACGGTGAGCCTGCTCACCGAGACGGAACTGGTCATCTCCCTGGAGGGAGAGCCCGAGGAAGTCTTCATTCGTGAACCCGGGACGGCGGGCGACATCGTGGGTCTCTGGACCCGGGAGGAGCAGACCTTTGATTTCCAGGAGGACGGTTCGTACACCGGGACGGACGATCCCCGGTGCCTGGAGCCGGTGGATTGCGGCGCAGTGCCTTTTACCCGGTCCGCATCCCCGCAGCGAGCTCTTGCGGCTCTTTTGCCCCTGCTCCTTCCGGCGTTCCTGATCCTTTTTCGCCGGATGGATATGCTCCGTTTTCGCAAACGCTGAAGCATCTATATACGCTGGGAGCGGCTACCCATTCACTCGGCAAGCTCAACGCCAGGAAGGATATCTCCGACTTCGACCCTGGCGGACCTGTTGCGCCCTCGCCACCTGTTCCGCGGGTTCACTCAAACCGTTCCGGCACGAGTGCCTCCGGCAGCCCCATATAGCCGCACGGCTATGGAATATCCTAGAACGGAAGAACCGGTGACTCGGGTGCCATGAAAAGAAAGGGAGCAGATTCCTTGACGGCGGATTCCGGATTGATATTTGCGGGTTGTGATCTGGGTATTGTTTCCGCAAAGGCGGCGGTTATCAAGGGAGAAGAAATCGTAGCCTTGGAGACAATTCCATACAAGCACCTTCCCAACCAAGCGGCAAACGAGGTCATGGATAAGGCGTTGAGGAAAGCAGGCTGCTCATCGAGTGAGATAGATTACTGTGTTGCAACCGGCTATGGGAAAAGAGCCGTGCCCCATGCGGACGACTTTGTACACGAAATGGGCTCTCTCCAAAGGGCTGTTCAGGAAATCAACCCAAAGATCAGGACGGTTATCGACGTAGGCGGGCATACACTACAGGCCTTGACCATCAATGAACGTGGGGGCATCTCCGAGAATATTTCCCTTCATCGATGCGTTACAGGAACCGGGTTGTATCTCGAAGTCATTGCCCGCGCTCTGGGCGCGCCTCTTGAACAGATCTTGGAGGACTCGCGGGCCTCGGAAAAGGCGTTAACCGTAACGAGTCAATGTGTCGTGCTCGCTGAGAGCGAGATGATTTCTCTTGTGAACGAAGGCCATGATGCAAGGGACATTTTTGCCGGTGTTGTCCGTTTTGCAGCATCGCGCATCGGAAGCATGGCAAGGAAGGTCCGCATCCGAAAAGAGACGGCCTTTGTAGGTGGGGTCGCGAAGAACCCTCTCATCAGGAATCAACTGGAAGAAAGCCTGGAAATGACTTTCGACGATCTTGGCGGGCTCGACCCTCAGGCTGTCAGCGCCTACGGTGCTGCGATTCTGGCGAAGGAAAGGTATCGATCCATCCAGCAAGAGCAACGGAACGAGCGATGATCACAGCC
This sequence comes from uncultured Thermodesulfobacteriota bacterium, assembly GCA_964439795.1. Taxonomy (GTDB): domain Bacteria; phylum Desulfobacterota; class DSWW01; order DSWW01; family DSWW01; genus CAYTRL01. The sequence continues at coordinate 1,701 of CAYTRL010000050.1, forward strand.
GGATTGGACGTGGGTTCATTAACCGTAAAAGCAGTGGTCTTAAAGGACAAGGAAATTCTTGGATACGAGAATATCCCGGCGACGGCATATGCCGTCGAATCCTCGCATGAGGTTATGGACAAATTATTGGGGAAGCTTGCCCTGAATTACAAAGATATTGATTATTGCGTAAGCACCGGATACGGACGTCAAATCATTCCCTTTGCCCAGGCCGACATGAGTGAAATTTCCTGCCATGGGAAAGGCGCTTATTTTCTTTCCCCATCGGCGAGGACGATCATCGATATCGGAGGACAGGATTACAAGGCCATCAGGGTAAAGGAGGACGGAAACCTGGAAGCGTTTCTGATGAACGATAAATGTTCGGCCGGTACGGGCAGGTCCATGGAAATCGCGGCGGAAAGCCTGGGGGTTCAGATCGCCGATCTCGGCCCCCTTTCTCTTCAAGCAGAATCGTCTGTAGCCTTTGCATTCATCTGCAGCAGTTTAACCGCTATTGAAGTACGGCAGATGGTCCTTGAAGGGGAAAACGCTTCAGACATTGCGGCCGGGATAAACAATCTTACGGCGAGGCGTGTAGCAAGCATGGTGCGAAGGCTTCCACACCGGAAAGAAATCGTGATGACCGGAGGCGTTGCAAAAAATGTTGGTGTCGTGAAAGGCATAGAAAAGGAACTCGGATTGAGGATGGTCCAACTGCCGCAGGATCCTCAAATTGTTGGCGCTCTCGGGGCTGCGGTGTTTGCCGCTGAACAGGCAACCCTACAGGGGCAAGAAAAAATACGATAACGTGCACACTGCGGGGAAGGAGAACGAACATGCCTGATGAAACCCTATTGCGCTTCATCAGGGAGTTGCTGGGCTACACCGACGCCCAGTGGGAAACCTGGAAGAGCAACCCCCGCAACCTGAAGATCGCCGACCACATCATGGACACCCAGAAGTACAAGGTCGTGGCGGAAGTGACCAGCGCCCACGGCTGCGGCGCGGGACACAAGGTGGGGGACAGGATCGTCTTCGGGGGCGACGGAACCCTGTTGTGCAGGGAAAACCCCGACAGGATCTGTGCCGGCCTGCTCTCTCCGGTCAACCCGTTCGTAGGTGCGGTCCTGGACAAGATCTGTGCGGGAGAGGACCCGACCCGGATGGCCTTCAACAAGGTCCACTGTATTGACGTTGGCGTGGACCACGGCGGCTGGGGCGAAGTCGTGGTGGAATTGAAGGTGGAAAAGGTTCAGGGAATGGATTGATGACACGTAATCTTTCTTTTGGAGAGGGGTTTCCACCCCGGTCCGTGGGCATTGTGGGTGTGTCGAGAAACGAGAACACCCACGCTCCGGGATATTCGGGGCTCAAGCTTTTTCGAAATCTGCGATCCTCAGGCTACCGGGGACGGGTGTACCCGATCAACCCCGGGACCCGCGAGATCGACGGCGAGAAAACGTATCCGGATGTGATGTCCGTTCCCGAGCCCCTGGACCTGGTCGTCATCACGGTCCGGGCCGAAGTTGTTTCCGGGGTGCTGGAGGACTGTATCGCGGCAAAGGCCCGCAACGTCCAGATCTGCACGTCCGGGTTCGCGGAGACCGGGACGGAAGAGGGCAGGCTCCTGGACGGAACGATCCGGGAAATCATTCAGCGAGGGGACCTTCGCGTCATCGGCCCCAATTGCATGGGGTTCCACGTGCCCTCCGCGAACTTCAGAATGTTCGAGGAACTGGAACTCGTTCAGGGCCCCGTGGCCTTTATCTCCCAGAGCGGAGGACACTCGCGCACGTTCCTGCTCCACGGCCCGGAATTCGGAATCGGCTTCAGCAAGGTGTTCAGCTACGGGAACGCGCTCTCCCTGGATGCCGTGGAGTTCCTGGACTACCTGAGCCGTGATCCGGAAACCGGGGTCATTTGCATGTACCTGGAGGGTATCAGGGACGGAAAGCGCCTTCTGGAACTCGTGAGGCGTGTGAACATGGAAAAGCCCGTCATTGTCTGGAAGGCCGGGCTTACGGATTCCGGGGCAAGGGCGTCCGCCTCGCACACCGGCTCCATGAAGGGAGACCGGCAGATCTGGAACGCCTTCTTCAAACAGACGGGAGCCATACGCGCAGGCTCCCTGGATGAAATGATGGACACGACCATGAGCGTCCTGCGCCTTCCACCCACTCCCCGCATGCGAACCGCGGTGCTCGGGATCGGCGGCGGCGCCACCGTGGCAAACGGGGACACCTGCGGAGAGGAAGGGATCGAAACCCCGCCCCTGTCCGGAGAGACCCTTCGAGCCCTGTCCGAGTTCGTCGGCCTGGTCAATCAGGGCATGGCCAACCCCATGGACGTACCCACGGCCGTGGCCAACCCTGCCGCCCTGTCCCGCGCGCTGGAACTGGTGACTTCCGACCCCATGATCGACATGGTCATCCTGTGCGTGGCCACCGAATTCCTTTCCGGCGGGTGGGGGGATTACATGCCCGGGTTCAAGAAGACCCTGAGCGAATTTCTTCAAGTGCACACAGGAGGAAAGCCCGTGGTCGTGGCGATCGAGGACGAAGGGTACCTCTGCGGCACGGAACAATGCGCGAGGGAGTTGAGAGAATCGGGAATCACCGTGTTTCACTCCCTGGCCAGGGCCTGCCGGGCCCTCCGGCGGTTTGCCGGATACTACCGTTTCAAGGCCGCGAGGGATGTCTAGTCGAGCACGGCAGCGACGACCATGTCCGAGAGCTTCTGAAAGCGCAATATATTATCACCATCCTCGATGACGCCGGCCGTAAAACATACGAACGTGAGGTCTCGCTCGGGGTCTACCCAGAATATGGTGGATCCTGTGCCCTGCCCGGAGAACGTTCCCGGGGATGTGCTGATGCCGATAGGCGTGGGGAAGATCCCCTCCCCGCGCAGGAAGAAGGAAAGCCCGATATAAGCCGGCCATTCCGGCCACCCGCGCATTTCCCGTGCATAATCAAAAATGTCGTTGGGGAGGGTTCCCGTTTGATTCGTGACGGCGGCCTGGATAATCGCGGGGGACAGAATACGGTTCCCGTCCAGTTCCCCTCCCCGTCGCAGCATTTCAGTAAAACGAAATATGTCCGACACCGTGCCGATCGCCCCTCCGGCCGGAAACTCCGTTTCCTCCGTGTAAAGATAGTTTGATGATTCAAGCATCACCGGATCGAAGAGCCCCTGCGTGGCGTAACGGGCCACAATGGGAACCCTGCGCTCTGCAAGATCGGGTCGCAGTACGAGTGAAGTGTCCTTCATCCCGAGCGGTTTGAAAAGATCTTCGTCGAGTATCTGGCGGAAGGGACGCTTTGCCTCGTCAAGTCGGCAAACCATCTCCGCCAGAATAGCGTGAGCCGTGGTGGCGTTATAGGACACCATCCTTCCCGGAAGATGAAACAGGCGATCATTGCAGACAGCGCCGACAAGTGCTTGGATGTTTGCCACCTGGTCGAGCTGCACCAGGAAGGGCAGTTCGGTGTTGAGTCCGCTGGTCTGGGTCAGGAGATGTCCAACGGTTACGTTTTGTTTCCCCTTGACACCGAACTCCGGGATGACTTCACTGACCTTTGTCGTGAGCGTAAAGTCACCCCGGTCAATCCCCGCAAGAACAATCGCGGTCGTTAACTGTTTGGTTACCGACATCAGGTGGAATACATCTTCCTTTTTCGCAGGGCGCCTGTTTGCCAGGTCGGTATGGCCGAGTGCTTCATGCACGGCTACGTTGCCGTGACGAGCCACAAGGAACACAGCCCCGTCATAGAGTTCTTGGGAAATATCTTTCTCGATGGTGTCTGTCAGGCGGCTCAAGGCGTTCGGGTCCAGACCCAAATCCGCAACCAGGTCAAGGTTTCCCTTTTCAATCTTTGCCATGATCTCGTCTCCCTCTTTTCTCGATTGCCTGCTCTGTCTTCCACGAAGACATCTGTTTCTTTGGATAGCCTCTAACGGAGAAACTGTTTCCAGAACCCATAATAGATACCCCTTGCCACGATCCTTCCGGTCATGGCTGAATTGACCACCCCTCCCGGCCAGATTGCATAATGCCCGGCGTTGAAGAGGTTCTTGATCGGTGTTTTGAATTGCACAAACTTTTTTGCCAGGTGGCACTGGTAGCGGTCATAGGTCCAACCCATGATCGCGCCATCCTGGTTCAGGGTCCACCGGGACATGGATCTGGGCGTGGCCAGTTCCTTGTACACGACCTTCCCGGAGAGCCCGGGAATGATGTACTCGGTTTCACGAATAATATCGTTCAATACTTTGTTCTTGAGTTTTCTGTACCGGGGGGTCCGGCTAAAGGGATCGTCCGTACCGGTTCCCCATCCGTCCAGCCAGTGATAGGGGACAAAAACCTGCGCGACCAGCGAACTCTTTCCGGCAGGGGCGAGGTGCGGCAGTTCCAGGGAAGTGGCGCTGATCATGCACCAGCCCTTGTTGTGCGCCTCGGGGTCGTAGATCTTGTCTGCGGCGGTTTCATACGACCGCCAGTAGATTGCGTGATGTTCTTTCATGTGCTTCTTGAGTTCTTCCGAGGACATGTCCAGCCCGAGGAAGGCGGAACAGACCGCAGGCGTGAGCTTTCCCGCGGTCGTGATTTGCCTGTCCTTGTAATCCCACAGGTTCGGGTCGTCCAGCATCTGATTGATCAGGCGCTTGGGGTTCCCGGTGTTAATCACGTGCTCTGCTTGAAAGCGTTCCTCCTGACAGGTCTCTACTGCAGTAACGGTTTTCCCTGACGTGATCACCTTGTCCACGGTTGATTGGAAACGGATCTCCCCTCCCCGCTCCTGGTAGGCCTCTGCCAGTTTGTTCAGCAGCCCCTGAAGGCCGGCCTTCGGGTACCAGTAGTCCTGGACAAAGGTGTACCAGAAGAACAGGTGCATCATGAGCGGCAGGTTCCTGGCGCTGCTCTCACCAAAGAAGAAAGAAAGCCGAGGATCATCGGGGAAGGTTTCCCGGGCCATTTCCTCCCCTGTTTTGGTCATCAACCGGGGAAGAGAGCGAACCAGGTTCGAAGACTTACCCATCATCTTGAGGTTGTTGAACCCCATGTTCCCGCGGTTGGGAACAATGTTGAGCATCCCGCTGTCCATCATTTCCCGGAGGGTTCCACAAAGGGGAGTGATGGTATCGAACCACGAGTCCACTCCCGAGGAAGACTCCGGAAAGGCCTTTTTGAAATCTTCTCGTATCTGATCGTACTCGTGCAGCATTACGTCGAAATCGCGGGTGACATACCGAAATCTGGCCCGTATCCACTCATCCGGATCGTAGAGCCCCAGGTCCTTCAGGATGGGGAAGAGCACACCCATGTCCTCGGTCGACTGGTCACCGCAGTCGAAATAGAAGCCTTTTCGCCAGATGCCCGACATGTTGCCACCCACCTGACGGCCGTGTTCGAGAATGATGGAACGCTTTTCCATCTTCTGCAGGGTAAGCCCGGCACAAAGTCCTGCAATACCACCGCCGATGATAACCACATCGTATTTTCCCGGCATTCCCCTCTCCTTGTCCGCTTCGCATCCTGCTTCGGTCACAACCATCGGACGTTCACTGCGTTCCGTTTTACCAGGGCGTTGTATGTAACATCCTGGTAGCCGAACGTCATGGCGCCGTAGCACTTATGGGCTCTGGGGATACCCAGCCATTTTTTGATTCGGGTATTGTGGTTGGCTGCCAGAACCAGAAACCCGTTCAGACAGCACCCGATCCCCAGGGTATGGGCCATCATGGAGCAGTTGTACAGGGCGACCGGGCAGGAAAAAGCCATGTCGTCCACCTTTGCACCGTGCACGAGCATGATGGCAGGGGCATGGTAGAAAAGCCTGTCGTCTCCTCGCATCGTCCGGTCGTTCAGGAGTTTGAGCCCCGGACTGTAGGTGCTCTCGAGATCTTTTTTGAATTCTTCTCCCAGGAGATAGGAAGAGAACGGAAGAGAAGCAAGGCGCTCGGCAATTCCAAACAACTTCATGACGGCTGGCAACGTCATCGCCCGAAGCCGTGCAATCCGGTCGGGATCGGTAATAACAATGTACCGGATTCCCTGGCTGTTGAGTCCCGTGGGCGTGTACCTTCCCGCCTCGAGGATCTTGTTGATATCTTTTCTGCTCACGGCCTTGCGTTTATATCGCCGGACAGACCTGCGCGATCGAAAAAGGAACTGCAGGGATTCGGGAGAGGGGATTAAAGCCTGATCCACATCCGTCAATCTTCTGGATTCGGTCCCGGGCGCCTTGATGGCATTCGACGGACAAAACGATCCACAGTGCCCGCACCGAATACAGATTTCCGGCTTCGCGATGGAGATCTGCGTATTGTGTTTCTCGTAGACCAGACAGATTTCTGTGCAAAGACCGCAGCCGGTGCATTTTTTCCGTACGATCTTCGGGATTGCAAAGCGTGGATTCTTTTTGTTCCGATTTTGTTTCATTTGATCCGGAATCATGGGAACAGCTCCTGGATGGTTCGGGGTCTCATGAGAAAGAGAAGGTGTCTATTCTTCTCCTAGCAGATTTTTCCTACGAAATAAAGAAATTTCCATATTGGAAGATATTTCCTGCAGCATTCACAGCTTCTCAAAACAAGATCCCTGACCTCTTGACAGCACGGGTTCAGGCAGGGATACTGCGGCGTATACAACCGTCTGCAAAACACAAACAGGAACTGGAGAGAGCTTTTCAAATACGAAATTGCAGGGTGTTTCCACACAGGCCAACGGAGAAAAGGGATGAATATTGAAAAGGAATATCCGGACATCCCCCCCGGGGAAAAAACGATGAAATCCCGTGTCGTCCAGACCGTCCTGTTCATGCTGGGCAAGGGAATGCAAAACACGGTGGCCGTTGATGAACAGGCCGCAAGGGAAATCGAGGATCTTCCGGAAGGCTACACGATCCAGTTCGAAGTCGCTCCCCTGGGGCCTTACATGGCCCTTCGAAAGGAACGGGGGGGGCTCAAGTTCCTGGGCCTGAAAAAGGTGGATGCAGACCTGAGCATGATATTCAAGAACATGGAATATGCCTATCTCATGCTCACGGCCCGGCTCAGCTTTCCCAAAGTCTACTGCGAAAACGGCCTGGCCGTGGTCGGGGACCCGGCCGACAGCATGATTTTTTACAGGCTTTCCAATATCGTGCAGTTTTACCTCTGGCCCAAGATCATCGCCGATCTGGTCCTGAAACGGGTTCCGGATATGACCCTGGACAAGATGGTGAAGAGACTGAAGGTGTATTCACGTATCCTGACCTGACGGTTGCTCGATAGGAGGAGAAAGAAGATGCTGCCCGACTACTACGAGTATCACAACCCCGTGAAAATCCTTGCCGGCCGTAACGCCTGCGATAACATCCCGCACGAACTGGACGCCCTGGATGCTTCCAGGCCGATCATTGTCACGGACAAAGGGGTCGTCAACGCCGGCCTGATCAAGATCGTGAAAGAGACTTTCAAGAGTTCGAAGGTTACGATCGGTGCCGTCTATGACAAGACCCCTCCTGATTCCTCGAATATCGTGATCAGCGAAATTGCGGAGGTCTATAGACAGAAACGCTGCGATTCCATCATCGCGGTGGGAGGGGGTTCGGCCATCGATACGGCCAAGGGGCTGAACATCGTGGTGACCGAGGATACGGATGACTTGATGAAATTCATGGGTGTCAACGTGCTGCGGAAACCCATGCGGCCTTTCATCGTGGTTCCCACCACGGCGGGAACCGGCTCCGAGGTGACGCAGGTCGCCGTGATCCGTCACGTGGACAAGGATGTGAAGATGCTCTTCCCTTCTCCGCGGCTCTATCCGGACGTGGCCGTCCTGGACCCGAGGATGACGCAGACCATGCCGCCGCATATCACGGCTGCCACGGGCATGGATGCACTGACCCATTCGGTTGAGGCCTACACCTGCATGCAGAAGAACCCCATGAGTGACGCATACGCGTTTTCCGCCATCAAGCTGATCGGACAATACCTGGTCCAGGCCACGGAAGACGGGGAAAACCTCGAAGCACGCGCGGGGATGGCGAACGCCGCCCTGATGGCCGGGGCCGCTTTTTCCAACTCCATGGTGGGCATGGTCCACGGACTGGGTCACGCCTGCGGTGCGGTGAGCCACATTCCCCACGGTGTTGCCATGGGTGTTCTCCTCCCCTTTGTGATGGAGTACAACATGCAGAAGAACGCCCCTCTGTACGCCGAACTTCTCTTCCCCCTGGCAGGGGTCGAGGTGGTTGCGGGCACGGGGAAAGAAAACCGGGCGCAACGCTGCGTGGATGAAATCAGAACGCTCAGAAAAGAGCTCAACCGTACCGGCCGGTTTCCGCTCAGCCTGGGGGAAGCCGGCGTGAAACAGAAGGATCTCGAGAGGATCGCCAAGACATCCCTCCTTGACGGGGCGATGATCGTGAACCCGGTGGAAGTGGATTTCGAGGATGCCCTGGATGTGTTGAGAAAGGCCTGCTGAATTCCGTGCTTCTCCGGGGATCTTTCCGGGATGCGCGCCAGGAAAGAGGAAAGACCGTCATGACGAAAAGAAAAAAGCCTCATGGGCGTGAACAGGTGACCGAAGCCATCCTGGAAACCGCGGCGGAACTGTTTTCCAAACATGGGGTGGCGGCCGTCTCTCTACGACAGATCGCCGCCAGGGCCAAGGTCAATCTCGGCCTGATCCACCGCCACTTCGGAACCAAGGAAAACCTTCGTCAACAGGTCCAGGACCATCTGGCCGCCAGGGTCCGTGAGGAAATCGGCATCCCACAGTCCGCCATGGAGGGCTCCTGGAAAGGGCTCGAGGTCATCCGCAGGCACGACGCCTTCTGGCGTGTTCTTGCCAGAACGTTTCTGGACGGAACGTTCGAGGGGGATGTCCAGAGCGAATTCCCGTTTGTCCGGAACCAGGTCGATCTCGTGCGCAGGGACCAGCAGAACGGCACGCTGCCATCGGACATGGACCCGCGGATACTTGTGGCAGGCGCCCTCGCCCTCAGCTTCGGGTTGCTGGTCTTCGAGCCGTACATCGTCCCCGGCACGGGCCTCGACGAGGAATACGGTTCCGAGGCTGTTGACAAGATCATCCAGGCATGGGCCGGTTTTTTCGTGAAATGAAGCGTTCATAGGGACCGGATTCGCCTCGTCCTCCCCCCCCACCAGGCCGCACAACCCTTTCTCAATCCGTTTCCCGGTTCCCGGACTCACTGACGAATAATATCTTTATTTTAAAAATTATAATATTGTTAGCAAATATTTCCCTTGACAGAGAGCCGCCCATTGGAGACACTGAAGTGTATACAGTTGTCTACTCTTTATTTCCGAACGGCTTGCGTTTGTTTCAAAGGTTTCCGGGTGCCACGAAAGGCAGGACGACATCTCCCGCCATGGCACCATGAGATCAGGTTCTCCAACTCGAAATGAAATCATGGAAAGGAGATTCAGCATGACATCGATCTCGAGAAAATCGTGGACAGTGATTGCTTTGATCGGCGTGGCTGGCCTGCTTGCAACGGGCTGCGTCGAGTACAACCCCTACCCGGCTCCTATTTCGCTGGGAGAATACCATGACATCGCCCCGGCCCCATCCGTAACGGGCCCTGCCACACCCAACCCGCTTCCGGACAACGCCGTGCCGCAGCACCCTTTCCTGGCTGCCAACGGCAACAACAGCATCCATGCAGACGCCTACTCTTCGGGCACTTACGCCACGGCCGGACCCCTGGGGGCCGCCCCGGTGGTGGCATCCGCCATCCCCATTGATTTCTGGCGGGGTCCGCTGGCGCTGGCCGGCGAATGCCTGGGCCAGATGTTCAACGATGATGGAACCGTCCTGTACACCGTCTGCGCGGACCTGGGGGTGTTCAAGCTCCTGGCCCTGGACGTGACGGACAACTTCAAGCGCGTGGGCATTCACACCATGCCGCCGCGCGCCAACGCGGGAGAACCCCTCACCGACCAGAAATCGGATTCCTCCGGAGGGCTGTATTTCCACGTGATGAAGGACGGGTCTGGGAACGATCAGGTCCTCACGGCCAACGGGGACGAGCACATCCAGGTGATCGCCTCCACAGGAGCGACGGATTCAGGCACCGGGTTCGACTTCGGGTTCACCGTGCTGGAGGACTACGACATCAAGCCGATCCTGCTGGACCCCGACCCCGCTTCCCCCACCGCATCGAAACTCACGGACGTCATGCTGGACTGGACCAACGAGAACCTGATCTGGTTCATCTCCAAGGACGGCACCGTGGGGATCGTGGACCGGACCGACGGGTCGGTGGAGACCGTGCAGTTGACCCACCTGGACGACGGGGACGTGGTCAACGAAATCATTCAAAACTCGGTGGCCATCGATGAAACCGGCCTGCTGGTGGTCTCCAACTATGCGATGCACCATCTGAGCGTGGGCCCCGGGAACGCACCGGTCATCAACTGGCGCAGCGAGTATGACCGCGGAGGCTCCTCCTCCGGCACTTTCACCGAGGGGTCCGGCACCACTCCCACGGCCCTGGGGCCGGACTACGTGGCCATCACCGATTTCGCCGATCCCATCAAAGTGGTGGTCTACAGCCGGGCCACCGGTGGGGTGGTCTGTTCCCACCCGGTGTTTGAAGAAGGCGCCAGCGCCACGGAGAACTCCCTCATCGGATACTACGACGACACCACGGGAACGGGAAGCATCATCGTGGAGAACAACTTCGGCTACGAGATCCCCATCGACCCCAATGACGTGATCCCCGTGCCCCTGCCGGCACCGGGCATCACCCGCATCGACGTGACGGGCGGCGTCTCCGACGGCGAGTGCACCGAGGTGTGGACCAGCGACGAGATCTCGCCGTCGTCGATCCTGAAGCTGTCCACGGGGAACGGACTGGTATATATCTACACGCCCAAGTACATGGACCCGGACGGCAGCGGCGACACCACCATGAACGAGATCGCCTGGTACCTCACCGGCCTGGACTTCGAGACGGGCTCGACGGAGTTCCAGCTACTCACCAGCACCGGGAAGGAGTGGAACGTGAACTACGCCGCCATCTCCATCGCCCCGGACGGAACGGCCTATGTTGGCACCCTGCGGGGGTTGATCTCGATCAAGGACGGCAGTCCCTGATCGTGTTCGGGGGCTCGTCTTCCCCAAGCGGAACATGACGAAAAAAAAGCGGGTCGTCCAATGGACGATCCGCTTTTTTTTCGTCATGCAGTCTTCCCATGGATCGGACCGGTTTGGGGCACCTTCCGGGTCCGTGCGCCAGGGAAAGCGATGCTCAGTCCTGTGCCTCTTTCTCTTTTGCTGGCTCCGTCTCGTGTCGATATCGCTTTTCCAGGATCTTGGAGTGCAGCCAAAATGCGAGTCCGATGACAAGGGTGACCGCCAGAAGCACATCAAGCCATCTCCCGCCCCACGGGATCCAAGGCTGCTCCTTGGCCATTACCCCCAACGCACAGGCCGCAATGAACGCAAAAGCGATAAGACGATATCGGATCGGACTCTCCATGACTCGTTTTCCTCCGCGAAGAACGATGCCGCCTTACGCAGCGCCCACAGGATCCTCAAAGGCCATCGAGAGGCGGGGCCGGGATGTTCCAGGCTGTCCTGAGCGCGCTTCAGATTACGAAAGCACGCGTGTAGCGACGGAGGTCGGTGAGGCGCATCTCCCGGTTGTGAATGGCTGAAATGTCGTAGATGCCCCAGTCCCGGCATCCGCGGGGGCAGCCGGGCCCGGCATCCGCGTTCTCCCAGAAAGGACGCCCGGAGAGGATCTCGGAGACACGCGTCTCTCTCAGGTTGGCAATGACCCTGGCGGATGTGCAGGCAATGATGTCCCCGTTCGCATACACCGGCCCCAGGACATAGGCCGGGTAGTGACAGGGAAAGCTCCTGCGGTCCTGAATGATGTGGTTGTAGAAGGCCCCTGAGGCGAGAATCCTCTGGTTCCCGGACGCCTCCTGAACGGCCCGAAAGGCATCGGCCGCCAGATCCGCCCGGGGGATGCGTACGGACCCGTCTGTTACGGGACGGTCTTCCATACCGAACTGCCCTTCATAGGTCGGAGGCTGAAAACCCACGGGCAGGTCCATCTCCTTAGCAAACCGGATCATGTCCCGGACACGGTGAACGTTCTGGGAGGTAACGGTCATCATGATGGCCACCTTGGTCTTCGGAAGGCGGCCGCGTACGGCGTCGATCCCCTCCACGGCCTTGCGGAAACAGCCCTTGCGGTTCCGGAGGGTGTCGTGCTCTTCGTCCGGGGCATCCAGAGACACAAAGAGACTGGCCGCCTTTCGGAGCAGTTCCAGGCGTTCGGAAAGCAGCAGGCCGTTGGTGAACACGGTGGAAAAAATGTTCCCCTCGAATTCCGACAACAGGTCGTCCAGGTCCTTGCGCAGCAGCGGCTCCCCCCCCACGAGAACGGCAAGCCGGAAACCGTTCGCCACCAGCTGCTGGTAGAAATCGCGTACCTCGGCCGTGGTCATTTCGTTCTTTTTCGGATAGTGGATCTTGTTGAATTCAATCTGTTCGGGCCCGCTGACGTAGCAGAACGGACACTTGAGGTTGCACTGCAGGGTGACCAGGTGGTTGAGGATGAACGGCTGCCGTCGACGGCGGTAGACGTCCGTGAGCTTCTTCAAGCCGTGACCGGCCAACCGTACCGATGCCAGGACTTCGTCTCGCGTCATCGTCTTTTCCCCCGCAATTTGGTTATCGACCTGTTCCCGGGACTTGATGCCAGCTTACAGAAGGTTGGGTGCTAAGAAAAGTACAAAATACCCGTCAACAGGATCAAGGGGGAACATCCTTCCCCCGGATTCCCTGCCGCATCCTTTCGAAGGGGTTCTTGAGACGCAGGATCGCCGGCAGGATCAACAGGTCCCCGAACAGGGCCCCCGTGATGGTTGCTGATACAAGGATGCCGAAATAGCAGGGGAGCCGAAACCGGGAGAACATGGGGATGAGAAATCCGGTCATGAGCACGATGGAGGTGAAGACCACCGCCCGGCCAGACGACGCGAGGGTCCGCCGCATGGCCCGGGCCGGATCGGGATCCTCGCGGAACTCGATCCGGTAGCGGGCCAGCAGGTGGATGGTGTCATCCACCGCGATCCCGATGGAAATGCTCGCCACCATGACCGTGACCACGTTCAAGGTGATCCCCGTATACCCCATGACCCCGATCGTGAGGGCCAGGGGGATGACGTTGGGCACCATACTGATGATTCCGATCCGAACGGAACGGAACAGAAAGGTCATCGCCCCGAAGATCAACACGAAGGCCAGCGCAAAGGTCTTGATCTGGCTTTTCACCAGGTGGTTGGCCACGGTGGCGCCCAGGGCCGATGCACCGGTTACCTGGTAGGCGTCCGGGGAAGGAAAGTTCGAGGAAAGGTATTCTTCCACATCCCGGAGGATCTCCTCCTGCCGCCGGGTCCCCACCAGCCGGATCATGGCCACCACCTGTGCGGTGGACAGATCCGCGTTGGCAAGCAACTCCGTGAGTTCATCCCCGCCGGCAAAGGAAAGCAGGAGGATATATTCCGCCGTAATGTCCCGCGAGTCCGGAAGCCGGTCAAAGGCCGGATCGTCCTCGTGCAACAGCCGGTGCATGCGCCGGATCAGATCGGGCATGGCCGTCACCCGCGAAACCTCCGGGTAGGTCCGGAGAAACGCTTCCAGACGGTCCACCTTCCGGAGAAAAGCCGGATCCTTCACCCCGCCCTCTTCTCCCGTGTGCAAAAGGATCCGGAGCGGCTCGATCCCGGTCAGGTTCCGGTCGATGAACCGGATGGAGCGGACAATCGGGTCCGAGGGATAGAAATAGTCATAAAATTTTGTGTCCACCTGGATCCGGGTGATTCCGTACACCCCGGCGGACAGGACCAGCACACCCACGGCAAGGATCTGCCAGGGACGACGGCGTGTCCAGTCCGCGACCCCCTCCATGACACGGGTCAGCATCCCGGTCTGCAGCCTGCGGGTCGACCGCGGCGACGGGGAACGGAGGTAGAAGAGCGCGATGGGCACGAGGAAGATAAAGATGACAAAGGCAAAAAAGATTCCGACGGCCGCGAACAGGCCGAATTCCCGGATCGGCTTCAAATCGCTGATGAGAAGAGAGGAAAAGCCCATGGCCGTGGTCACACTCGTGAGAAAGCAGGGGGTGCCGACCTTGACCATGGCGGTTTCCAGGGAGGTGAGCTTGTCTTCCCCCCGTCCGATCCCTTCAAAGTATTGCGTGAGGAGGTGAACCGCGTCCGACACGCTGATGACCATGATCAGGATCGGCAGCATGGTGGTGGCAACGGTGATCGGCAACCCAAGGAGACCCATGAAGCCCATGGTCCATGTCACGCTCAGCAGGATGGCGCCCATGGTCAACGCAACACCGGTGGCGTTCCGGTATACGAACCCGAGGATGACGATGTTCAACAGAACGGCCAGCGGCAGGAACAGCGCCAGATCCCTGACGCAGTAGTCGTTCATCACGGCCACCAGGGTAAAGGCCCCGGAGGTGTGAACCTCGAACCGATCGCCCACTTCCTGTTCCAGGATCTCCAGGATCCGGGCCACGGCCACATTGCCGTAGGTGTCGTTATCGGGAAGATAGACGAACCGGATGGCTACCGCCGCGGTGGATGCATCCCGGGAGAGGATGTTGCCCACGATGAAAACGTCATCCAGCGCCTTTCCCCTGGCCTCGTCCAGGGATTCCCGGGAGGCGGGAACGCCTGCAAGCAGGGGCCCCACCCGGATCTCATCCCCCCTTGCCTCGATGTGGTCCAGGTCCGTGAGGCTGAAGACCCGTTCCACATGTTCCACATCCTGAATTCTTCGGGTGACCCGGTCCAGCGTCTCGAGAAACGTATTCTCAAAGACCTCCCCGGGCCGGAAAGCGATGACCATGCCCAGTTCCGTGCCGTATTCCTCAATGGTCTGATCGAAGAGCCGCAAATGGGGATCGTCGGCGAGGAAGAGGCTTTCCATGGAGTTGTCGATGGTGAGGTTGGGAATTCCGCAGGCGAACAGAGCGGTCAGAAAAGCAAAGAGGACCAGGGTCCACCGTCTGTGCCTCAACACGAAGGAGGCGACACGCTTCATGAAGAGGGGATTGGTTTCGGATCCCATGAGACGCCGCGCTCCTCAACCCTGGGGGCGACAGGCCGCCCCGGTTGCATGTCAGAAGATATCTTCCGGGGGGTTGATGGCCAGGCTTACCCCTTCATAATGCTCGGGCATGGCGATGTTCAGCAGGTCGTTCTGGCGAAACCACATTTTGTATTCCTCACCATCGGGCAGGACAGAGGGGGTGTACTCGTTCGTGAGGATCCGTACCGACACCTCGGAAAGAACGATCTTCAACATGCAGAAGATGTTTTCTCCAACCGGCGGCAGCGTTTGACACCAGAACTCCATGAACCCTCCCAGGTCCAGGGGAAACGGCTCGTCCAGCACCGGGTTGATCCCGATCCGCTGCTTGATCCAGGACAGGCCGTCCCAGGATCCGGCAAACCCGACGCTGGTGGAGTATTCGCTGAACAGGCTCGGCAAATCGTCCAGCTCCCGGAGCACCAGGACGCCTCCCGTATAATACATCTTGTAGACCTTTCGGAGGGAGCTGTCGTCACGCATCACGTACGGCGCCCAGACCTGGGTCCATTCCCAGTTCCTCCTGAGGGCCCAGTCCTTGCATTGCGGGTCCTCGTGCTTTTCCTCCGGGGTACAGGGGACGATGGGATTGGGGGAAAGCACGGGCTCCAGGGGAAGCAGGCTCTGCTCGGGGGTACATGTTTCCGCCTCGGTGATGTGGCCTTGCTCCTGTCCCCGGGCGCCGAGGGGATCCATCTTGAACCATACGGTCCCGTCCGCAGACTGAGCATACCCGATGTGCCGGGTCGCCTCCCCGAGCACCACGCTCTCCCCGTCGTACCACATACGGTAGAGCCCATCGTCCAGAATCACGCTGGGGGACCCGATCCCGCCGGCGGCTCCCCCTTCCCATTCCAGGCACGGCACCAGCACCGCTCCGGCGCCCCCCCCTTCACCGGTGCCGGCCCGCGTCCACTGAACGCCGTCCTGTGAAACCGCAAAACCGATCCCCAACCGGTTCCCCACGGTGTACCACATCTTGAAGGGGGCCGCGGCGTCCGCAGGATCGTGAAGGACCGACGGCGCTCCCACAGACAAAACCGCCGGAGGGTTCCACCGCGTTTCCGTGGGATCGTCTCCGTCGAGCCCCCGCCAGTACTCGCCGTCCGTGGACCGGATGATGAAGATCGTTCCGTACTCCTCATACCACATCCAGCTTTCACCGGAACCCATCCGCAAGACACAGGGCTCGTTTCCCGTCACCGTATGAATGGGCAGACCTCCGGGTTCCGGAGGAAGAGAGATGAACGGCTGCGAACCGGTCACCGGATCCTCGTCCACATCGATCTTGATGTAGGGCGCCACGCCTGCGTTGGGCAGGTTCATCAAGCCGGCAGGCTCCTCGCCCGGCGTTCCCATGGCCCCGCAGCAGAGAAGCAGGGGCATCAGGAGGAGGCCGGAATATTTCTTGATCTTTGCGGGCACGATTATTCCTCCACGAAGAACCTGTCGGATAACGTGGCGCACATGCTTTACCGTCATTCCGGGCTTGACCCTTTGACCCCCCTGACCCGGAATCCAGGGGCAGGGCAAGGAGGAGACTCTTTGGCACCCTGCTCAGCCTCCCCTGGATCCCGGCGTTCGCCGGGATGACAACAATATAATGTTTTCCGACACCCTCCTAAAACCGGACGGTCAGGGTTCCCCCTACGTTGAGGATATGCCCGTCCGATTCGTAGTCCCCCACCGGGTTGGTGGGAAGCTCCTTCCAGGTCTGCCTGGAGGTCAGGATCTGGTACTGGAAATACGCGTCCAGGGAGAGGGGCTTTGTGATGATCCGAAAAAGATCCTTGAACGTCACGCCGACCCCGACGGCCGGTGCGTGGACATCACTGTCCATGAAATTGGTAAGCCCGACCTGATCCGGGACCGGCGTCGGCCGGAAATAATAGCCTGCCCGAAGATCCAGGTCCACATGCCGGGTGACCAGGGCCTTGTATTCGACGCCCACGGCCGGGATGAGGATGTCGCGAAAATCCGGTTCCGGGATCGGGAATTCAAAGATCTCGATCCAGTCGCCCAGATGCCCAGGCGTTCCGGGCGGAAAGCCGCTCAAGAGCAGGTGCACCTCCGGAGCGTACTCCTTGAACTCGGACCATCGGGACCAGATTAGACTCACGGCCAGGGTGAGGCGGGGAAGTTTCAGGGAAAGGCCGGCATGGAGCTCTGCGGGAGTGAAATGGCTGGCTTCCGACCCGGCGGCGTCGATCCGGGTGCCCCGGATCAGGGGCACGGGCATATCGGGATAAACGTATATGTCCGGAAGGTAGACCACCGGCGTCACTTCGATGCGGGAACTGCTTGAAGCCGCGTACGAGATCCCCAGATACACCTTTTTATTATAGTTCAGCAGGATCCCGCCGTAGGGGGCGAACGTGGGTTTGAAATCACTCGTATGTCGTCCCACGGAGGGGGATACCGGTTCTCCTTCGATGACTTCGGATACATAGATCTCCTCCACGCCGGAAAGGTCCACGAGAAGGGAGAAGCCCGCGCCCACGGAAAGCCAGGGAAAGACCTCCACGGCCATGGGCATGAGGACCGACATCCGTTGTGCATTGTTGGCGTACATGATAAAGCGCGGCTTCTCCTTGGGCAGGAGCAGGTAGCGGGCCACCCGCTTGTCCGGCACGTATATGAGCAGCCCGCCCGCGATCTTCACTCCCAGGAACTCGGTGGGGAACACCGCACCGATCACGATCCCGGACTGGGTATCCACGTCCGTGTCCTGACCATCGACATTCAAGGTGGGATCCGCGTAGGAATAGCCGATGGAGAACAGGAAATCGTCCGCGCCGGTCATGCCCGCGGGGTTGTAGAAGGTGTTGGACACGTCCCCGCCCACGGCCACCATTGCGCCCCCCATGGATATGGACCGGGCGGTGCACCCATAGACGCTGAAGTTGTCCCCCCACGACGTTCCCGGGTGCAGGGCCAGAAACATCATCACACCCAGCGCGAGGACGAAAGCCGTCGGAATCGGAAATCGCTTATTTGGCATCGTGTCTTTCGGTTCCGTCCGTTACCCGTTTCCAGTCCAGGGAAGTGCTGAAGAAGATTCCGACCGCCAGAACCGTCCCCCGCCCTTCCACCTCCTGGTACGGATAATCCGGAAAAAGGTCGAACACGTATGCTTCCTTCACATAGCGGGTCGTTTTCATGTACTGCACCTGCAGGTATCCTCCGAAGGACAGGGGAAAGGTGAGTTCCCTGCCTGCAAACCTTTTCACGTTCAGCTCCGGGCTGAAGGAAAAGATGTGCTTGTCCCCGTCCAGATAACTGGTCACACCGGTCTGCGGCGGAACCGGAGACGGCTCGTAGGAGTAGCCCGCCCTTAGAGAAACCTCCATCGCCTCTGTGTCGTATACACGGAACTGGGCGCCCACCCGGGGAACCAGGGTATCCTTGAAACGGGGTGGATAGGACATGGTGGGAGCGAACGTAACGGGAAAGATCGGGAACCTGAAGTCAAAGCTGCTCGTGAGGTTCGGATCCGGCATCCGGGACCAGAGGTTGAAGGAAAGGTCCAGGGCAAAGAGGAGGTCCGGATTGGGCGCGTAGGAAACCCCGGTAATGAACCGCATGGGCTGGTACAGATTTTTTGCCTCGAAGTTGATCTTCAAAGGGATATACCCGATCCCGATCAACGGCATGAATTTATATTCGATCAGGAAATCGTCCTGCCAGACGAACCCGAACCGAAACCCGGCCAGGCCCGGCCAGATCTCCCCGGGGCGGAAAAGCAACCCCGCCGAGGGGGAAAACGTGGTCGGCAGATCCTGGTTCACCTCCAGGACGGCTTCGTTTTCCGGGGTGAGGGTGGCCTCGAAAGAGCCGAACGTGTTGTCGCTCAGAATGACGCTCCCCCCCACGGACAGAGCCGGGTGGATCTTCACGGCCACGGCCGGAACGATGGTGATGTCCCTGGGTTCGTTGTGCAGCAGGACCCATTGCGGTTCCATGGGCAGGGGTACTTTGATCCCGAAGACCAGGTCCCAGGGCATGTAGAAGGCGATGCCCGCGTAGATCCGCTCCTCGAGCCATGCGGAAAACGGGATCAGGGT
>CAYTRL010000051.1:0-20576 GCA_964439795.1 uncultured Thermodesulfobacteriota bacterium
TGCTTTACAACAGCAGGGGTAGAATAATATCCGTGCGGCGGATCCGGACCGTCCTCAAACGGTACCGGGCAGCGGTTCTCCCTATTGAGGGGTCGGGAAAATCTGAAGTTCCAGATGTCCCTGCAAGGCGATGCGCACGCGCTGGAACTCGGAGCGCAGAGAGGGGAGCGCTTCGGTGGTACGGGCGATATCGTTGCCGGCGGCCAGCCGTTCCAGGCGGCCTCCGATCTCCCCCAGGGCCTCCGCCCCGATGGCGGTGCCGGCTCCCCGGATGGTGTGAGCCTCCCGGCGAAGCGCAGGGGCGTTCCGTTCCCGGAGGGCTTCATACAGGGTCATGAGCCGCTGTTCGGTGTCCTGGAGAAAGTGGAGAACAAGCTCCTTTTCAAAGAGCGCATCTCCGTCCGAAGCCTCGCGGAGGTTTCCCAGTTCCACCGGGGCCGCGGCCCCGGCTTCCGGTTTTTCGGCGGACTCTCCGGGGGGCGGCAGGGTTTCCGCCAGGTGTTTTTCCAGGAGCGCGTAGAGGGAGGGCGCATTCACGGGCTTGGTCAGGTAGTCGTCCATCCCCGCCTCCATGCAGCGCTCCCGGTCTCCCTTCATGACGTTGGCGGTCATGGCGATGATGGGCGTGTGGCGGTCGCCGTTCTCCCGCTTTCGGATCTCCCGCGTGGCCTCGTAGCCGTCCATCTCAGGCATCTGGCAGTCCATGAGCACGATGTCGTAGGTGATGCGCTCCAGGGCCTCCACCGCTTCCCGTCCGTTGGCCGCCACATCGCACCGGCAACCTCGCTTTTCCAGCATCCGGGTGGCCACCCGCTGGTTCACGATGTTGTCCTCCACCACCAGGACCCGGCAGCGGACCCCGCCGAACTCCTTCAGGGAGTGCCGGGTCACCAGGCGGCGCCCCGCTTCCTTCCCGTCTGACTGGCGGATCCCCAGAACCGCGGCCAGAGTTTCGTAGAGCTTGGACTGTTTCACCGGTTTGACCAGGTAGGCGTCGAACCCTGCCCGGACCATCTTGGCAGCGTCTCCCCGCCGGGGGACCGAGGTGACCAGGATGAGCGGAATCCCGGCGATACCGGGGTTCGAACGGATTTCGCGGGCCAGCTGCTCCCCGTCCATCTCCGGCATCTGGTAATCGATCAGGGCCAGCTGAAACGGGTCCTGTGTACGGGATGCGGCCCGGAGCATGTCCAGGGCTTCCGGGCCGTCGGCGGCCTCGCCGGTTCGGCAGCCGCAGGCCTTGAACTGTTCCCGGAAGACCACCCGGTTGGTGGTGATATCGTCCACGATCAGCACGTGCAGGTTCCGGATTTCGTCCGGATGGACGGGAACGGGTGCGGTGCCGTCATCCGGCTGCCTGGCAAAGGTGGCGGTGAAGGAGAAGGCGCTTCCCCGGCCCTCCCGGCTCTCCACACGTATCTTGCCCCCCATGGCCTCCACGATCTGCCGGGAGATGGCCAGGCCCAGCCCGGTCCCCCCGTATCGGCGGGTCATGGAGGCGTCCACCTGGGAAAACGGCCGGAACAGGCGTGAAAGGCGGTCGGCCGGGATCCCGATGCCCGTGTCGATGATCTCGAAAAGTATGCTTTCCTGCTCCTCTTCCAGGCCGGCCAGGCTCACCCGGATCAGGACCTCGCCTTCCTGGGTGAACTTGATGGCGTTGTTGGCCAGGTTGAGCAGCACCTGGCGCAGGCGCCCCGGGTCACCCTTGACCCGGGTGGGCACGTCGTAGCGGATGAGGATGGCCAGTTCCAGGCCCTTCTCGTGAGCCTTCTGGGCCAGCATCTCCCCCATCTCCTCCAGGCAGGTGCGCAGGTCGAACGGAATCTCCTCGAACTCCAGCCTTCCCGCCTCGCTCTTGGAGAAGTCCAGGATGTCGTTGATCAGGGTCAGGAGCACCTCCCCGGATTTTCGGACGGTTTCCGCGTATTCCCGCTGCTCCGGGGTGAGCTCCGTCTCCAGGAGCAGGCCGGTCATGCCGATCACCCCGTTCATGGGAGTGCGGATTTCGTGGCTCATGTTGGCCAGGAACTCGCTCTTGGTCTGGCTGGCCTCTTCGGCCTGGCGGCCGGCGTGCTCCAGCTCGATGTTCTTCTGCTCCACCTCCAGCGCGTACAGGTTCAGGCTATGGGTGGACTGTTCCGCCTCTTCCTTGGCTCTTCGAAGCTCTTCCTCCCCCCGTTTCCGGTCCGTGATGTCCCGGATGATCCCGATGGCGTGCCACTGTTCCTCCAGGTTCACCGCCGCCAGGGAGATCTCGATGGGAAGCTCGTGACCGTCCTTCCGGAGGGCCGTCATCTCCAGGGTTTTTCCCATGGCGGCGCCCGACCCGGTCGTTCGAAACGTTTCCTCCCCTTTGCTCCAGGCGTCACGGTACTTCTCCGGGGCCAGGAGCGGGTGCATTTCCCTGCCCATCACCTCCTGGCTGGACCACCAGAAGATCCCCTCCGCCGCCTCGTTCCAGTAGGAAACCCTTCCGGCAGGGTCCATCATGACGATGGCGTCCTGCGCCGATGCGGCAATGGCCCGGAACTTCTGCTCGCTCTCGCTCAATGTTTCGAGCATCTTCTTGCGGTCGCTGATGTCCACGAACGTGTCCAGCAGACACTTCCGGCCGGACAGGGTCACCGGAACCACGGTCTTGAGGATCGGCAGTTCCCTTCCGTCCGCCGTGAGCAGGACGGCCTCCTGGTTCCGCAGGGTCTGGTTCAGGTCCGTGACGGGGCACTCGCCCGCCTCGGCACGGCAGATGAACTTGTGACAGGCCTTGCCCCGGATCTCCTCCGCCGTGGCTCCGATCATCCTCTGGGCCGCGGGGTTCACGTACAGGATCTCGTGGGTTTCCGCATCCAGCACCACGATGCCCGTCTCGATGTTGTCCTGGATGGCCTTCAGGTATGTTTCGCTCTCCCGGGTCTGCCTCTCCGCCCGCTTCCGCTCGGTGATGTCCAGGGAGTACTGGATCACCTGGGCCACCTTCCCCTCCCCGTCCAACACGGGATGGCAGTGGATCTCCATTTCCCTGGGGCCCTGGTCCGGGGTGTAGTGGGTGTGCTCCACTAGGACCGGTTCTCGCGTTTCCCGGATGATCTGCAGGGGGCAGGGGTGGTCGTTTCCGTCACAGGGACGGTCCCGGCCGTGGGAGAGTTGGTAACACGTGGTGGCCTCTTCTCCCGCCACCGCTCGGCCCGCTTTGTTGGAAAGCTTGAT
Organism: uncultured Thermodesulfobacteriota bacterium; assembly: GCA_964439795.1. GTDB lineage: Bacteria > Desulfobacterota > DSWW01 > DSWW01 > DSWW01 > CAYTRL01. The sequence continues at coordinate 3,211 of CAYTRL010000051.1, forward strand.
CGTGTAGTCGGCGGCGTCGATCACGTAGAAGGGGTGGGAAAGCGACTCCAGCACGTTGTTCAAAAAATCGTACTGAAGCTTGATCTCCTGCTGCGCCCGCCGTTTTTCCCGGGTCTGCCGGCGAAGGAGATGGTTCAGCACCAGGAGGGAGATCCCCAGGCAGACCAGCAGGATGACGCCGGCCAGGGCCCGGGACGCGTCCCTTTCGGACATGCGGCTCTCGTTTTCCCAGCGGTTCCGGAGCGATCGGAGCAGATTGTCCAGTCCATGCCCGTAGATCTGCTTCTGGTCTTCATATGCGGGACTTTTCAACAAGCTCATGGCCGCCGAACGGTTCCCGTTCCGGATCAGATCGAAGGCCCGGGTTTCCATCTCAACGAGGGCTGCGTTGGATGCGTTCAGCTGCATCGCCACGTCGTGCCGGTTTGCTTCCTTCGACAGCTGCATGGCCTCCCGGATGGCCCGCTCCAGTTCGGGTTCGAAGGAACGATAACGGGATTCCCACTGTGCATCCCCGGTTGCGGCCGCCATGCGCGCGGACATGGTGAGGACCTCGTCCAGGTGTTCGATGGTCCCTCCCAGTTCGATGATCCGGTGCTCTTCCGCCTCCGTGGTCAGAAACCGCTGGTGCCATCGGTATGCGTACAGGCCCAGGGCGACGGTCAGGGAAAGAAAGATCAGCCAGAGCAGGGCGGCTCTTCCCCCGGACAGGAAGCCGGCGGCACGGGAGCGAAACGCTCCCGCAGGATGCCCGGTGCTGCTTCCCTGTATGGCCTGTTGCATCGGCTCTCCCCGTGTTCGGATTCCGGAGCCTGTTTTCACAAGTTTGTTGATTTGATTACAAACAAGGAGATCGGCTGCGTAACAGATTTCTAAATAGGGAAATACCTGAATTTTTCATGAGGGAAACCCCTAAGGCATCAATTTTAAAGGCTTTCATCCGGAACAATTCTCCGGGGCCAGCCAGCGGCGGAAGGGGCCGGCGGCCTGGGGTTCAAGAGAGCATGCTTGACCCGCGGTCTCCCGGCTTTCTATACTTTCAGGGAGGCCCGGATCGTCTTTGATCGAACCTGTTTCCTGTACGGCTTTTTCTCTGGGGGATCATGCAACCCGGCACGCACGCGGTCGTTTCTCTGTCTCTCGGGGTCCTGCTCTGGGCCTGGACCCAGTCGATATGCGCCTCGCTTCTCTGTTTCGTTTCCGGGACGCTCATCGATCTGGACCACATCGTGGAGTACGGGATCCACTACGGCAGGAAATGGATGAACCTTCGGGAGGTGTTTCACTACTACAACACCCGCAGCGCACTGGATCCCGGGTCGCCTTCCCCGCGGCTGTATTTCTTCCTGCACGCCTACGAATATGCTGTCCTGTTCTGGATCTTCTTCCTGCTTACCCGGAATGTGTGCGTGTTCGGGCTCGCACTGGGCTACACGTTGCACATGATCATGGACGGGCTGGGCAACCGGGACCGCGTGTTACCCTTCCACTATTTTCTCCTGGTCCGGCTCATGGGAAAGCGGTAGGGCGCCCGCCGGACACCGGGGCGTGCCGGGGGAGTCCGGGCTCTTACGTTGTCCGTCCGGAGCCGGGGGAAACGGCCTTCGGTTCCTCTCAGGGGTTCTGCGCGTCCGGAAGGCGGAGCACCCGGGACGCCCTCTCCAGGATCGGATCGTCCACGCCCATGGCCCGGAAGGTTTCCAGGTTGCGCTGAAGCGGGTTCCTCCTGCGGCGCAGTTCCCGAACCCTGGACAGTCCCAGTTGAGGCAGGAAGAGGGTGGGCCAGACGGGCACCGGGTAGTCGCTGCCCAGCATGATCCGTTCCCGCGCCAGGTCGTGCCCGAGCATCCGGCGGAGATAGGGAAACCGGGCGATGGATGCCATGGAGGACAGGTCTCCGTACAGGTTCGGGAACTCCTCGAGCATCGCCAGCCACGTCCCCACGTCCTCATGGAGGTGGGAGATGCCGGCCGTGGAGCAGTGGGCCGCGATCACGGTGACGCCGCAATCCAGGGCGGGTCGCAAGCGTTCCGGTCTGCCGTAGGCCTGGTCGATGACGGCGATCGTGTGCTCGAAGGATGCGTGGGAGAGCAGGGGGATCTTCCTCTCCGCCATGCTGTTCCAGAACGGCAGGTAGCGGCTCTCACCCGGATCGAACCCCTGGCTGTTGGGCACCAGCTTGATCGCCGTGGTCCCCATCCGGTCCACCCGGTCCAGCTCTTCCAGGGCATCTTTCCGCTGTGGGTTTACGGAACACACCGGAAAGAGCTTGGGGGAGGATCGGCAGACCTCCAGGCAGTAGTCGTTCCCTATCAGTACCTGGGTACGGTCCCGGTCCAGGTCTCCACCGGTGTCGTATACCCCGTCCATGGCCAGCAGGGCGATCCCGTCCAGGTCGCTCTGCTCCACCAGCCGGATCAGGTTCTCCCGGTATGCGGCGTCAAGCCCGTCCCGGGGGACGTTTCCGAGACCCATCACGCGCCGGAGAAACCGGAACATGAACCCGCGGGTCATCTTTGGGTGCATGTAGCAGCCGTTGGTTTCCTGGAGGCCCACCAGGTGGACGTGGACGTCGATGATCATGTGCGTTTTCTCCTTGTATGGAAGCCCGGGGGAGCTTCCCCTGTCCTCGCTCGCCTTCAGGGGCAATCAACCGTCGCGGCCGGCCCGGGAACCCTCATGCCGCGTTCCCCCTCACGTGTACGATCCTTTGTATCGTTGCAGGGTGGGGCCCTGCCCCACCAAACTCTCTGAAACATGAAAGTATAAAGCTTAGAAGAAAAAGAGGTCAAACCGGTTCCGGAGCACCGTGCAACCCTTTCGTGGATGTTGGAGACATGGATGGAATACGGGAGCGGAGACGCGAGTTGCCCGGCACGTTGTGAATTGATAGAACAGGGCACGACTCCGACAGCCGACAGCGGTTTCCGGCGTGCTGTGAATTTGACACAAGAGGCACGACTCCGACAGCCGGCAGCCGGCCGCTGAAATCGTGGAGCCGGGGCGGAGGGTCTGAATACAACCGGATCTTTTTGCTGCGGCGATCGCACAGGAAGGGGGCAGACATGGACTTTGATCTTCCCGAAGAGTACCGGATCCTGCGGGACAGCATACGGCGGTTCGTGGACCGGGAGCTCATCCCGATCAACGAGCAGGTGGAACGGACCCGGGAGATCCCGGACGGGATCATCCGGCGGATGAAGGACATGGGCCTTTTCGGGATCCTGACCCCGGAGACGTACGGCGGCATGGGCATGACCATGGTGGCCTGCTGCCTGATCCAGGAGGAGCTTTCCCGGGCCAATCTCTGCTATCCCATGTACATCAGCGGAAACATCGGCATCGGCACCATGGGCATCGTCCACTTCGGAAACGAGCAGCAGAAGAAGAAGTACCTGCCCGCAATGGCCGCGGGGGACGTCCTCAGCTGCTTCGCGCTCACCGAGCCCAACGCAGGGTCCGATGCGTCGGCCATCGAGGCACGGGCGGTCCGCAAGGGGAATGTGTACGTGCTCAACGGGCTGAAACACTTCATCACCAAAGGGGACATATCGGATGTGTACACCGTGGTGGCCGTCACCGACAAGGCGCTGGGCCGGCGGGGGATGACCGCCTTCATCGTGGAGAAGGACACCCCCGGGTTCTCCATCGGCAAGATCCAGGACTCCATGGGGTCGGACATCTGCAAGCAGTGCGAGCTGGTGTTCGAGGACTGCCAGGTCCCGGAAGAGAACCGGCTCGGTGAGGAGGGGCAGGGGTTCCAGATCGCCATGCAGGTCCTGGAGGAGGGACGGCTCAGCCAGGGCGCGCGTTGCCTGGGGGTGGCCCGGCGTTTGATCGAGCTTTCCAGGGAGCACGCCCGCATCCGGGTCCAGTTCGGGAAGGCCATCGGGGATTTCCAGGGAGTTCAGTGGATGCTGGCGGACATGGCCACGGAGCTCTACGCCATGAAGAACATGGTCTACGACGCGGCCTGGCGGCTGGACCGGAACGATCGGAACCGGGCGCGGGCCGGCATGGTCAAGCTCTTTTGCACCGAGGCCATCGGGCGGATCGCGGACCGGGCGGTGCAGATCCACGGCGGGACCGGGTACATGCGCGAGGCCCCCATCGAGTCGTTCTACCGGGAGGTGCGCGGCATGCGGATCTACGAGGGCACCTCGGAGATCCAGCGCCTCATCATCGCCCGGGACCTTCTCAAGAACGGCATGAAGGCCATGGACTACGATTGACCGGCCCCACGTTTTCCCGGTGACTTGATCGATGGAAAGGGCCGGGGGTAGAATTCTCGGCGGCGCTGCGGCCTGAGGGTGTGCAGTTCCATGGGCGGGACCAGGGCGCGGAAACTCCACCACGAAAAAGAGGAACCAGGCGGTTTGCGGGGATTCGCTTCTCAGGGGAAAGAACCGGTTGCCGGGACGGAGCCGCTCCGGTCCGGGGGGACGGGGGACGGACGGGCGTCGGTGTTGCTGGCCGTGGCGGGGATCCTTGCGGGCCTGGGGATGGTGTTTGCCGGGCTGGTTGTCCCCACCGGGTCCGGCGAGCAGGAACAGGACATCGTGGCCCGGGTCAACGGGCGTCCCATCGCCTCCCAGCGGTTTTACCAGCTCGCCCTGGGTCTCAACGACGAGCGCCGGGCGGGCGGACGGCCGCTCCTGGAGCGGTCGGAGATCCTGGAACGGTTGATCGAGGAAGAGCTGTTCGTGGGGCGGGCGGTGGAACTGGGGCTTCCTTACTCGGACAAGATCGCCCGCGGATACCTGATCAACAGCCTGCTGTCCATGATTACGCACGAGGCCATGAACGCCACCCCTTCCCGTGAAATCCTGGCGAGGTTCTTCGAGGAAAATCTGCCCTGGTTCGCACCGGCAAGGAAGGCGGCTGTCCAGCTGGTTTTCGTGGCGGACGGCGGCGATCCAGGCCGGGAACGGGCCGAGGCGGTCCGGGGGGCCTGGGAGCAGCTGCCGCCGGGAGAGATGGAGGCCCGGGACACGCCGCCGATCCAGGTTCCTCAGACCCTGGTACCGGTGCAAAAGCTGGCGGAATACCTGGGAAGCGAGACCGCCGGAAGGATCGCCCGCCTGGCCGTGGGGGAGACCACACCGCCCGTGCCCTGGATGGACGGCTGGGTGGTGGCCCGTTGCACGGCGCGGACCGCGGGCGAGCCGCCCGACTTCCAGGCGGTGGAGGCCCAGGTGCTGGAAGCCTGGCGGCGGCGGCAGGCCGAAGAGGATTACCGGGCCTATATGAAGGAGGTCCGGCGCACGGCGGACATCCGGATCCTTCCGGGGGCCCCATGACCGCATTTCTTTCCCGGCGCCGGATCCCGGCGCTTCCCACCTTCCTGTTCCTGCTGGTGCTGTTCTTTCCCGGTATCCTCCGGGCCCACGCGCGGACCATCAGCTATTCGGACTGGGTGAAGTCACCCGCCGGCTGGGAAGTGCAGATCCGCCTTCCCCTCCTGGAGCTTGACCGGAGGTTCGGCAAGGGGCGTTGGGGTCCGGAAGCGGCGCGCTCCTTCGCCCTGGAGCGTTTTCGCGTTGGAACCGGCGGAGGAGACTGCGCCCGTACGTGGACGGGCGGGGCGGTACAGGAGGACGATTTCGTCGCCCGCTGGGCTCTCGACTGCCAGGGCCCGGTCCGGGCGCTGTATCTGGATGCCTTTTTCGACACGGCGCCTTCCCACCTGCATTATGCAAGGGTTCACACGGATGGGCGGGTGTTCGAGCGTGTGGTCACCGCCGCCGCCCCGACTTTCTCCCTGGATGGAGAGGGTGTGCATGGAACGGCCGCTTCCCTGGTTTCCGGCCTGTACCGGTTTTTTTCGGCCCCGGCCCGCCTGTTCTTTCTCGCTGGCCTGGTGCTTCTGGCCGCCTCCCGGAGCTCGCTCCTGAAGATCGTCGCCGCTTATGCATTGTCCGGCGCCATCGCCTTTTCCCTGGTTGCCCTGGGCATGCTCCGTGCCGGCCCCCGCCCGGTGGAGGCCCTGATGGGGCTCTCCGTGCTGGTGGTGGCCGTGGAGCTGTTCATCCGCTGGTCGCCCCGGGAGCAGTCCGGGCGCTGGCGGCTGGTCCTCTGTTCCGGCCTGCTCCTCACCGTTCTTCCTGCCGGGCTGGGGTGGGTCACGGTGGCGCCCCTATCGCTTTTCGGGGTCGCCCTGATCTGCCTGAGCTTCCTGGGTTTGCGCGGGCCGGGCCGGGTTGCGTCCATCCCATGGATCCTCGCGGCGGTCTTCGGGCCGATCCACGGCCTGGGGTTCGCAGGAGCCGTGGAGACCCTGGGACAGGGGACAAACGGCGGGGCCTCGCCGGCGGAGATCCTGGGGTTCAACCTGGGCGTGATCGCCGGGGAAGCGGTCCTGGCGGCGGTGCTGTTTTTGTTTTTTTCGCTGGTTTTTCGCATCATGGCACGTGCGTCGTGGAGCCGGCCTTTTTTGCAGGAGCGGATCGCCGCCTCGGTCATCCTGGCGGCGGGCACCTACGGTTTCGTGGCTTGTGCACTGGATCCCTTTTAAAAGGAGACAGAAGATGAACCGACGTTTTTTCGTGATCGTGAGCTGGATCTTCTTTGTGATCTTCCTGTCGGCCTGCAACACGCAGTTCGAGCAGACCAAGCCCCTTCCGGCCGTGAGCGCCCTCCCGGAACCGCCCGCATCAACGGACGGGGAACAGATCCTGTTCGGAGACCTGCACGTGCACACCACGCTGTCGGTGGACGCCCTGGCCTGGAACCTGCCGGCCAACCTGGACGGAAAGGGCCTCCGCCCCATCTCCGAGGCCTGCGATTTCGCCCGGTTCTGCTCGGCCATCGATTTCTTCGCTTCCACGGATCACGCCGAGAGCATGACCCCGGCCAGCTGGCAGATGGTGCGGGAGGACGTACGCCAGTGCAACGACGTTTCCGGCGATCCCAAGAACCCCGACCTGGTGGCGTTCACCGGTTTCGAGTGGACCCAGCTGGCGGACAGCTATCAGGACTACTACGGGCACAAGAACGTGATCTTCAAGGATACCGCGGACGACCGGCTGCCCGCGCGGCCCATCGCCTCCAAGCCGTTCCCCCTGCCCATGAAGAGAATCCGCACCCTGCGCTACGGGGCCGGCCTGCTGGACCTTTCCAACGTGGGCGCCTACGTGAGGCTCGCCGACCTCCTGGAAGCCCTGGGCAAGATGGCCCACTGCCCCGAGGGCGTGCCGGTGCGCGAGCTTCCCCCGGACTGCATGGAGCTGGCTCCCCGGGTTTCCATCCTCTTTGATAAACTCGACGACTGGGGGTTCGACACCCTGGTCATCCCCCACGGGACCACCTGGGGAATGCACGTACCGTTCCTGGTGGACTGGTCCACGCAGATCGACGAGAACAACCCGAAATACCAGCGCCTGATCGAGATCTACTCGGGCCACGGCAACATAGAAGAGTACCGGGAATGGCGGGCCGCCGCATGGGACGAAAACGGCAACCTGGTGTGCCCCGAGCCAACGCCCGACTACCTGCCCTGCTGCTGGCGGGCCGGGGAGATCGCCCGGGAACGGTGCCGCGGAACGCCCGAAGAGTGCGAGGCGGCGGTGGCCGATGCCAAGCGGAAATACCTGGAGGCCGGCCTGGAGGGGCATTTGACGATCAAGGTCGATCCGTTCGAGTGGCAGGACTGCGGCCAGTGCCGCGACTGCTTCAAGCCGGCCTTTTCCCACCGTCCCGGGGCCAGCGCCCAGCGGGCTCTCACCGTGACCGGCAAGGACGGGGGCCAGTACAAGTTCGGGTTCATTGCGTCCAGCGATACGCACAAGGCCAAGGCCGGGAACGGGTACGCCCCGCTGCGGGCGCAGTCCGATTTTATGGCCGGCCGGAACTGGTTTTACAGCGCCCTCCAGGCGAGGCTGGCAAAAAAGGCCATCCCCTGGGAGTTCGAGCGGCAGGAGAGCTACTGGTACACGGGCGGGCTGGTGGCGGTGCACGCGGAGGGGCGGGACCGGGACAGCATCTGGCAGGCGCTGGTGAACAAGCGCACCTACGGGACCTCCGGTACGCGCATCCTGCTCTGGTTCGACCTGGTCAACCACCTGGGCGAGGAGGCCATGCCCATGGGCTCGGACCTGGTGCAGGAGGAGCCTCCCCGGTTTCGTGTGAAAGCCGTGGGTTCGCCTGTAATGAATCCGGGCTGCCCCCAGGTGCTGGTGGAGGCACTGGGAAAAGAGTTTATCGACGATGTCTGTAACGGGCAGTGTTACAACCCCAGCCACCGGCGTTATCCCATCAAGCGGATCGAGGTGGTGAAGATCCGCCAGCAGCTCTCCCCGGCCGAACCTGTCGAACCCCTGATCCAGGACCCGTTTCTCGTCATCCAGTGCGGCGAGGGCAAGACGGTCTGCGAGGCGGAGTTCCAGGACCCTGACTACGCCGGGGAGGACCGGACCGTCTCTTACTATGTCCGCGCGGTCCAGTGGGAGACCTCATCCGTGAACGCCCAGAACCTCAAGTGCCGCTACGAGGACGACACCTGTGTGGAGATGGATCCCTGCCTGGCCAGCGGGGCCCCGGACAACACCTGCATGGGTGTGGCCGAGGGGCATGCCTGGTCCAGCCCGATCTATCTCACACCGCCCCGTTCCTGAGCCTGCGAACGACCGTTGCCTGCTCGGCGAGTCTCTGCGAAAACGGGGATCTAGTCGGCCTTGACGATCAAGACATACTGCATGACGTGAGGTAGTGTAATGTTGCAGACACGTGCACTGAGGATCCGGCTTCTGACCGAAGGGATGGAGCTTCTGGAACGGCACCCCCGGTTCGTGAAGACGTTCCTCAGACCCCTGGCAAACGCACCGATTGTGTCTGAGAGGATGAAGGTTCTGCTCCGGGCCTTTCTTGGCGCCACCGCGTTCGAGATCCATGATGTGGACAGGGAAAAGGGCCGTATCGGGATCGGGGGGGTGGAGGAGATCATGGCGGGCTCCAAGATCATCGAACTCCTGCACACCGTGCTTGCGGAAAGGTTGGGGGAGGAGGAGAAGAACAGGGCACTGTACGAACTGGGCGTGAAGCTCTGTACGTGGGAAGTCTCCCAGTCCCTGAAGAACGGGAAGTGGGCGCCCGCCAGCCTGGTTCCCCTGATGATGAACGGGGAGATCCTGGACGAGGTGCAGCGGGACCCGTTGATGGCCCGCTTTTTCCAGCAGGTGATGAACAAGGTCTCCCGCCTGATCACCGACGAAGGAGGGTGGGGACACCTGGAGTTCGAACTTTCTTCCTTTCCCCTGCGGGTGGTCCTGTCCAACTCCCAGGAGGCCGCCTGGCTGGGGCCTTCGGATCAACCGGTATGCCATTTCTACGCCGGGATCGTTGCCGGATACGCGGGCACGATCTCCGGTGAAGCCCTGCGGGCCCGGGAGGTTTCCTGCAAGGCTGCAGGGGCTCCCCACTGCGTTTTCGAACTGGTCCGGGCCCCGGAAAAAAACGGTTGACGGTCCCCGGCCTCCGTCTTACACTGAACCCAGTTCCAACGGTTTCCGCTATCGCTCCCCGGAGGATCCGGAAGGTGAACTCCCCGCCACACCTGTCACCCCGGTTTCCGGTTGCCGACCCTCTCCCGGCGGCCTTTTCCTGCGCCGAATGTTTCCCATACATGACAGGTCCTCCCACGGGGCTTTCCGCTCCCGGGGGGGTCGATGATCGTTCCGGCGCGGTATGACGAGAAGCCTCATGCAAGGGGATCAGGGTTGAGGCTCGGGAGCGTTGCGAAGCCGGACCCGGCTGTCGGCTGTCGGCTTTCACCCATGTCGAAAAGGGGCAAGGCGCGATGCGCCGTTCGGTGAAGCGAGTCCTGGTGGCGGTGGACGGCTCGGATGCCTCTCTGGATGTGGTGCGCTATGTGGGGAAGGTGCTGCCCGGAGACCGGACCCAGATTGTCCTCTTCCACGTCCTGAACCGGATCCCCGAGACCTTCTGGGATATTCACGAGGAAACGGGGATCCGTCACCGGCTGATGGGTTTTCCCGCACACCGGTCGCGCCAGGAGGAGATGATCGAGGAGTTCATGGAACGCTCGGAAACGGTTCTGTACGAAGCCGGGTATCCGCCGAAACACATACGAGTGCGGGTGAAGGAGCGGCACGCGGGGGTGGCGCGGGACATCATCCGGGAAGCGGCCAAGGGGTATGCGGCCCTGGCAGTGGGCCGCCGGGGCACGAGCCCCCTGAAGGACCTTGTGCTGGGCGGCACCGCGGGCAAACTGGTGCATCACGTTTCCCGCATCCCGGTCTGGGTCGTGGGTGAGTGCCCGGACGCCGGCAGGATCCTCATCGCCATGGATCGTTCCGACTGCGCCCTGCGGACCCTGGACTACGTGACCAACTACCTGGGACTGGTGCACAAGGACCTGTTTCTGTTTCATGCGGTCCGCCGGATGGAGGGGGGCCGGCCCCGGGTGAGATGGACCCTGCCTTCGGCCCGCCTCATGGGCTTGCTGGAAAGGGTGCGGAGGGAGACGGTGAGCTGTGAAAAAGAGATCATGCAGGCCCTGTTCGACCGGAGGATCCGGAGTCTGCAGAAGTTCGGTGTGGACGCGAGCCGGATCCGGACCCGGATCGTGACGGGCGTGGACAGCCGGGCGGGCGCGGTCCTGGCGGAAGCGGAAAAAGAGGACTGCGGCACGATTGTGCTGGGACGGAAGGGGCTGTCCCGGGTCCAGGAGTTTCTGCTGGGCAGGGTTTGCAGCAAGGTCCTGGAGAAGGCCCGCAAGCAGGCGGTCTGGGTGGTGCACTGAAAAACGGATTCAGAAAGAAAGAACAAGGTCTGATCGTCGTTGATCGACAGCCCCCTCTGAATCCGGGAACCGGGTCAAACGGTTTTGGACGGATCCTTTGAAGAGCTGTCCGTCTGGACGGGAGGCTCGCTGTCAACTGCATGCACCGCGGGCAGGAAGTCACGGAACGATTCCCCGTAGATTTCCCAGGAGGTCAGGAACAGCGCCGCGATGATCGGGCCGATGATGAACCCGACCACGCCGAACATGAAGATTCCGCCCAGGGTGCCCAGGAAGATCATCAGTTCGTGCATCTGGGTGTCCTTGCCCACCAGCATGGGCCGCAGCAGGTTGTCCAGGGTGCCCACCACGACGCCGCAGAACAGGGCGAGTCCGATCGCCTTGGCCAGATGGCCGGCCACGGCCAGAAAGATGGCCGCGGGCACCCAGATCAGGGCCGAGCCGATGGCCGGGATGATGGACAGCACTACCATGATCAGGCCCCAGAAAACAGCGCTGGGGATCCCCACCACGGCAAAGGCAATGCCGGCGAGCCCCCCCTGAAGGATCCCGATCACGGCCGTCCCCTTCAGCGTGGCACGAGCCACGGAGGTGAACCGCTCCAGCATGCGCTTCTCGTCCCGGTCGTGAAGCGGCAGGTAGTACAGGATTTTTTCCACGAGCGCCTTCCCGTCCATGAGGAAGAAGTACATGGAGTAGAGCAGCACGAACGTCATGAAGAAGAAGTTCACCGTCCCCAGCGTCACGTCGGAGAGTTTCTCGATCAGGAATCCGGAGACGTTGCCCACCACCTCGCCCGCCTTCTTGATGATCTCGTCCCGGTAGGGGGCGATCCGGTCCAGGATCGGGAGGGAACTCATCTTGTTGAACAGGATGTCCGGTTCCGCGATCTGTTGCTCCACCCAGGGTTTGACCGAGTTGCCCACCTTGATGGCCTGGGCGGTGACGATGCCCATCAACCCTGTCAGGGGCAGCAGCACGAAGAAGATGAGGAGGAGCAGCGACGCGAAGGCGGCGAGGGAACGCCGGTCCTTGAACCAGCGCAGGAAGCGGCGGTACACGGGGTACAGCAGGGCGCTGAACAGGCCGGACAGGAACAGGGCCATGATAAAGGAGCGGATCATGGAGAGGAAAAGGGCGGAGATGAAAAGGACCACCAGGATGAGCACGATCTTGTTTACGTTTTCTCGCTGCATCGTACACGACTCCTGTTTTCTGGATGCCGGGGTTGCTTTGTTTGGCCCCTATTCCTGACATCCCCGATCCAGGAAGTCAAAACCGTCTCGCGGATGCAGCGCTGGAAATCCAGGGTGCGTTGCCGTGGTGGCGCTCTCCCTCCGGGGCTAGAAATAGACGCGTGTCTCCAGGAACGCGGTGAGCGGCATGAGACCGAACTCGCTGTGGATGACCGGCAGTGACTCGGGGGTCGGGCCGGCGGAGGGCCCGCGTCCCCAGGGGACGAGAACCCCGGCCGCCAGGTCCGCCTCGTCCAGGACGTTCCAGAGGAGCATGAGCGCGGCCAGCCCGGATCCGTCCCCGGCGTTGATCAGGCTCAAAAGGTTCATGCGGAGGATGGGCAGGATCTCGCCGCCGGCGCTCAGACCCACATAGTGCCGGCCCAGGTAGACCGGATCGTCGGGAAAGAGGTTTGCCGCGCGTTGCAGGTAGCCCTCGGGCCCGTCCGCCCCGTCCGACTGGAACAGGTAGTCCGCTCCCACCGCGGCGTTACGCCAGGTGAAGGGAATGTCGAAGCCCGCGGCGATGCGCACGTAATTGTCGGTGTCCCTCAACGTCCCCGGCCCGGCCGGATCGGGGAACCCCGCATGCCCCTCGGAGCGGATACCCACCCGGCCCACGTCTCCCTGCAGCGAACCGCCCACCACGCTTCGCCCGGCCAGCCGGCCCCCGAGAACGGCCCACTGGAAGTTCCACTGCACCAGGCTCACCCGGCCCATCAGTGCGCACCGGTCCAGGGCCGGCACCCCGTCCGCGTCTGACCCGAGGGCGCCCACCACCTCCACCGACCCCAGGCTTCCCGTGGCCAGGGAGACCCGCAGGGCGTCCACGCCCGGTTTGTAGACCTTGTTGATGGCCGTGGCGGAAAAGGGGGCGAAGAAGTCGTTGGGGGTGAACAGGTTCATGACCGAAAGGTTGATCGGCATCCGGCCCACGGAGACGTCCACGGGCGGGGCGTGCAGGCTCACGAAAAACCGGTCCAGGCCCAGCTGGCCTCTTCCCTCTCCCCCCTCCCAGAAGTCCCAGGTGAGATGGGGGGTGCGGTAGGGGGAGCGAACGGATCCGGCCGTGGCAAAGGTCCCGTCCAGGCTCAAGGGGGGAAGGCGGGACATCTCCAGGAACGCGTTGCACTCGAAATCGAACCCGGGATCCAAGTCCCCGTCCACGATCAGACGGCCAACCCCCGCGGCGAGCCAGTCCTTCTCGTTGGCGTACAGCACGGGCAGGTCCGGGGAATCGAGATACGCCCCGGTGAGCCGGAGGGAACCCACCGCCTCCAGGGAACGGTGTCCATCGGAGGATTCGGCCTCGAAAAAGGCGCCGGCCGGGGAGGGCCCCCACGGGCTTGCCGGGATGAAGAGAAGGATCGCTGCAAGGAAAATCGAGCCGAGCCGTTCCCTTGAAGAGGATGCTGCGTTCCCTTGTGAAGACATCTATTCCCTCTTCCCGTCTTCCACCACCCGGCCGTCCACCAGCCGGATGTTGCGCCGGGCACGTTCCATCACCCGGGGATCGTGGGTGGAGAACAGGAACGTCACGCCCCGCTCCCGGTTGAGCGTTTCCATGATGTCCAGGAGCCGGTGGGCCGTCTCCGAGTCCACGTTGGCCGTAGGTTCGTCCGCCAGCACAACCGCCGGGTTCGCGGCGATGGCGCGCGCAATGGCCACACGCTGCTGCTGGCCCCCGGAGAGCTGGTCCGGGCGGCGGTCCTCCAGCCCTTGAAGCCCCACCTCGGCGAGGAGGTCCATGACGCGTTCCCGGCGCAAGGCCGCGTCCACGCCCTGAAGCGCCAGCACGATCTCCGCGTTTTCGTACGCAGTGAGCACGGGGATCAGGTTGTAGGCCTGGAACACGAAACCGATCCGGTCCCGCCTCAGGCGGCTCAGGGCAGACCGGCTCAACGTGCCCAGGTCCTTCCCCTCCAGGAGCGCCGTGCCCGAGGTAGGCTGGTCCAGCGCGCCGATCAGGTTCAGGGCGGTGGACTTGCCCGAGCCCGAGGGGCCGCTGATGGCGGTGAACTCCCCCGGGTCCACCGTGAGGCTGAACCCGCGCAGGGCGGGCACGTCCACGCTGCCCTGTCGGTAGGTCTTCACCAGGTCCGTGGCCTGGATGATGGGATGGACCGTGTCGTGCGTCATCCTTGCTCCTCACACAAGCTTGATGGTCTCCACCGGTACGACACGTCCCGCGCGCCACGCCGGGTAGACCCCGGAGAACAGCGTTGCCAGCAGGACCGCCGTCGCGATGAGCGCCGCGTTTTCCGGGAAGATGTCCACGTGCAGGACCGGCTCCATGGCCACGCCGGCCACCTCGCTGTTTTCGCCGCCGGTCATGGCGGAAAGGTCGATCCCGATCCTGGAAAGATAGAAGTACGGCGCGGCCGTGACCAGGGCCGCCGCTACGAGTCCTGTCAGGCCCATCCACAGGCTTTCCCACATCACCAGACCGAACAGGCGTATCGGGGAGAAGCCGATGGCCATCATGATGCCGAACTCCCGCATCCGCTCCATCACGCTCACGAACAGGGTGTTGAAGATGCCCGCGGCCACCAGGATCATGATGAGCAGTTCGAAGAATACGGTGGAGACCACCTTCATGGAGATGAACCCGGCCAGCTCCGGCTGGAGCCGGTCCCAGGTGAGCACCGCGGTGTCCGGGCCCGTCCGTTCCGCCAGTCGGCTCGCCACGCGGGGGCTCTCCCGGTGGTCCCGCAGGAACACGGCCAGTTGGGTGACCTCCCCGGGTTCGTAGCCCAGCACCTCCCGCACCGTGTCGATGGGCAGCAGGCAGAAACCGGCGTCCACGCTGGGGGAGCCGGTACGCACGATGCCGGCCACCCGCGCCAGCCCGCTCACGATCTCCCCCTGCTTGTCGGTCAGCGTGTAGACCACCTTCCGGCCCAACTTCACGTCCAGGGTTTCGGCCAGGCGTTCGCCCAGCAGGATGCCCCGGCCCGTGGTCCCTTCCAGCATCCGGCCCTGCACGATACTGTCGAACACGGCCAGGGTGTCCGCATCCTCCTTTGCCGGGTCCACGGCCAGGAAAAACGCGCCCACGTTCTGTCCCGCCGTGGCCAGCAGGGTCTGTCCCGCGATCCTTGGGACCGCCCGTTCCACCCCGGCCTCGGCCTCGGCCAGAAGCCGGATCCGTTCCGCGTTACGCACCGTTCTGCTCAGCGAGGGCGCGTCCAGGGCGTCGGCATGCTGGACGGTCACATGCCCTCCCCCCATACGCGCCGCCATGTGGATCATCTCGGTCCAGCTCGCGTCCCCCAGGCCGGTGAACAGGATCGCCAGCATCGTGCCGAAGGCGATCCCGGACAGGGTTACGGCCGTCCGGCGGCGGTTGCGCCAGAGGTTTCTCCAGGCCATGGCCGGCAATCCGGCGGCATGCAGCACGACCCCTCCTATCGATGATGAATGGCGTCCACGGGTTGGATCATGGCCGCCTTGAGCGCGGGATAGAGGACCGCCAGGGCCACCACTCCGAGCAGCGTCAGGACCGGTCCCAGCAGTGTTTCCGGCCGGATGACGGAGCGCCAGACCGGGTCCCAGGCAACACCGGCGATGGCGACTCCGCCTAACCGGCTCAGATTGATCCCCTTCACGGACAGGTACCAACCGGCCGGGATACTCAGCAGCCCGCCCACCAGGATGGCCAGGCCCGTCTGGATCGCCACCTCCGTCACGATGATGCCCAGCACCCCGCCGGGACCCACGCCCAGGGCCTTGAGCACGCCGAACTCGCGGATCCGCTCGAAGACCGCCATGAGCATGGCGTTGAGAACCAGGATGCCCACGGCCGTGTAGAAGATCAGGAACATGGCGTACATCACCCCCTGCGTCGAATCGAGCATGGAAGCCAGGGTGGGCAGAAGCTGCTTCCAGCTTTTCACGTCCAACCCGCCCGCCAGTTCACGCACCCGGGTCGCGGCGGGGTCAAGCCCGATACCGTCAGGGCGTCTCACGATGATCTGGTGGGCCCCCGCCGGCAGGACCATCAACTCCCGGAAGGCGGGGATCGACAGGAAGACGCCGGTCCGGTCCACGCGGTCCCCCACGTTCTTGAGCACACCCCGCACCCGGTACAGTTCGTTGGCCATGGAGCCGTCCGCGCCCTGGGTGAGCACCACGATCTCGTCACCGGGCCCGACCCCCAGCGTGTGAGCCAGGCGCCGGCCCAGCACCGCGCCGTGAGGGTCCGATGCATCCAGCCAGTCCCCCTGGAGGAGCTGCTCGTGGATGCGGCTCACCCGCGCGTCCCGGGGGATGTCCACGCCCAGAAGGATGACCCCGGCGCTGGCCTCCTCCCCCGCCGCCAGGCCTCCGGCCAGCAGGCGGGCCGAGGCCCGGTAGCCGGCCCGTTCCAGGTCCCGCAGGAACGGTTCCGGGTCTTCCATGCGCGTGTACAAGGAGGGCCTGTCCCGGTAACCCGGGGCGAACACCTGCAGGTCGCCCGTCTCCAGGTCCAGGATGTTCCGCTCCATGCCGGCGAAGAAACCTTCCGCGAGACCGGCGTACTGGATCATGACGAACAGGGCCAGGCTCATGGCCGCCACCGTGACGACCGTTCGCCGCCGGTTTCGTCCCACGTTCCTCCAGGCCATGCGGAACAGGTTCATGCCGGGGCCCTCACATGGATCGAAGTTTCTGCAGGGAAAAGAAGCCCTTGTCCAGCTTCACGTCGAAGTCGAGCTCCTTCCAGGTGACCCGGGTAAATTCGCCCGACCCGTCCAGGGGCTTTACCGTCATCTTCATGGGCAGCATCCTCCCGTCCACCTCCCGGTGGTCGGAGAACTCCAGCAGCCGGACCGCCTTCATGTCCTCGTCGTAGTAGCGCTGGTTCAGCGGCTGGAGGTCCCGTTTGCGCACAGTGATCTCCAGCTTGCCCCACACCACCGGGGCGTTCGGCCGGGGCGTGAGGGTGAAGATGTAATCCTCCCTGTCCGGAGCCAGCGTTCCCGGGTCAAGCTCGATATCGTAGTCCTCGGAGAGCCGGGTGTGCCGGATGAGATCGTCGTTGGTGAAGTGGCTCCCCATCCAGGAGGCCCCCATCATGCCCGAGGTGATCTTGATGGTCCGGTCGGTCTTGCTGAGGTAGGTGAACAGGTCGCCCGCCGCCTTGAGGGTGGCCGTGCCCTTTTCCTTCCTGGGCCGGAGGATGCGTACCAGCGAGTAATCCTTGCCCAGGCTCCAGGCCTCCATCTCCATGTTCCGGGTCCAGTGCCGCGTGTGGACCTGCATTTCCATGATGCCGTGGCTTGCGTCGCCCCGGTACTGATCGTCGATCCGGTTCATCACGTAGACCGGAAAAGCCTCGGATCCAGGTCCGGGCGGGTCGGAGTCCCGGCAGGGCCTCAGGGTCCTCGCCG
>CAYTRL010000052.1:0-20247 GCA_964439795.1 uncultured Thermodesulfobacteriota bacterium
CGCATTCAGGGCGGTCTTCAGCCGATCGGCCTCTACGGACATGATCGGGGAGGTACGAAGGGCGTTGAACAGGGTCTTCCTGCGCTGGGAGAAGGCCGACTTCACCACCTTGCGAAATAAGCGTTCTTCGTTCGGAACCATCGGATCTACCCTCCTGGGCAGGCACTGGACCACGGCGGAATCCACTCGGGGAACAGGAGAAAAACAGTGACGGGAAACCTTCTGCCGGATCCGAATGTGAAACCGGATACCGCACAGCACGGTCAGCGCCCCATACGCCTTTGTGCAGGGCACGGCCGTGAGTCTTTCCGCCACCTCCTTCTGGAGCATGAGAACCAGCATGGCGAACGACTCCCACTGATCCAGGAAGGTGAACATCAGCGGCGCGGATATCTGGTAGGGGATATTCCCCACGATTTTCAACCGGGTCTTCATTCGGCCCGCCGCGCGGCGGTAGGGAAAATCCAGGGCATCCATGCATACCAGTCGCAGGTGCTCGCTCTGTGGCAGGGATCCATGGAGGAAGGAAACCAGTTCCCGGTCGATTTCCAGGGCGATGAGACGGTGGACGCGGCCGATCATCTCCCGGGTCAGGGTTCCCGTTCCCGGGCCGATCTCCACCACGGTGTCTTCCGGTCCCAGGTCAGCCAAATCAAGGATCTTCTCCTGGATGGAGCGCTCGATGAGAAACACCTGGCCCAGCGACTTTTTCGGCCGCTCGCCGTAGTCCCTGAGGTGGCCCTTCAGTGTATTTCCCATGACCTGTCTGCCCTGAATGCAAGAAGGTTTCAGGCCCGATCCCGGTCAGGTCACAGCGGGAGGTTGGCCCGTGCGTTGAGGGAAAGCGGAGAGGTTTTCCCCGCCAGAAGGGACCGGGTTCCGGCGGCCGCGATCATGGCCGCGTTGTCGGTACACAGGGCCGGCGAAGGAACGAACACCTCCAGGCCCTCTTCTTCGGCCATCTGCTGCAGGCGCGCCCGCAGCCGGGTGTTAGACGCCACACCGCCGCACACCACGACCCTCCGTGTTCCGGTTCGTTGGACGGCCCGGGAAAGCTTGATGAGAAGACTGTCCACCACCGCCTCCTGAAAGGAAGCCACAACGTCCGCCATATTTTCTTCGATAAAGACGGTGCCGCGCTGTTCGACAAAGTTACGTACCGACGTTTTCAGGCCGCTGAAACTGAAGTCCATGGTTTCCGGGGAGGCCAGGGGGCGGGGAAACGGAAACGCCGCAGGGTTTCCTTCCCGGGCCATCCGATCGATGACCCCACCGCCCGGATAGCCCAGTCCAAGCAGCTTCGCCACCTTGTCGAAGGCTTCCCCCGCCGCATCGTCCCTGGTCTGCCCGAGGAGGGAGCGGTCGTCGAAACCGTTCACGTGGTAGAGGCTCGTATGCCCCCCGGAGACGATCAAGCCCAAAAAGGGGAATTCCGGAACCGGGTCTTCCAGGAAAACGGCGAACAGGTGGCCTTCCAGGTGGTTGATCCCGCATAAAGGGATCTCCAGGGCAAACGAGATCGCCTTGGCGGCCGACAGACCCACCAGAAGGGATCCGATCAGGCCGGGACCGTAGGTGACCGCGACACCGTCCAGGTCCTTCCAGCCCAGACGGGCATCCTGGATCGCCTTTTCGATGACCGGTACGATCTTTTCCAGGTGATCCCGGCTTGCCAGTTCGGGGACCACCCCGCCGAAGGGACGATGAGTGGAGATTTGGGAGTGGATGGCGTGCGACAGGATCTCACGTCCGTTGGCCACCACCGCGGCGGCACAATCGTCGCAGGAACTTTCAATGCCCAGGATGTGCATTTTCTTCCTTCTAAGGGGCGTTCGGTTCCCCCGGTCCGGCCGATGAACCCATTACGGAGAAACACCGATCTAATGAAAAAAAGCGTTCCAGCCAACAATACCATGTACGACCTGAGAAATAAAAAAAGCTTGGAATAACAACGTTTTCCTCCATTCCGGGGATAACCGGGAGGCCGGGCTCCCTTGACCGGGCATCGGCCGTGTGTTAATCAGAAAAAAGAATATCCATGACTAACAGAACAAACGAGGAAACGTCTTTTGCGGGGCGGGGATGCCTTGTGGCGGAACGTTTCCCAGAGAAGGAGGCATCCATGAAAAGGACCGGGGTCATCGTTATCGTCCTCTTCGCCGTGATGGCCTTTTCGGGCTGCATCGGGGAAAAAGAGGAAACCACATCTGCGAAGCAGCAAGGCGATGCCGGGCCCGTGCTCCAGGCCGGTTCCGGAACCGCTGCGGCTGACGAGGGCGATCTGGCAAACGCCATGAGCGAAGATGTCGAGCAGCCAGCGATCTCATTCGAGAGCACCGAGTTCGATTTCGGTGAAGTGGATCAGGGCGAGAAGGTAGAGCACGTTTTTTTATTTAAAAACACAGGGAACGGAGATTTGCTCATCGAAAAGGTCCGAAGCAGCTGAGGCTGCTCCGGCGCTTTGGTTACGACCAAAGACGTGCCCCCGGGCGGGGCAGGAGAGATCAAGGCAACATTCAAGAGCAAGGGCTACAGCGGTTCCGTTAAAAAGACCGTGACCGTAGAAACCAACGACCCGAACAATCGAACCGTACGGCTTTCTCTGAAGGGCAAGGTCACAGCAGAAGTGGTCGTCACGCCCCGTTACGTGAACTTTGGCAGCATCCAGAAGGAAGATCCTCGGAAACCGAAAGAACTGAAAATCGAGTTCAGGAAGGGCAAGAAGATCCGTGTCAAGGAAGTCCGCTCGGAAAACCCCGCAGTGCTCGTGACCCGGTTGGAGGAAGACGATGGCGGCGCCGTCTACTCGGTTTCTCTGGCGGAGAAGGTGCCCATCGGCCGTGTAGCCGGTGAGATCATGGTCAAGACAACCAGCAAGAAGAACCCGAAGATCAAGGTGCCTGTGCATGCGTTTGTGCAGGGCAGCGTGAAGGTATCCCCCCAGTTGCTGTCCCTGGGTATTGTGTCCCCGGGAAAACCTGTCACCCGGCAGATCACCCTCACGAAAACGGGAAAAGACGGGTTTTCGGTGAAGGAGGTCAAGAAAGACTCCGATCGGCTGACCTGTGAAATCATCACGGAAGAGGAGGGGGAGCGGTACCGGGTGCAGGTCACGTACGACCCGGGCGACCAGAAGAAGGGACGGGTCTCCGAACGGCTGACCATCGTCACGAAAAACGGGGAGGAGGAAACCATCCAGGTGCCGGTCTACGGCTCCATCCGCGAGAAGAAGGCGCGGCCTCAAAAACCCTGAGTAAACCTGAGCATCAACCGGCGGGGAAAGGTTCGTGCAGCCTTTCCCCGCCGCTGTTTCCCCGCCGAACTTAGATTTCGTCGACTTTAAGCTGCATAGCCCTCGTCGGGCACCCCTTGATGCACCAGCCGCACCCGATGCAGAGTGCCGGGTCGAACTCCACCTTCATCACCGGCTTGATCATGTGCAGGGCCTGGGTGGGGCACAGACCGGTGCAGGCCCCACACTCGATGCAACGGTTTTCGTCCCGGGTGATGTCCCTCTCGATCGGCTCCACCTTCACCCCGCAGCGTTTCAGGTACTGAATGCCCCTGCGGTAGTTGTCCTCCTCGCCGATGAGTTCCAGGATCATCCTGCCTTCCTGCCGGGGCAGGATGAACGCCTTGACGATATTGAACGTGAGCCCGTAGTCGGTCGCCAGTTTGCAGACGATCGGCTGTTTCCATATGGCCTTGCTGAATCGGAGAACCTTGGTTCGGCTGGTCATGAATCCATCTCCTCTTCGGATTGGTTCCGGTTGTTTCCGTTCAGAGGGGGCATGCGGACCATGTCCAGATCGCCCCACAAACCGATCCGGTCTCCCAGGATGGCCACCACACCCTGGATGCCTTCGATTTCACCCGCCTCCTCCAGCACCGGCTCCATGTCCCCGGGTACCTGTATCCGGTTTCCCAGTGCCGTTGCAACGGCATCCGCCAGGACGGTTGAGGTTGCCCGCACCGTGACGGCGTCGGTTTTGCCGAAGCTCGTGGAGGGGCCCACGGTGCCGGAGGAGGTGCAGACCCCACAGGGGGTTTCCTCCGGCCGGATCCGGATGCCCAACTTCATGCTCAGGGGGGAGCGGCCGGCGAAAATGCTCACCGTGACCGGTGTTCCGGTGTGAAGATAGATGTCCCCCCCGTTTTCAACGATCACCTCCCCGGAATGAGCCTGCAGGGCCCGTCCCACGTACTCCGCTACGGCCCCGGCAACACCCGCCATGGGGCCTACACCCGCGAGACGTGCCGCCTCGAGCATGTCGCGTACCACGGCCGGGGCGTCCGGGTCATGCGGTAGTGCCTCAAAACTCGTACGGAATGCGGGGTTTTTTTCCATGTACCCCTCGATTTCCTTTCGACATTTCCGGACGGCGTTCCGTGCCAGCCCGGCCAGGTCGCTTTCCGCACGGATGAACAGATCCGTCTCTTTCCAGCTTACGGAAAAGGCCTTGAGATGGGCCCGGGAGACAAGATCACGATAGGTTCGGGCTACGTACGCCTCGGCTTCCTCTTTTTCCCCCCGGGTGGGATCAGCCATTGAGGTTCCCCCAGAAGAAAGCGTTTCTTGGTGATCCGCCGTTTCAGGATCTCCGCGATTTCCCTTGCCTTGGCATAGCTGGAAAGCGGTGCCGCAGGCACCTCTTTGCCCTGGAACGGGATCTTACCGGTCTTCAACTGGGCATAGGTGACCTTGCCCAGGGTCGTACCGGTTCCGAACGGATAGTCATGGCTGTAATCCACGATCTGAGTGGAGATATCCTGGTCCCGAACCGCGGTGAAGGCAGCCATCTCCTCGTCCAGGATCGGAATGGGGATTCCCAGCCCCACGAAAATGCTGACCCCGTATCCCACAAGGCTCGCTCCCACGAGCCATTCGGGATCCATGGATTTCAGGTCTCCCGTCACGGCCAGGGTCCCTGCCGGCACCATGGGAATCCCCTTGCTGCTGCGTGCGGGGGAGGGGTTGTGCTGGGTCCCGTAGAAGGAGATGAAACCTTCCCCCCCACCGAGAAAGATACGCGTGCCCACGCCGATGGTGCGGAAGTAAGGGTCGTTGAACAGGGGACTGAGCTGACCCGCGCTGCAGTAGTTTACGTTCGCCCCGTTCGGTCGCAGAATCCCCATGTACGTGTAGATCGTTCGATCGGACAGGTTCACCGCACAGTTGTAGTTCTGGTAGGCGTTTCTCGGGTTGAACAAGATCGCCTGCGGGATCGACTGCAGGTTGACCTTTTTGGTCAGTTCCTTGCGGGGGTAACAGTCGGTCCCGTAGCTGGAGACCCGCAGTTCCACGTTCTTGCCGGCCACGAGGTCATGAAGAAGATGGCCGCCGCCGTAACGAAAGGAGCCTGGAAACACCTTGTTCAGGGGGTCTTCCTCGGTGACCTCCGTGGCTCCGATGTAGGCGTCCACCGCGGCGATGCCGGTGTAGGCCGGAATGTTGTTGAGCCAGACCCGGTGTGCCTTGATCTTTGGATTGGAGTGCCCGAAATTGAGAAAGGCGCCCGAGGAGCACATGGGGCCGAAGGTGCCTGTGGTGACCACATCCACCTCCCGGGCCGCCTTTTTTGCCCCTTTTTCTTCCACCACCTGGATCATCTCCTCCGCCGTCAGGACCACGGCCTTGCCCTTCAGGATCTTTTCGTTGATCTCCTTGTATGTCTTTGTTACCTGAGGCTTGCGGCCCGATTTTCTTTTTTTCTCGGTCATGGAGAACATTCCTTTCTCTGCTCTGGAGAACCTCGTTTCCTGGAGGACCCCTTGTACGGCAGGGTCTCAGAGATGGAATCGGGTAGGATCAACCCGGTGTGTTGCTCTGCCCGCGGGTTTTTCCTATTCTGGGCGCGAACAAGTTTCACCGAACGGAACCACCCGGTAGAGGGTCGGCCGTATCCGGTGTTCCCCCCTGCCCGGTGAAAACACGTGAGTTCGGGCCGGGACCGCCCCGTGAAGGGTGTAAGGGATCAAACGAAATAATTCCTCTAAAATCAAATATTTCAGCATGTTTTGCATGGATCGTCAACGGAGCAGAAAAAAAAGGTTATTACCGGAGGGAGCGTGAAAGAATCCAGGACCGGGTGCCCGGAGACTTCGGACCTGCCCGAGTCGATTGCCGTTTTTCTGGAACAGGCCTTTTCCCCGTCCTGCGGGGCGTATACGTTTCAGCCTCTCGCCGGGGATGCCTCTGACCGCTCCTACATTCGGGTGTTTTCCCGGGGCTCCGGCGGCCCTTCCCGGCACAGCTTTATTTTGATGCAGCTGGCGGAGCCATGGGTTCCTGACTCGGCAGGGGGAGAGTTGCCGTTCGTCAACATCGCCAGGCACCTGGCCGAGAAGGGGGTATGTGTTCCGGAGGTATATGTAGACGCATCGGATCAGGGCTTTGTTCTCCTGGAGGACATGGGGGACGTCACCCTGGAGTCTCATGTGCGGTCCTGTTCTCCCGCGGAGCGGGACCGATATTACCGGGAAGCGCTCCGGGTACTGGTGCTCTTGCAGAAGGAGGCTTCGCGGGCCTCACGGTCACCCTGTGTGGCGCTTTCCTACGCGTTCGACACGGAAACCTTCTTCCGGGAGTTGTGCTTTTTTCGTGAGCATGCCGTAGAGGGGTTGTGGGGACGAACGATCCGGGAACCGGACCGCAGAGAACTGGACCGGCAGTTCCTGGATCTTTGCCGGGAGATCGCAGGGGTTCCTCAGGCGTTCACCCACCGGGATTACCATTCCCGCAACCTCATGGTAATAAATGACAGGCTCGCTGTACTTGATTTTCAGGATGCCCGGCTCGGTCCGGTCACCTATGACCTGGCCTCCCTGGTGAGAGACTCCTATGTAGCTCTGGAACCGGAGAAACAGAAGGAGATGGTGGATGCCTACCTGGCCTTGATTCGGGACCAGGGTGGGCCCTTGTTGGACGAGGCCCTCTTCCGAAGGGCTTTTGTCCGGACCGGGCTCCAGCGGAACCTCAAGGCCCTGGGGACGTTCGCTTACCAGGTAGTGAAGGGGAGGGAGCGGTATCAGGAATCGATCCCGCATACCCTTCATCTGGTCCGCATGGCCCTGGAGGAAGATCAGGGGCTGGCCCCCCTGAAACGGGTGCTGCGGACCGTTGTGGATTTCGGATCCGTTTGACGCCCCGCACCGGCTTGTGTTAGTAATATAAGGCTGTATCCACGCATAGTTACACAGAATTATCCTGTGAAGGCTCGACCGGAACCACGCAGAGAGGAGAAGAAATATGTCGCAGTACGACCTCACCGATGAACAAAAAATGTTGAAGGATACGGTAGCCAGGATGGCCAAGGGGCAGGTGGAGCCGGGGGCTGAACATCGGGACCGGGAAGAGAAGTTCAGCTGGGAGATGGTGGACCTCCTTCGTGAGAATGGCCTGCTGGGGATCGATTTTCCGGAGAAGTACGACGGGGCCGGGGCGGGCCTGCTCAGCCTCATTATCGTGGTCGAGGAGTTGTCCAAGGTGGATGCGTCCGTGGGGTTGATCCCCGCCGTGCAGGAACTGGGCACCCTGCCCATCCTGCTGGCCGCCAACGATGACCAGAAGGCCAAGTACCTGCCGCCGCTGGCCACCGGGGAGAAGTTGGCAGCCTTCGGGCTCACCGAGCCGGGAGGCGGGTCCGACGCGGCCCGGCTGAAGACCCGGGCCGTGAAGAAGGGGGACAAGTATATCCTCAACGGAAGCAAGAACTTCATCACCAACGGCGGGGTGGCCGAGACGATCACCGTGTACGCCGTCACCAACTCGGATGAGAAGACTCACAAGCAGGGCAGCGTATTCATCGTCGAGAAGGATTTCCCGGGGTTCCAGGTGGGCAAGAAGGAAGACAAACTGGGGATCCGGTCGTCCGACACGGTGGAGCTGATCTTCGAGGATTGTGAGGTGCCGGCGGAAAACCTCCTGGGCAAAGAGGGAAGCGGGTTCGCCATCATGATGAAGACCCTGGATTTCAGCCGCCCGGGTATCGCGGGCCAGGCCCTGGGGATCGCAGCGGGGGCTGCCGAGTACGCCACCAATTATGCCAAGGAGCGGGTCGCGTTCGGCAAGACGATCAATTCTTTCCAGGGGATCTCTTTCAAGCTGGCGGACATGGCCATCCAGATCGAGGCGGCGCGTCAGCTCCTGTACAAGACCTGTTCCGTGCTCCAGGAGTGTCCCAAGGATATGAGCCGCCTGCTTCCTGAGCAGACCAGGCTCTCCTCGGCGGCCAAGACCTTCTGCGGAGATGTGGCCATGTGGGTGACCGTGGATGCCGTCCAGGTGCTTGGGGGGTACGGCTACAGCCGTGAATACCCGGTGGAGCGCTACATGCGGGACGCCAAGATCTGCCAGATCTACGAGGGGACCCAGGAGATCCAGCGCCTGGTGGTGGCGAACACTCTATAGGGGCGCCCTGGAGGAGGGTCGTTCGTTCTCGGCCGCCTTGAAAAGCAATCAGCCGGGCACCCTTGTTCTGTGTGAACTCATGCTAAGGATTTATGTTCCATTCCTCACACAGGACACATAGATGGCTAGACACCCGGGGGAGCTTCCCTCGTCCTTGGGGCCTTCAGAAGACCTGAACCGGCCCCTGCGTCCTGCGGGAACTCCCACCGGGCGTCTGGCTCTGCCCTTGTTTTCCATTCCTGCGAACCGTATAGATTCTATCCTGCTCTATCCTGCGCAGTTCCTGCAACGTGTTATTCCTGCACGACGATGACTCATCATTACCGTCCTTTTTCGAAGAGGTTTATCCCGTTGCCCTTGTATGTATATAATCGACGGGGTTGATAACGGCGCGAAACCCCCGAAGAATCAATGGACCTTTGGAACCGTTGAGATCGGATAACAGGAACGATCCAGGGAGGGTGGGATTATGCAGGAGTACTTGAGACATTTCGAGCCCGTGTGGAACTACACGTTGCTGGGGAACAGGGCGGGGCAGTATGTCACGTCGCTTCTCATCTTTGTGGCGGTCCTGGTGGCCGCCAAGGTGTTCAACCGGATCATCCTGAGAACCAGCCATCGGTGGGCGGAGTCCACCGCGACCCACATCGACGACATGATCGTTCGGCATTTCCTGCGGCCGCTTTACTACATCTTCATCCTTCTGGGGATCTACCTGGGCCTGGAGACCCTCTCCGTGCCGGAAATGGTGCATACCTGGATCCGTCGCTTCCTTCTGGCCGGAGGCATCCTGGTCGGGTTCGTATTCCTGTTCCGGTTTCTGGAAGATATGATCCGCCGGGCCGGCGCATCGTACGTGGAACGCATGCAGACGGAGGAAGATGCCGACCGGGACGAGCAGGAGAGGGTCGTCAACCGCATCGTGAAGCAGGCCCGGGAGGTTCTGCTCACCGTGTTCATCATCGTGGGGCTTCTCACCCTTCTGGCCAACCTGGGGGTGGACTTGAAGGCGATATGGGCCTCTCTGGGGATCGGGGGTATCGCCGTGGTGGTGGCCGTCAAGGACCCGCTGACCAACATCGTGGGCCGGATCTACATCTTCAGCACCGGCATTTTCGACGAGGGGCACTTCATCGTGTTCAAGAACTGGGCGGGAACGGTGAAGCGCGTGGGTTTCTTCCGGACGAACCTGGAGATGTTCTCCGACATGACCACGGTGAGCATCCCCAACGCACAGTTTATCAACGAGGGCGTGAAGAACTACTACGGTCGCACGAAGTTTATGTACAAGTGGGACCTGGACGTCCCCTACGACACCACCCCCGAGCGGATAGAGCAACTCCTGTCCGCGCTCAAGGAGTTGATTGCCGGGTTGCCGGAGCTGAACCCCGACCGGTGCTGGATCTACCTGGACCGGCTGGACCGGTATTCCAAGGTGGTCCGGGTCTGGTTTCAGGTGAACCTCCCCGACTGGGCCACCTCCCTCCATTACGGGAGCGGCGTGCTCAGAACGATCCAGGAGGTATTTGCATCCCAGGGGGTGGATTTCGCCTTTCCCACTTCCACCATACAGCTGGAGGGGGCCACCGACGCCGGGCAGATCAGCGCACTGCTTCCCGAGCAGGTGGAGGGGAGCGGTTCGGAATCTCCGCAAAAGCGTTCCGAACCCTCGTAAAGATCCGGGAGGAGCCATGGGTGCCAAGACCTTTGAATATTCTTTGCACGTACCCTATGCCCACATCGACAAGATGGGGTTTGTCTACTATGCCCATTACCTCGTTTACTTCGAGATGGCCCGCAGCGCCATGTTCCGGCAGGTGGGGCTCCCGTACATGCAGTTGGAGGAACGGGGCGTCATGCTGCCGGTTGTGGCATCCCACTGCGAGTACAAGAAGCCGGCGCGCTTCGATGACGAGATCCGGGTGATCATCCACAACGTGGAGATACGCGGCCCCATGTTCCATGTGGATTATCAAGTCCGTCGGGACGGGGATCTGCTCGCCCATGGATATACCGACCACGTGTGCATGTCCCTCAAGGGCCGGGTCTTGAAACCGGTGAAGGAGCTGATCCGCCTGGTGGAGGAAGAACTGCCCTCTCTTCCTTGAAACCGGGGGAGGTTCCGTGCAATCCGGAATCCAGGCCGTGCAGGCTCTTCTCCGGATTTTTCCCACTGGTTTTATCATGATGCTGGGGTTTCCGGGGCTGCCCGGGCGCTCTGCAGGGGCCCTTCCCATGCAACGATCAAGGGTCGGACGGCATCCATACGGTAGATTGAAAAACTTCTTATATACCTGATGCAGGGAGGGGGACGAGCCCATGCATCCGAACCCGTTTGATGAACGGGTCATCCGGCAAACCGGGCACGACCTGTGTTCCTCGGACCTGGAGACCCTCCAGGTAAACGTGGGGCTGCGCTGCAACCAGGCATGCCGGCATTGCCACCTGAACGCATCGCCGTCCAGACCCGAACAGATGGAATGGGAGGTCATGGAACAGGTCCTGGCCGTGGCCTCACGGGTGGGCTGCGCTCAGGTGGACCTGACCGGGGGTGCCCCGGAACTGAATCCGTACCTTCCCCAATTCGTGGAGCGTTTGCGCGAGGCGGGACACCGTGTGCAGGCACGAACCAACCTCACCGTACTTCTGGAGCCGGGTCTGGAGTCCCTGCCCGCCTTCTTCCGGAAGTGGGGGGTGCAGCTTGTGGCATCGCTCCCCTGCTACCTCGAAGAAAACGTCCGGGCCCAGCGGGGGGCGGACGTTTATGAGCGCAGCGTTGCCGCGATCCGGCGTCTGAACGGCCTGGGATACGGGATCGACCCGGACCTGTGCCTGAACCTTCTCTACAACCCCGGGGGATCCTTCCTGCCACCCGTGCAGACCTTGCTGGAAGAGGACTATCGACGCGAACTCGGGGAACGGTTCGGGGTTTCCTTCACGAACCTGCTGACCATCGTCAATATGCCCATCGGTCGGTACCTGGAGGACCTGAGAAATCGAAGACAGGAGCAGCCGTATCGAAAGCTGCTCCGGGATACATTCAACCCGAGGACCCTGGACGGGCTCATGTGCCGCCACCAGGTCAACGTAGGCTGGGACGGAACCCTGTACGACTGTGATTTCAACCTGGCGCTGGGGCTCCCCGTGAACCACGGGGCGCCGGACCACATTCGCGATTTTGATCCGATCTCCCTGGCCGGGAGGAAGATCGTCACCGGGGTGCACTGTTTCGGCTGTACCGCCGGGTCGGGGTCGTCATGCGGCGGTGCCCTGGCATAGGAGGGTTTTTGAAATACAGAATCCATATTTTTAAACGTGATGATAGAACCGGGTGAGGAACGGATTATGCTCAGCCGAAAAGAGGCACGAGGGGTTGCAGTGGGGTTGTTCCTCGCCGTCTGTCTTTCGGCTCTGTGTTTTTTCCCGTTCGAGGTGGAGGCGGCCTCCCTGGACCCGGTCCTTGCCACGCAGATTCTGGAAACGTTTGTCAACGAAGAAGGCTGGGTGGATTACGCGGGGTTGAAGAAACAGGGCGGAGAGCCCATGGAGAAACTTCTCCGGGCCCTGGCCCAGGAAGCTCCTGAGCCGGCAGATGTGAAAGAGAAGATGGCGTTCTACATCAACGCCTACAACCTGTTCACCCTGAAACTGATCGCGGACCACTATCCCGTGGAATCCATCCGGAAGATACCGGGTGTGAGCGGGGTGGCCGGGATCGGGCAGTGGAAGAAAAAGCTGTGGGTCCTGAACGGTGGGGAGGTAAGCCTGGACGAGATCGAGCACGAACGCCTCCGCCCCCTGGGGGATCCCCGTATCCATTTCGCCCTGGTCTGTGCGGCCAGGAGTTGTCCGCCCCTGGCGCGGAAGGCCTACACGGCCGGGAACCTGGACCACATGCTCGAGGAACAGGGACGCCGGTTCAACCGGCTGCCGCGCGGCCTCCAGACCGCCACGGAGAAGGGATGGACGCGGGAACGACCCGTCTTGAAACTGTCCAAGATCTACGACTGGTTCACGAAGGACTTCCTGCGTGTGTCCCCGGACCTGCCCGCCTACGTGCTTCCCTTTGCCGGCGAAGCGGACCGGGTGTTTATCGAGAAGAACCGGGACGAGTTGAAGGTCCGGTACCTGGAATATGATTGGACTCTCAACGATCAACACTGATTCGGCTTCAGAAAAACCGTGGAGTCGTTCCCTTCGTCACAACTCCAGATCCCCCTGGAAGCCTGCAACCCTGCCGGCCCGGAGCAACCCCTGACGGCAGGCTTCCACCAGGTCCGGGTCCGCCCGATGATAATAGGCGCGGCGTCCGCGGAGGGTGAGACCCATCAAACTTCCATCATGCAGGAACGAGGCGGCGAGCCGGGGTGTGTCCTCCGGGGGCACGGTTTCCCCCTCCAGGACAGGCGGTACGTTGCGTAGCGAACGTGTCCCCCGGGAGGGGAGGGCTTTGAGGTAGTTCAGGACCCGGGCCAGGCGGGACGCCGTGACCATCTGGATCCGGTCCATGCGTCCCTCCACGGGGTAGACGGATGCCCGGTGAAGGGGGAACGAGGCCGGTCTCGAAAAGAGACCGGTCTCGTAGTCCAGGCTGCCCGGAGCAGGATAGTAGGTGGAAAGACCCACGCGAACCGGAAGTGCCGACAGCCTGAGAAGGTCGCCGGCCACGTCCTTTGCCTCCACGTGCGGGCCGCCGGAGATCACGTAAGCCGTTACCTCCATGCTGCGTCGGCGGGCGCTTTCCACGGCGCTACGGAACGGCTCCATGAGCCCGGCCGGCCGGCCGTATCGCTTGAGGATCTCGGGGTGGGTGGAGCCCAGGGAAAGGTCGAGTTTTTGAAACCCGGCTTCCCGCATCAGCCCCACCATCTCGTCGTCCAGGGTCTCGGGCAGCAACCCGTTCATGGCCGTAAGAAGTATCTCACGGCCTTGAAACACACGGATCAGGCCCCGGAACAGGTCCCTGGCCCGGTCCCGGTCAAAGGTGACGTTCTC
This sequence comes from uncultured Thermodesulfobacteriota bacterium, assembly GCA_964439795.1. Taxonomy (GTDB): domain Bacteria; phylum Desulfobacterota; class DSWW01; order DSWW01; family DSWW01; genus CAYTRL01. Next base: position 13,406 of record CAYTRL010000052.1, read on the forward strand.
GTCCTCGATGTCGAAGTGTGTAATCCCGTGCCGTTGGTGGCAGTCCACGAACTCTTCCAGGACCTCGTCCACCTTCCGTTTCCGATACCCGCCCGAGAGCTTTCGCGTTGTGCAGCAGTAGGTACAGTTCAGGGGGCACCCCCGGCTGGTGAGGATCTGGGTGAACCTGCGACCACGGATCACGGGTGTTCCGGTCAGACCGCGCGCCGGCCGGAGGCGGCCCAGCTCGTCATCACCCAGGAAAGCAGGTTCGCGGATCCGGTGACCCCCTGCCTCATCCCTTCGGCACACACCCTGAATGCCGTCCGTCCGGCCATGACCGTTGAGGATTGCACGGGCCAGCCGCATCGACGCCTTCTCCCCGTCGCCCCGGACCACGTAGTCGAACGTTTCCAGGCAGGTTTCCGGGAACCGGGTGGGGTGATGTCCCCCGCAGAACAGAACGATCCCGGGAAACTGCTCCCTCACACGACGGGCCAGGTGGATTGCCGGATCGCTGTATGCGGTGGTGAGCAGGGAAATCCCCACCATCTTTGGCTGTTCACGGCGGATCCGGTCCAGGATCTCGTCCTCTCCCGAACCGTACCGGTAGTAGCCGTGGAACAGGGCGAACGGGGCCCGGTCTCCGGGGGTGAACTCCCGCATGTGGGTGAATTCCCGGGGCAGGGGGGCCTGCCGTTTTTTTCCGTCCACCTGGGCGTCGATGAGGGCTACCGAGAACCCGGCACGGATCAGTTCCGAGCCCACGTAGAGCAGACCCAAAGGGAGAGTTCGGACTCCGGTTGTGTAGAAATCCTCGAAGGGGGGCTGAATGAGAACAATATCCATCATGCCGTGCAGGATAGCGCAAAGACAGCGGAGGATCCATGTCCCGGAACATGGAAGGTTTTGGGAGCCTCCGTTGGCCGGCCGCCAGGATGGTTCCTGTGATGCAGGCGATGGGGCCAGGAGAAAAGGATTATTGTGAGAGAATATTGACAGTCGGACCAGTCCACGAATAAGCTTGTTATTTAGCAAAACTTGCCTGGCGCAAATCCCAGATTGGGGGGAGATGTCCATGAAACGGAACGATGTGTTTCTGGTCCTGGCGGTCGGGATTGCCGTGATTGCGGGTGTCGGTTCATGGGGGTGTGACTCCACCACGTTCTCCGGCGGAGTGGTCGTGGGCGGCACTTCCACGGAGATCCTGGTGGACCGGATGGGGATCCCGCACATCTACGCCGACTCGGACGAGGATGCGTTCTTTGCAGCGGGCTACATGATCGCCAGGGACCGCCTGTATCAGGCCGCCATGCTGCGCCGGTTCGCCCTGGGAAGGCTCTCCGAGGTGCTCGGCGAGGAGGGGTTCCTGCGGGACATTCAGGCGGCCACCTTCGATTTCACCCGCTGGGGGCAGGCGGACCATGCCCGGACACAGGCCGAGGACCCCGAGCGCGCCCGACTGATCAGCGCCTGGGTGGCCGGGATCAACCAGCGGATCGACGAGATCCACGCGGGCAGTGCCCCGCTTCCCTTCGGTTACCGGCCGGAGCACCACGACTTCCTGCCCGAGTACTGGAATGAGGAGGACCCCTACATCGTCCTGAAGGGAGCGGGGTTTGCCAACGACAAGAGCGTGGAGTTCGAGATCGCCCTGACCCTGCTCTACATCCTCTACGAGCAGCGGATGCAGAACGTGGAGATCTTCAAACCGGCCCACCCGTTCTTCGGTGTCCCGCCGGAGGACCGGCCGGGTTCTTCCGGTGACGCTCTCCGGCAGACAGGAACATCCCGGGCATCCCCGGACGACCCGGAACTCACGGAAGAGGAGATCCGAAACCTGTTCGCAGGGTTGAAGCGCTGGATCGAATCCGTTCCCGGCCGGACGGGCAGCAACAGCTGGGCCCTGGACGGCCGGTTTACCAGGAACGGCCGGCCGCTCATTGCCGGCGACCCGCACCTTCCGTTCGATTTCTTTGGTGCTCCCTACCCCATGCACATCAACAGCAAGGCCGGGGGCGGGACCTACGATGTGGCCGGGTTCGCCTACCCGGGCACGCCGGGCATCGCCCTGGGGTTCAACGACCGGGTCATCTGGACCGCCACGACCAACATGGCGGACGTGAACGACGTCTGGAAGGTCCGGAAACGGTTTGGGTCGGTGGAACTGGGGGCGGAATGGATCCCGGTGCAGCAACGGGAGGAACAGATACTCGTTCGGGAAACAGGCGACCCGGTGGGGCAGGGCAGGGTGGAGACCATGACCTACGAAGATGTCCCGGGCTACGGCGTTATTCTGCCCAGCGAGATCATCGGCATTCCCGGTGCGGGGTTGCTCCTGGGCACCCAGATCATGAACTGGGCGGGGTTTCAGGACCGCCCGGCACGCTGGTTCATGGAGCTCAACCGCGCATCGGATCTGGACGAGTTCGAGGAGGCCGTGGACCGGATGCGTGAGATGAACTACAACTTCATCGCCGCCGACGCCACCGGCATCGCGTACCGCGTGGGCATCGACGTGCCGCTCCGGAGCGGGAACCTCACCGGGGATCAGGCCCCCTGGAAGTCCATGGACGGAAGCGACCCGGCCACCCTGTGGACGGATGATTGGTTGGAACGGTCACAGATCCCGCGCAGTCGAGGTGCGGAGCGCGGCTGGCTGGCCACGGCCAACACCGACCCCTGGGGGTTCACCGGGGACGGGCGTATCGACAACGACCCCTGGTACTACGGCAGCTTCTTTCAGGCGGGGTACCGGGGGCAGCGCATCCAGGACGAGATTACGCGGCTCATCGGGTCCGGTGATGCGGCCTTGGAAGACATGCAGGCCATGCAGCGAGACGTGCACAGCAAGATGGCGGACGACATCCTGCCGCTGCTCGCCGATGCCCACGGCAGCATCCCCTCGGACCCGGCGCTGGCGGAGTTCCGGGACGATCCGGGCCTGGACCTTGTTGTGAACCTGTTGACTCTGGAATGGGACCGCCGAATGGCGCTGGATTCGGCGGGTGCCGTGGCGTGGCAGACGTTCATGCACTTCTTCGCCGAGGGCACGGTGAAGGACGACATCACACTGGCCTACGATGTTGCCATGGGCCTCATGTCGGTGTTCGTGATCAAGGTGACGGCCATGACCCTGCAGGGCGAGTTCCCCTCGGGGGATGAAGTGTTGCAGGAGGGCCGGGACTGGATCCTGCTCAACGCGGCGCGCAGGAGCGCCGCTTGGATCCGGGGCCGGTACGGAGACGTGGACCCCGCTGCGGGGTACACCTTTGCGGACCTCAAGCGCATCTCCTTTGACGATGCCTACGGGACCGGCATGTCCCTGTTCCGCAAACCCGCACCGGGCGGCGAGGACAGCCTGTGCGTTGCCACCAACATGACCTTCGCAGAGGAGTTGGACGAGTGGGTCTCCACGTACGTGTCCGTGGAGCGGTCGGTGGGCCGGTTCGGCCCGGACGGCACCCCGGAGGTCTACGTGAACTTTCCGGTTGGGAACCACGCGGACCCGGACAGCGCCGACACCCTGGCTGCCAACGACGATTACATCCAGGGAAGGTACCGCAAGTTCCTGTTTCAGCGGGAAGAGATCGAAGAGAACACCCGGGAGCGGATCGAGCTGTTCTAGAATCCCGGTAGATTTCCATATGGACAGTGATTGGGAGACAACGATGATGACGAGGTTTCACACCCTGCGGCTCGGGCAGGTGAACGTGTACCTGATTGAAGGAAGGGACGGGTACATGCTGGTGGACGCGGGGTTTCCCCGCAGGGAAAAGGTCCTGTTATCCTGGCTGAAGAAACGGAAGATCGATCCCGGGGAGATCCGCCTGACCGTGATCACCCATGTCCACTTCGATCACGTGGGGAGCCTCCGGGCGATCCAGGCACGGACCGGCTGCCTGGTGGCGGTTCCGGAAGGGGAGGCCGGTATGATGGAAAGAGGAGAGGTGGCCATACCGCCCGGGACGCGCTGGTTTTCCCGGCCCTTTCTGGCTTTCGCCCGGCAAAGCTCGTTTATCAAGTCCTGGTTCCGATATGGAGCCCTGAAGCCGGACATCCTTCTCCGGGGGGAGACCTCGCTGGAGGAGTTCGGATTTTCCGCGCGGGTGCTCCCCACTCCAGGGCACACCCTGGATTCGGTTTCCGTGCTCACGGACGACGGCCTGGCCTTTGTGGGAGACCTGTCCCCCAACGATCTCCCCTTTGGACTGGGACCGATCTACAACTCCTTCGGCGAGGACGGCCCCATGATGCTCCGGGGCTGGGAGACCCTGCTCCAAGCCGGGGTCCGGAACATCCTGCCCGCGCACGGAAGTCCGTTTGACGCTGCCCGGCTGGAACAGTCCCTCCATGTTTGGAAGAAAAAACTAGGGGTTTGAACCATGAAGCCCACAACATCCTGGATAGGGTCCGCCCTGTTCCTTCTGCTCTGTGCCTGCAGCTCCGATCCCCCGGTGACGACGCACCCCGCCGAGTATGAAGAGATCCCCGGCACCCAGGTCCAGATGGACTTTTCCAGAACGGAGGGTTTCTACGCCGCTCCCTTCCCCAGCGATGAACTCCGCCTGAAAGACGGTTCCGTGGACATGACCGGCTTTCCGAACCCGGACAATATCGGGTTCGTGGACAATGTTCTCCGTATCCTGGATCGGGATGGGAACGGCTTCGGGCTCACTTCGGCCGTGTACTTTTCCCTCACCGGTCCTGTGCGCCAGGATGGGCTTCCGGATCTTTCCGGGAGCCTGGAACCGGGGTCGCCGGTCTTTCTGGTGGACGTTGACCCCGCTTCACCTGAATACCTCCGCCGGATCCCCCTGGACGTAAAGTTCATGGAAGACGGCGGTCCGTTCGGCGCGCCCAACCTGCTTTGCCTGCTGCCCCTGCAGGGGATCCCCCTGCGGCCCCGCATCACCTATGCCGCGATAGTGCTTCGTTCCCTCACGGATCGATCCGGCAACCTTATGGGGGTGTCGTTCTCCCTGGCCAGGATCCTGTCCGGGCAGCGTCCCGACGGTCTGAGCCGGGAGGCGTTCGACGCATACCGTGCCGCCCTGGAACGTCTGCGGGAGGCGGGGACTTCGTATGACCGTGTCGCGGGCATGACGGTGTTCACCACCGGAGATCCCATCACCGGTTTGGAATGCTTCCGCGATGCGGTGCTGGCCCTGCCGATGCCCGAGCCGGACCGCCCCCTTGTCCGTAACGAGGTCTTCGACGAATACTGTGTGTACGAAACAGAGATTCCCATGCCGGTGTACCAGGAGGGGGAGCCGCCCTACCTGTTTTCCGGGGGTGGGTGGGTCGTGGACGAAGCAGGGGATCCGGCGTTGCAGGGCTATGAGCAGGCCCGCATGGTCCTCACCCTGCCACGCGGTCTCATGCCCGACACGGGCTTTCCCGTGGTGCTCTTCTCCCGCACCGGCGCCGGCGGGGACCGTCCGCTGGTGGACAGGGGGAGGCGTGCGGAGCCGGGAGGGCCCGCGGTGGATCCCGGGACCGGCCCGGCCCAGGAGTTCGCGCGGGCGGGGTTCGCGGCGGTGAGCGTGGACGGCCCGCACGGCGGGCTGAGGAACGTTACCGGCGGGGATGAGCAGATACTGGTGTTCAACTTTCTGAACCCGCTGGCCCTCCGGGATAATGTCCGGCAGTCCGCCCTGGAACTCGTTCTCCAGGCACACGTGCTGGAGCAACTGGCGGTGGAGGCCGGGGACTGTCCCGGGCTCACGACTCCGGAAGGCGGTCCGGTCCGGTTGGACGCGTCCCGGATGGCGCTCATGGGACATTCCATGGGGGCCACGATCCTCCAGCCCGCCCTGCTGGTGGAGCCCCGGTTCCGGGCCGCGATCCTGAGCGGGGCGGGGGGAAGCTACCTGGCGAACCTGATCTACAAGAAGAGCCCCATCGAAGTGAAGCCGCTGGCGGAGCTGATCCTGCGCTACCCCGCGCGACAACGGGAACTGACCGAGTATGACCCGGTGACGAGCCTGGTCCAGTGGGCCAGTGAACCGGCGGACCCGCCGGTGTACAACCCGTTCCTGGCCGAGAGGCCCGAAGGGATGCCACACATCCTCATGCTGCAGGGGATCATGGACACCTACATCCCGCCGCCCGTGGCCAACCCCTCCAGCCTTTCCCTGGGCCTGGACCTGGCCGGGGAGGCCCTGGACAGGGACCACCCCGGGCTCAGTGATGTGCGTTCCCTCAAGGAACTGCTGCGGTTTTCAGGGCGGGAGCAGATCGATCTTCCGGCCTCCGGAAACCGGACCGCGGCGGGAGGCGACCCGAGAACCGCCGTGGTTGTACAGCACCCGGAAGACGGCGTGGAGGACGGTCACGAGGTGGTGTTTCAGACCGAACTGCCCAAGTGCCAGTACCGCGCCTTCCTGGAGAGCTTTGCCGCAGGGGTTCCCCTGGTTCCGGCGTCGGAAACGTGTCCCTGATCTCCCGGATGGCGGTCCGGTTTCCCGCAAGGGGTTTATCGGATCATTTCAATAAAGGCCTCCACCCGGTTCTTGAGGGTTTCCGTGTCTTCGTTGCTGTAATCGGTTTCAATTTGCAGCACGGGAATATTTTGCTCCTTGAGGGCCTTATCCAACCGGTAGGATTCGATCGTGTAGGGTTGGCAGAACTGGAGTGCATAGTGGATCACCCCGTCCACCTCCAGGTCCCCGGCCATTTGAACCACGTGCTCCCGGCGCTCATGGTTCGGGGTGAAGCAGGCGCAGTCGATCTTCATATACCGGTCAACCAGATGATCCAGCATCTCGTCAACCGTCTGTCCGGCTTCCCGGACGAGATCTCTTGTATTCCGCGAACCGCTACAGGACTCCTCGCCTACCATCACGGCGCCGCTGGACTCG
>CAYTRL010000053.1:0-19891 GCA_964439795.1 uncultured Thermodesulfobacteriota bacterium
GCAGAACCGTTTCGTCGATTACGTGCAGGGGGGTTCCGTATTGCTTCGCAAGATCGACACTGTCGCATCTCCCCACACAAAGTTGTCCCTGTGTATCGACCTCCATGCCCCAGCGCGCCGGGGGAAGCGGAGGGTCTGACTCCGCGGTTTTGTGACGCTGCATGGTCCGGTAGAGTGCATGGATCTCCTGTGCTTTCCGAAGGCGAGAGAGCATGTCCAGAGCCTTTCTATCTACGCATCCTCAGAACGTTTTTTCAATCGTACATGGATCAGATTCTTGGCGCCGGAGCGCCAGGAGGCAGGCACGTAGTGCATGGCGACCCGTCGGAGCTGGGCCATCAGCAACAAAGGATCGTCCCAGGGTGCGTACGCAAGAGATCGCAGAAACGAAGCGATGTCCTTATCCGCAACCGAACGGAACAGGATCTGCGGAAACAGGGGAACAGTACGGGGCATGAACTTTTTCGAAGCCGGCGGAACCACCCGGCCCTGCCCGCGGGACCAGGAACGGACCGCTTCGCCCATATCCACGCCGGCGTTCAGGCGCTCGGAGAGGAAAACCCCCGGTGTCGGCCGCGGGTTGAATTCGATGACGACGAGCCGATCCCGTTTGGGGTCATGCACCCAGTCAAAGCCGCACATCCCCGTGAACTGCGTTATTTTGCCGATGGCGTGAGCGAGTCCCGCCTCATCTCCGTGCCGCATGAGCTGCCGGGTCGAAGAAGCGTTCAACTGAGTGGGCCATGCGCCATGGTTGTAGGTGGAAAAGCAGCAGAGGGGGGTTCCGTTGTCGAACAGAACCGGAGTCTCTCCCTGTCTGCCTTCGATGCACTCCTGCACAAGGAGGGGCCCCGGGTCTCCGATTTCCTCATGGGCCTTTTCCAGTTCCCTGTCGTTGTGGGCCAGTCTCACTCCCGAGGCCGACGCCCCGCGTTCACTTTTAAGATAGACCGGATAACCCAGGTCGGATGCGGCATGTCTGGCTTCATCGAGCCCGCCGGCGATCCTGAAACGGGGCACCAACAGGCCTGCTTCGGAGGCGGCCTGCATGAACTTGGTATTGGAAGTCGAAATGCCCATGTAGATCGGATCCGGCGGGAAGGGAAACCAGTCTGCCAGTTCGGAAACAAACGGCTCATCGACCAGGTCCCACACGAGGGACTCGTCCCCGATTACCACCCGTTGATAGGGACGAGGCGTCTGCCGAAGGTGAAGATAGAGTGCCTGGGCCAGGGTTTTGGCCCCTGTCGGCCATTGGACGTGATGATCCACGAAGCGGGACTTCCGAACGGCCAATCCCGCCCTGGAAATCAGTGAGACGCGGCAACCCGCCCGGTTCAGGAAACGAGGCATCTGACAAACAGCGGTAACGTCGATGGCGACCGCGAGCAAGACCTCCGGACGAGGTTTCGCGCTGCCTGGCCGTTTCATAACCCTCTCCCCATCGCGGTGACCCGGGCATCATTCTGCACGCACGGCGTCCGCATGATGCGTTGGGCATCCGGGCGAAATCTTTTCGTCTTAGATTTCATATACTGTCAATCATCCTCGGCGACAACCACATCACCTGGTACGGCTTCAGGGTGACGGAGATCTTTCCACGGGAAAACCGGTGCTCCGTGTCCGTAATCAGGTCGATCCAGGTCTCGCTTTCGCTGTCCAACTCGCGAAGGGGAACCGTGTACGTCATTTCCTGGTCGGTGACGTTCGTCAGGGCCAGCACCCGTTGACGGCCGTCCCGGGCGATCCGAAACACGGAAAAGATGTTGGGGTTTCCCTGCAGAATGCGCTGCGGGCTGTTGGGATGGAAGGCAGGGCACTGGATCCGTTTCTCGATGATGTGCCGGAACCGGTCTGCGAGCTTGTAGGTGGACGAGTCCGGGTCCAGGAGCTTCTTAAACAGGGCGTGCTCGTCGATGGTCCGCCGGTTGATGCTCCGGGCCTCCTCCCCTGCCAGGACGGACTCCCTGTCGTTGGCGCTGCCGAACAGGCTCGGCAGATAGATCCCGGGAACCCCGGACAGGACCAGGGCCACGGCCCGGGAGGCGACAAACCGGTCCACCTGCAGGTCCAGCGGTTCGCCGTTACCTTCCCCGTTCAGGGCGCTGTACCAGGTGATGTTCATCTCGTAGGGGCTCCGGGTGCCGTCCCCGTTGTTCTTGTAGGAGATGAACCCGCCGTGTGCCTCGACCCGTTCGATGAGAAACCGGATCTCCCCGGGATCCAGGATGTCGCGCACTGCAAGAAGCCCCACACCGTCGTGGGAATCCAGGAAATTAAAGGTGGTGGTGGTGTCCGAGGGGGTATCGAGCGCGCTCGCCCAGGAGGACAGGCGGCTGCAGTCCCCCGAGAGAAAGGTCAGCAGGGTGAGCGGGGGCAGCGCAAAGTTGTAGACCATCTGCGCCTCATCGGTCCCGTTGCCGAAATAGCTCAGGTTTTCCTCGTGCGGCACGTTGGTCTCCGTGATCAGGGCCGCCTGGGGCGCAACCGTGTCCAGCACATCCCGGAACAGGCGGACCAGGATGTGTGTTTCCTCCAGGCTGGCGCACCGTGTGCCCAGTTCCGTCCACATGTAGGTGACCGCATCCAGCCGCAGGATATCCGCGCCATGGCGGATGTACGCCAGCAGGATCTCCAGCACCCGCATCAGTACCGTTTCGTTCTTGAAGTTCAGGTCGATCTGGTCCGGGTTGAAGGTGGTCCAGATGTATTTCACCCCGTTGATGGTATGAAACGGGTTGAGCAGGTCCGTGGTCCGGGGCCTTAGAATCAGCTTCTGGTGGTCCTCGTCGATGGCGTCCCGGGTGGAAAAATTGATAAAAAAATCTTGGTAGACAGGGTTGCCGTTCAAAAACTCCTGGAACCAGCGGCTTTTGGAAGAGATGTGGTTGAACACCCCGTCGAACATCAGCCGGAACCGAAGGCCGAGCTGTTCGATCTCATCCCAGGTGCCCAGCTCGGGGTCCACCTCTTCGTAGTCGATGATGGAGAAACCCCGGTCCGATGAGTACGGGAAGAAGGGCAGCACATGAACGGTGTTGATGGCCCCTCGCATGTAGATATCCAGAAAATCCCCCAGAGCTCTCAGGGGAGTCTTTCCGGGGCTGGCGATCAGGTCCCCGTATGTGATCAGGATCACGTCTTTCTCGGTGAACCGTTCCGCTGCATCCGTGTCTGCATGTTCCCGGATCATCTCGGGTGTCTTGTGCGCGACATAGACCCGCATGATCCTCTCCAACTCCCGGTAACAGCCCTCCGCCCGTTCCGGCCCGTAGAGAAAAGAAAGTTTTTCCAGGATCGCACGCTTCCGCTCCGGGGGGACCTGCAGCAGGGGGCGCGAATAATCCGGTTCTTTCCGATGGAGCCGCCAGTCTGCGGCCTCCTCTTCCCTTTCCTCCGGAACCCGTTCGATCTTCTCTTTCATGCCCGCCTCATCTCTTGTCCGTTCCGCTCACCAGTTCGATCACCACGATTTCCGGGGGACAGTGGAACCGCACGGGAACGCAGGACGCTCCCACCCCGGAACTGGTGTACCCACGCAGGTTTCCATACCGCCAGGCCCCCCGGGCGTAGCGACGCCGGCAGTTCGCCTCCAGGATCACCGGACCGATCCACGGGAAACAGATCTGGCCGCCATGGGTGTGCCCGCACAGATAGAGGTCCACCCCCTGCTCTTCCGCTTCCCGAATCATCTCCGGGCTGTGCACCAGCAGGATCTTGAACGCGTCATCCGGCACGCCGTCCAGGGCCTGTGGCAGGTCGTCGCATGCGTAGTAGTGCGGATCATCCAGGCCCAGCACCCAGAGGCTCTCCTCCCCCCTCCGGATCTCCAGGTTCTCGTTTACCAGCATCCGGACCCCCATTTCCCGGAAGGCGGGGACCATTTCATCGAAGTCGTGGTTGCCCAGGATCCCCACGACCCCTTCCCGGGAATCGATGCACGACAGGATCTTTTCCATATGATGGTAGACGTTGTGACAGGGACCGTGGATCTCGAACCGGTAATCCCCGGTCATCACGCAGAGGTCCGTCCGGATCGAGCCGATCTCCTTGCACACGGCCTCGGACAGCCCGTGCAGTCCGTCCACGTGCATATCCGACAGGTGCATGATCCGGTACCCGTGAAAGGATTCCGGCAGGCCCGGAAACGCCAACCGGAGGTTTCGAACCACATGCTTCCTGGCGTTCCGCTCCCCCCGGGAGCGGAGGCCGAGCAGATACAGCAGGGCCCGCACGCCGTAATGGATCCAGGTGGCATTCTCGAAGTGAAAGAATTTCCGGCCCTGGTTGAACCATGCCTCCGCGTGTTCCAGTTCGATGAAACGTCTCTTTTGCCCCCGGCTCAGGCGCTGTTCCAGATTCATCAGTTCCAAGGAACGTCGCTTTCCCTGCTTTTCTTCCATGACGCATTCTTCCTGCTTGCCGACACCCCTTTCAGGCGCGTCAGGGGAAACGCCTCCAAGCCCCCCTGTTCCAGGCATCGGATCTACCTCCGGTTATAGGTGGATCCCGGCCGCTTTTTCCGCCGCGGTTCGAGCCGCCGGGGTCCCCAGCCTGCACTCCGTTGATTCCTTTCTGTGTATCGACAAAAAGACCATCTGAACTTGAGGGGTTATCGCATCTCCTTATGAGAAAGGACGAAGGCGCATTCTTGCGGATTCTTGTCAAGTTTGGGGAGAACTTTGTCGATTACTCCAGGGACGGAAAACTGAATGCGGTACGCAACCCCCGGGGAGACCCCATGAAGTTTGTTTCACGAATACGCAAGGTTGTCCGGGAAGAGACCGCCGGAATCCATCCCCGACTGGACCTGATCCAGCTCGTTGTGGCGCTCATCCCCCCCCTGACGGGCCTTCGCCTCCGCCGGGTTCTTTACCGGCTGGGCGGCCTGTCCATCGGGAACGGGACCGTGATCATGGGCGCCATGCGCATTACCGGCGAGGGCGCCCTGGACGGAAAGCTGAGCATCGGCGACCGCTGTGTCCTGAACGAACGGGTCTATTTCAACCTGGGCGGGAACGTGGTCCTGGAGGAGAACGTGTCCGTAGGGATGGAATCGCTCTTCCTCACTGTCTCCCACCGGATCGGGAGCCCGGAATTCCGCGGTGGGGAAACCGACACCCGGCCGATCCACGTGAGAAAAGGCGCATGGATCGGTGCCCGGGTCACGGTCCTGCCGGGGGCGACCATCGGCAACGGAACGGTGGTGGGGTCGGGTTCGGTGGTGACCGGTGACCTGCCTTCCAACGTACTGGCCGCCGGGGTGCCCGCGCGAGTGATCCGGTCCCTGGAAAAAACTTCTCAGGAAAGCAGCTTGGAAACGACAAAAGAGACGAAGCAGTGAAAGCAGTGAACAGGAAACATGAATATTTCAAGTGCCTTGAAAGAAACCATACAGACAACGGTTGTTGAAAGCCTGCGGCCTCGCCGCCTCGGACAGACCCGCATCCGGTTCCTTTGTCTTATGCTTGGCCTGTGGGTCCCTGCAAGCCTCCCTGCCATCGCCGCCTGCGATGGAAAAAGCTTCCGCACACCAGCGTGCAAGGTGGAACCGGACCGCGACTCCCACCGTATTTCCGAAGAGATCTACGGACTGGCCGCGGCTCCCGATCAGATTTTGCACGGGTTGCGCGTTCCCCTGGACCGGTGGGGAGGAAACACCGCTTCCCGTTACAACTGGCGCCTGGGGAACGCCTGGAACACGGGGAAAGACTGGTTCTTCGAGAACGTGGCCGTGGAGGAGGACGCCTGGCGCCAGTTCCTGAAGAACTGCCGTCAGGCGGATGCCCTGGCAATCCTCACCGTGCCGCTTGTGGGATATGTAGCCAAGGATACCACCTCCAGCAGCTTTTCCGTGGCCCGCTACGGCGCACAGCAGTCCACCGACCCGTACCGGCCGGACGCGGGCAACGGCATCCGGCCCGACGGCACAAACGTGACCGGAAACAACCCTTTGGACGCGTCCGTTCCCTGCGGCCCGGACTGCGTAGCGGCATGGGCACGAACCGTCATGAAGGAGTTCCCGGATATGGTCCTGCGGGGCCGGGTGATCTTCTCCCTGGGAAACGAACCGATGCTCTGGAACATCCAGCACCGGGATGTCCACCCCAGGCCGGTGGACTACGATGAAATCCTGAAACGGTTCCAGAATATGGCCGCCGCGGTGAAACAGGAGGCGCCCGACATCCTGATCGCCGGTCCCGAACTGTGGGGGTGGCCCGCATATTTCCAGTCCGCCGCGGACCGGGAGGACGGCGGCACACGGGACCGAAAGGCACACGGGGACACCCCGTTCCTTCCCTGGTTTCTCCGGGAAATGCGAAAACACGACTTGGGCACCGGGCGGCGCTTGATCGACATCGTTACGGTCCACTTCTATCCCCAGGCGCAGGGCGTCTACTCGGATGACGACAGCGAGGCCGTGCAGAAGCTTCGCCTGGAAACCACCCGCTCCCTTTACGATCCGGACTACAAGGATCCTTCCTGGATCGCTGAGAAGGTGGATCTGATCCCGCGCGTCCGGGCCTGGGTCCGGGACTACTACCCCGGGCTTCGGGTCGGCATCACGGAATACAACTGGGGGGCCGAGAAGGAAATGAGCGGAGGCCTGGCCCTGGCCGACATCCTGGGGATCTTCGGCCGCCACCGGCTGGACCTGGCCTGTTACTGGACCTACCCCTCTGCCGGCACCCCGGCTTACAACGCGTATGCCCTCTACCGGAACGTGGACGGACAGGGTGCCGGCTTCGGGGATGTGAGCCTGGGGGTCCGCTGGACTCGATCCCCCGCTGTCCGGGAGGACTTGTCGGTGTACGCGGCCCTGGAGGATAAAACCGCCACCCTCACCCTGATCGTTGTCAACCGGTCCGTCCAGGAAACGAACCTGATGCTGGACCTCTCGAGGTATGCACTGGGCCCGGGGACCGGTTATGTCCTCTCAGCTCCCGGCCACTCCCTGAACCGTCTTGGCGCTCCCATAGCCCTGAAATCCGGGAAGGCCGAGGTCCATCTTTCACCGCGGTCCGCCTATCATTACCGTTTTCCGGTCGGTTCGGATACGAGGTAACCCGGCATGAAACTCCGACATCTGATCCTGTTTCTCATTTTTGCGCTGGTCATGGGCTGCGCCTCCTCAGGACCTCAGCGATCCGGACAGGATATGCCTCCCCCCCCTGACCCGGGTGGAACTCGAAACGATGAGCGTGCCGCTATTCAATCCTCCATGGATTCACCTGACACGCCGGTTCCATCCGAAACGGAAGCGGCAGGGCACCCCGTGGGGAAGGAAGGAACAATCGACGGCACGTCCGGGGAAACGGTTGACGTTGCAGGGGAAGATCCGGCTCCGGGCAGCCTGAAAGATGCCTCGCCATCCCCCGGCGCTCCCGGGGCCCGGGAGCCCCTGCCCAGCGGCGAAGCCTACAACGGGTCGCTTCCTCCGAACGACCCGGACTACCAGGGCCCTTATGGGCCGCATCACAAGTCCCCGAGCCCCCGGGATGCTGAGCGGGTGGGAACCGTGGAGGGAAAGGTCGCCTGGGAAAAAATGGTTCCCATGCCCCCGTCCGGCCGGAAACCACGGAAGATCCCGGAGATGGACGATGGCGCGGTGAAGGGGATCACGGAAAAAGAGGTCGAAAAGCTGGAGTCCTTTGAGAGTGAGTACCGTCTGGGCGCCGGGGACGTGATCGAGCTGTTTTCCTACAACAACCCCAACCTCACCCGGGAGTACATGATCGGCCCGGACGGAAAGTTCGCCATACCCGTCCTGGGGATCCTGGACGTGAAGGGCATGACCCGGACCGAGCTCAAGAAAGCGATCGAGGACCGGATGCGCGCCGATTACCAGGATCCGCAGGTGACGGTTCTCGTCAGGGAGTACAACAATAACCGGATCTACGTGCTGGGCGAGGTGGGCATGCCCGGTGTGTTCAATTTTCAGGGAGAACCGATGCTCCTGGGCGCGCTTGCCCAGGCGCAGGGGGTCACGGAGGCCGCCGACATGCGGGGATGCACCATCATCCGCGGAAAAAACACCCTGATCGAGGTGGACCTGTACGCCCTGCTCCGGGAGGGAAACCGGGCGCTGAACCTCCGTCTAAAGCCGGAGGACACCATTTACGTCCGGGAGAACGAAGAAAACGTCTTTTACGTGCTGGGCGAGGTCATGAACCCGGGCGTGTTCCCGATCAAGCGGCGCATGGACGCCACCCGGGGGATCGCCCTGGCCGGCGGCCCCACCGTGGACGGAGCCAAACACAAGACACGGATCCTGCGACGCAACGGGAGCGAGATCCAGATATTTGACTTCCGCGACCTTCTCCGGGGTGACGGGACCGGAACGCTCATCGATATTCAGCCCCGGGATATCGTCTTCGTGCCGCGCAAACACATCGCAAAGTTCAACTACGTTCTGGGAGAGGTGTCGCCCATGCTGAACACCATCATCCTTGGAACAGCGCTGGGGGCCGCGTTTTGACAGAGGAAGCAGGCCGGATGACCCGATTTCCTGAACGTCCCGCGCACCGGGACACGGAACGGAAGCCGCTGGGGGACTTCAACGTGAAGTACCTGGTGGAGATCTTTTTCCGCAGAAAGCGCCTGTTCATCGTCCCGGTGGTTCTCGTCCCCATACTCACCATCCTGGCCAGCTTCATGATCTCCCCGGAGTACATGTCCAGCACGACCATCCTCCTGGAGCAGAAGGAGATCCTGAACCCCCTGGTGCGCTACCAGACCGCTGTCTCTCTCACCGACTTCGATCGCCTCAAACTGTTCCAGAAGATCATCTACAGCCGGCCGCTTGTCGAAGAGGCGATCCACCTGCTGGACATGGACAAGGATGTCGAGAACGACAAGGAGATGGAGTCCATGGTGGATGCGTTCCGCAAGAACACCCACATTATGAACCTGTCCGGGGACTCGTTTCAGATCGGCTGCACCTGGCAGACGCCGGAGATGGCCAAAAACATGGTGGAGGCCATCAGCAAGCTGTTCATCGACAAGAGCCTGGAGGGAAGCCGGCGGGAGGCATCGGCCGCTGTGACCTTTATCGGAACCCAGGTGAAGCACTACCGCGACGACCTGGAGGAGGCGGAGGAGAAGCTGCGGAACTTCAAGCTGAAGAACATCGATCTGCTCACGCAGAAGAACATCATCTCCGGCGAGCTGAACGCCTTTCAGTCCAAGCTGCTGAAGACCCAGCTGGAACTGAACCAGGAACAGCTCACGGAAAAACTCATGGATGAGCGCCTCAGTGGCCAGAAGCCGATGGTGGTGGCCCAGGCCCTGTTCGTACAGAACACGCCGTATCAGCGGCAGTACCAGGAACTGCAGATGAAAAAGGGCAAGCTTCTGTCCACCCGGAAGCCGAACCATCCCGAAGTCCAGGAACTCCAGCGGGAAATCGATTACATCCTGGACCTGCTGGACAAAGAAAAAAAGGAGAAGAAGGCCAGCGAGACACGGGAGATCCGCTCCCCCGTGTACCAGGAGATCTCCGCCAGGCTGGAGGACACCCGCATCAAGATACAAGTGCTCATCCGGGAGATCAGCGAGTACCAATCGGTGATCGAAAAACTCCAGGCCAAGCTCCTGCTCCTTCCGGACCTGGAAAAAACCTACACCAAGCTCGAGGACGAGGTGAAGAACTTCCGGGAGATCTACGACACCCTCCGGATCAAACTGGAGCACGCACGGGTTTCTCAGGAGGTGGAGCTCGAGCAGCAGACCAACCGGTTTACGATCATCGAACCGCCCCTCATCCCCCTTTCCCGTCACAAGCCGATCCTGAAGATGTTCGTCATCGGGGGAGCGGCAGGCGGCATCCTGCTGGGGCTCATGCTGGTCTTCGTGCTGGAGTTTATCGACCCCACGGTGATCCGCAAGGGAGAGGCGGAGCGGCTGCTGGGCGCGGAGCTGCTGGGCACCCTGCCCAAGATCCACATTCAAGGGGAAAAAAGCCGGGCCGTGCAGCACCTCATCGACTCCCCCCGCATGGGCTGGTTCCGGGGCATCATGGGCGCCCGGCAGTACGTGATGCCGGAGGGCTTCCCGGCGTCCAACGTACTGAACGGGTCCCTGCTGGAGCTGCAGGACACGTACATCCACCAGGGGTTCTACCCGCTGCGGGAGCTGGTGGAACGGATCCGCCTGACAGGGATCAATGCGTTAAACCACTACGACCGCCATGAGGGTCTCCTGTGGAACGTGGTCAGCGCCAAAGCGCAGGAGGGAAAGACCTTTCTGGCCGCCAACCTGGGCGTGGTGCTCGCAGAGGACCTGAAAAAGCCGGTCCTGCTCCTGGACGGGAACCTGCGCCGCCCCTCCCTCACGGAAATCTTCTCCCAACGGGACGCGCCGGGCTTCTCGGACGTACTTCAGGGAACGATCTCCCCGGAACAGGGGATCCAGGAAACGTCCATTCCCCATCTGAGCATCCTGCCGGCAGGCAGTCCCGTCCCGGACCCGGCCGCCCTGTTTCAGGCGAAGCGTATGCCTGAGGTGCTCGCCCGTCTTCGGGAACGGTATTCCCTGATCCTGATGGAGCTGCCGGACCTCATATCACACGCCGAGGGGATGATCGTCTCCCCCCATGCCGACGGCCTGCTGGTCACGGCCAAGCTCTATGTCACGCGGAAGAAGGTCATGGAGGCCGCCCTGGAAAAGGTGGACCGGCGGAAGATCATCGGCTTCGTGCTCAACAACGCGGAATACTGGATCCCCAGCTGGGTGTACAGGTTTATCTGACATGAAAACGGTACTGGCGCTGAGCCTCTACTATCTCATATTGGGAATGAAGTGCGACCGGATCGACCGTCGGGTGATCCTGCTTTCCACCGGTGTGACGGCCATGGCCGTGATGTTGACCCTGTTCATGTTTTGAACCGAAAGAGAGCCTATCCACCATGAACGCTCCCGGGCAACCGGGCACCGCCCTGCTGGGCGGAGCCGGTGATGATCGAACCCTTCAGGTGCTCTCCGGGATCCTGGCGGTCCTGGTGAGCCTGCTGGGGGTGGCCCTCCTGGTGCTGATGGGCGGGAACCCGGTGGGCGTGGCCGGCCTTTGCGGCGGCGCGGTGTTCCTGCTTCTGCTGGGCCGGCACCTTGCCCTGGGAGTCTACATCCTGCTGGGAGCATCCCTTCTCCTGGAGCAGTTCCAAATCTTCGGCCTCGAAAACCTGGTGGCCCTGAAGATCCCGTTCTGGCTGAACCTGAACCTGATCACCGGGGTGGGCGCCCTCATGATGAACTCCGTGGAACTGCTCCTGGGGCTCATGGTGGGGCTCTGGTTCCTCCGGGCGATGACCAGCCGCCAGTGGGAACTCTCTCCCATCCCGAACCTGGGCGTTGCCGTTGTCTTTCTGGGGATGCTTCTCTTCTTCACGGCGTACGGCCTGGCCACGGGCGGCGACCTCAAGGTGGCCCTCTGGGAGATCCGGGCCCTGTACTACCTGTGCGCCATGTACTTCATCACACCGCAGCTCATCCGCACCCGTCGCCAGGTGGTGGTTTGCGTATGGATCATCATCCTGGGCGTGAACGTGAAGGGGTTGCAGGGGTGCTGGCGTTTTTTCGTGGACCTGGGCGGCTCCATGGGGGACATACCGGCCATCACCGGCCACGAGGACGCTTTGTTCATGTCCACCACCTTCATCCTAACGCTTGCCTTCTTCCTCCTGGATTACCATAAAAAGCAGTTCTGGGCCCTGCTGGCCTTTTTCCCGTTCACCTTTCTGACCTTTCTCGTCACCCAACGGCGGATCGCCTACGGGGTCTTTGCGTTCAGCGCCATCATCGTGTTCGCGCTGATCCCCCGGGCCAAGCAGATCCTGGCACTCAAGGTCTGCGCCCCGCTTGTGCCCCTGATGCTGGTGTACGCCGTGGCCTTCTGGAACAGCCACAGCACCCTGGGGCTCCCGGTCCAGCAGGTGAAATCGATTTTCGTGGAGGGAGAGGAGGAGGACAGCTCCAACACCTACCGGAAGGTGGAGGACTTCAACCTGGAGCAGACCATCCGAACCTTTCCCCAGGGGATCGGCTTCGGGAAGAAGTACCTGGTCATCCTGCCCCTGGACGAAGTGGACTTTCCCCTGTGGGATTACATCCCGCACAACTGCATCTACTGGATCTGGGCAAAGACGGGATGCGTTGGATTCACGATTTTCTGGCTTTTTTTCGGGATTTCAGTGGCCCAGGCTGTCATCCAATTTCGAAAAACGGACGATAAGTACTTTCAAGCGATCTACCTCATGGTCATCACCTTCATCATCAGCCAGATCATCGTGGCGAAATACGACCTGCAGATCACGTTTTACAGAAATATGATCTATCTGGGCACCTGCATGGGGATGGCTGCGGCCATGAACGGGATCCTCCAGCGGGAGCGGGAGAATGAGGAAAAAAAGAGGCTCACAGGAGAGGTCGGTCAGGAATCAGGAACGCTGGGTGGAAAATGACATGCGGAACAAAGTCGCAGCGTAGTGGAGATTGCGAGCGGAGCGAAGTCGACAATAGTTGTCAGCGGTCGGCGTTCAGTATTCGGCTCCAAACCACCCGCTTCTCATGTAGGGAGACACAGAAGTGGAGATTGCGAGCGGAGCGTGGCAACCCCCCGGCCCAGAAAAACGGCTTTGGATCGCGGGGGATTGCCGCGTCGCCTTCGGCTCCTCGCAATATCCACTATTTTAAATCACGCGATCGTTATTGCAGATCGCTCGACACCGTTAAAGGCATCACTTCAGGGATTGGGTAGATAAGGATGCAAGGCAAGACGAAACTCGTCCTCAAGAACACGGCCATCCAGGGGGGCTCCCAGCTCGTGACCTGGTCCCTGACCTGGGTCCTTCTGATCCTGCTCCCCCGGTACCTGGGGGATGCCGCGTTCGGCAAGCTCTTCTTCGCCATCTCCTACGGCACCATCTTCAGCATGCTGATCAACCTGGGGATCAACACCTACCTGGTACGGGAGGTGTCGATCATCAACCCCTGGCTCGAAGACTCACACAAGGGCGGAACGGAAAAGGAGCACCTGCGGGATCTGCTGGCAAACACATTCACCATGAAGGTGATCCTTTCGGTCGTGATCTACGGGGTCATGTCCGGCCTGATCTACCTCCTGCCGTACGACGACCTGACCCGCCGTGCGGTGCTGATCATCGGGGCCTCCACCTGCCTGGGGAGCCTGACCCTGGCCATGGGAAGCGCCTTCCAGGGCCTGCAGCAAATGCTGGCCCCCAACCTGGCCCTCATCCTGGAAAAGCTCATCGTCACCGCGGGATGCGCCTACCTGCTCCTGACCGGAAGCTCGCTCCTGCCCGTTTGCTGGGTGCACCTGGGCGGCGCCGTGGTGAGCTTCCTGGTGACCCTGGTCCTTCTGTTCCGGAAGGTGCGGTTCGGGTTCGGCTGGGACAGGAAATGGATGCGTCGCATCTTCCTGGGCAGCCTGCCCTTTCTGATCTGGGTGGTCTTCGGCGAGATTTACGTGCGGATCGACGTCTTCATGCTCTCCCTGATGACCTCGGACGACGTGGTGGGCTGGTACGGCGCCGCGTTCCGTCTTTACGGCGCACTACTGTTCCTCCCCCACGTGTTGAACACGGCGGTGTTTCCCGCCATGACCCGCATGGGGGCCCGGGCGGAGGAAGGCGAGGATTTTCAGCGGGCCACCCGCCGTCTGATGAACATGCTGCTCTTTGTATCCGTCCCGATTGCAGCGGGCACCTACGCCGTGGCCGAGCCGTTCGTGATCCTGCTCTACGGGCACGGCCCTTTTGAGAACTCCGTGCCCTGTCTGCAGCTTTTCAGCGTCTCCATCCTCCTGGTGTGCGTGGATGTCCTCCTGGGGTCTATTCTCATCGCCCAGGGCCGGGAAAAAGCCTGGTCGTTCATGGCCATCGCCGCGGCCCTCTTCAACCCCCTGTTGAACCTGTTCTTTATCCCCTACACGCAAAATGTGTACGGCAACGGCGGGATCGGTGCAGCCGCGGCTACCCTGCTCACCGAGGCGCTGATGATGGGAGGCGCCCTGTGGCTGCTTCCCGCCGGAGTGCTGAGCCGGGAAAACCTGTTCACATTTATCAAGGCTGCCCTGCTCTCCGGGGTGATGGTGGTGGGACTGCACATGATCCCCCTGCCCCACGCTGCCTGGATGGTCCTGGCCGGCGCTCTCTTTTACCTGGTGTTCGCCCTGCTCATCCGGGTGATCCCTCGCGAAGACCTGGCGCACGTCCGCCATGCCCTGGGGAGGCATGGATAACGGCCTGGGAAGAAAGGGTACCGCTTCTACTGCGGAGGAAACATGGTTTCAAAGCTTCTGGCCTGGTTGACCAACCACGTGGTGGCCCATGTGCCGTTTTTCGCCTTGAGGCACCTGTGGTACCGCCGGGTCCTGGGGGTGGAGATGGGCAGGGACGCCTCGATCTTCATGGGGATGTATTGTTACTTCTATCGGCCTTTTTCCCGGAGCCGGGAAAAGCTCAGGATCGGAGACCATTCCATCATCAACCGGCGCTGTACCCTTGACGCCCGGGGCGGCATCACCATAGGCCGAAACGTGAGCCTTTCCCCAGAGGTGATGATTCTCACTTCGGAACACCTGAAGGACGACCCTGATTTCGGGGTACAGGACCGGCCGGTGGTGCTGGAGGACAACGCATGGATCGGGTCCAGGGCCACCCTGCTCCCCGGGGTGACCGTGGGGCGCGGCGCCGTGGTGGCCGCCGGGGCGCTGGTCCGCCGGGATGTACCCCCTTTCAGTGTGGCGGGCGGCGTCCCGGCAAAGGTGATCGGGAAACGGGAGGAGAACCTCCGCTATCAGCTACGGTTCCGTCCCTGGTTCGAATAGGGTTTCATACAGGAAAGGAAGGCATGATCAACCGGAAAGAAACCGGACCCGGCCGGGACGGCAGGATTCACGTGCTCCTGCTGGACACCAACGACGCCATGGGGGGCGTGGTCCGGGTGCATCTGAACCTGCTCAACGAACTGGACCGGTCCCGGTTCCGGGTGACGGCTGCCTGTCTCCGGCGGGGCGACCTCGTGGAAGCGTTCCGCCAGGTGCCCGGGATCCGGCTCCTCCCGCTGGAGACCGGGACCAAGCCCGTTACCCTGGGGGAAGGGTTCCGATCCCGCCTGGCGGACGCCGCCGGGTTCGTACCCATGGGGATCTCCGTGCTCCGCCTGGCCGGCTACTGCCTGCGCAACCGGGTGCAGGTCATCCACACCTCGGACAAGAAACGGGCCCTGGCCATCACCCTCGCGGTCCACAGGTTGACGCGCATCCCTTATGTCTATCACATCCACGACGTCTTCGTGGACTACCGGCTCAACCATCTGGCGCTGGCGCGGGCCGGGACCCTGGTGGCCAACTCCCAGGACATGAAGAACGATTTTCTCGAGCACGCGGGAGCCGGCATGGAACGCATCCAGGTCGTCTACAACGGCTTGGACCCGGACGCGTACCGGGCGGATGCGCCCTCCACCCTCCGGAAGGAGCTGGGCCTGTCCGAGGACCGGATCCTGGTGGGGATCGCCAGCCGTCTGGCCCCTCCCAAGGGACAGGAGACCTTCCTGCGCGCGGCCGCGCTACTCGCCGCACAGAACGAGAAGGCGGAGTTCATCGTGGCCGGGGACGATGCCATCTTCAGCGACAACCAGGAGTATGTACCGTTTCTGCACGATCTTGTCCGGGACCTGGGGATAGGGAACCGGGTCCACTTTCTCGGGTACCGGACCGACATGGTGAACGTGTACCGGGCCCTGGATGTGGCGGTGAACGCCGCCCGGCGGGAGGCGTTCGGTATGGTGGTGGTGGAACCCATGGCATGCGGCAAGCCCGTGGTGGGCACCCGCGCCGGGGGGATCCCGGAAATCATCCGGCACGGGGAGAACGGTTACCTGTTCCCCCCCGGGGATCACGAGGCGATGGCTGGTCTTCTGGGACCCCTGCTGGAGGACGATGATCTCCGAGAAACCATGGGCCGACGGGCCCGGGAGACCGTGCTGGATCGCTTCACCATCGCCCGGCAGACCCGGTCCATGGAAACCGTGTACGAACAACTGGCAGCGGGGGATGCATGAAGATCCTTTTCGTTACACCGTACGTACCGTATCCGCCAAAGTTCGGGGGGTCCGTTCGGATCTACCACATGGCGAGGACCCTGGCCCGTGACCACGAGGTGTCCATCGTTACCTATCACGAAGGCAACGGCCTGGGCGACCCCGGCGGTCTGGAGCCGTTCTGCAAACGGGTGGTTCTGGTTCCTCGGGATGTGGAACGAAAACGGGTCCGGCAGATGCTTTCTCTGTGTTCGACTCGCTCCTTTCAGATCCGATCGCATGCCAGCCGGGCCATGGAGCAGGCCATACGGGAAACGGCCCTGGAGACGGGAGTCGATGTGATCCTGGTGGAATTTTCCCAGATGGCGGGCCTGCGGTTCCCACCCGGCATCCCCCTGGTGGTGGACGAGCACAACGTGGAGTATGACCTGCTCCTGCGCATGGCCCAGCGGGACGCCATGTCCTTCCGCAAGCTGTTCAACCTGCTGGAAGCCTTGAAATTCCGCCGGGAAGAGCGCGCCTTCCTCCAAAGAGCCGATCGGGCCCTGGCCACCTCCGAACGGGATGCGCAGCTCCTGGAAAAGCTGGCTCCCGGCCTGTCCACCGCGGTGGTGACCAACGGCGTGGACACCGGGTATTTCCATCGACCTTCGGGACCCCGGCGCAAGAACCATGCCGTGTTCGTAGGGGCCACGCACTACTTTCCCAACGAGGACGGCGTTCTCTTCTTCGTGCAGGAGGTCCTGCCCCTCATCCGGAGGCAGGTGCCCGAGTTCACCTTCTCCGTGGTGGGCGGTCAGCCCCCGCCGGCAATTTTGGAACTGGAATCCGAATGCGTCCGGGTCACCGGGTTCGTGGACGATGTCCGTCCCCATATCTGGGAAGCCTCGGTGTTCGTTGTTCCCTTACGCATGGGAGGAGGAACGCGCTTCAAGGTGGTGGAGGCCCTGGCCGCGGAAACACCCGTGGTGTCCACTTCTCTGGGTGCGGAAGGCATCCCGGCGCAGCACGGCCGCGATCTGCTGCTGGCCGACACGCCGGAGGCCTTTGCCGAGGAGGTGGTCCGGGTCCTGGGCGATCCGGCGCAGGCACAGTCCCTTCAGGAACACGGCCTGACGTTTGTTAAGGAGAGATACGACTGGGAGGTGGTGGGCCGAACCCTGGAACAAGCATTGAAAGAACTACCGCATGGCAAAGCATAATTTCCAGGATCGATGCGGGCAATGGTTCCGGGTGGTTTCTTCCGGGGAAAAGGTCTATTCTTTTCCCGCGTACGCCCTGGGCGCGTCCCTGATCCCGCAGCACACGGGCACCGGGCCTGCGGTCTGGCTCCGGGGGTTTCCGCGTCCTGAACTCCGCGCGGGAGGGGGCACTATCGAGCTGGGACACGTGGCTCTCTACCCCGGCGTGCGTCTCTCCTGTGCCGCACCGGGCCGGATCCGGATCCAGGACGGATCGTACCTGAACCGCAACACGCGGATCCACAGCCGGACCGAGGTCCTTCTGGGAAACCACTGCATGGTGGCCTGGGACGTGGTGATCACCGACTACATGGGGACCCCCGCGGGGACCGGGGACGCGGGCTTCGAACCGGTGGTTTTCGGGAATGGAATATGGGTGGGGTGCAGGGCGGTGATCCTGGGCGGCACCCGGCTCGGAGACGGGTGTATCGTAGCCGCCGGAAGCATCGTCTCAGGGACCTTTCCCGAGCGTTCGATAATCGCCGGGAAACCCGCGGAGGTGAAAGCATGAAATACGAACACGACATGCCGTTTCCCCCGCCTTCCCTGCCGGCACCCTGGGCGCTCCTTCTTCGTCGGATGGGCAGGCGGTGCGGGGTGGACCTTCGCGAGACGAGCTTCGGGGAGGGCCGCCCCTGGCCCCGGGTCAAGAACGAAGACGGAACCCTGGAGCTGGGCCGCGTGTTTCTCGCCCGCGGGACGAGACTCTGGGCGCACAAGGGGGGAACGCTCAGCATCGGGGACGGAACCGTCCTGGATGAAAACGTGGAGATCGTGGCCTGGAACCGTGTGACCGTTGGCAGCGACTGCTACCTGGGCTGGGAGGTTCTTGTCATGGACACGGACCTGCACGAAATCAACGGCCAGCCCCTGGACAACCGGCCCGTCTCCCTTGGGGACCGGGTCCATGTGGGATGCCGCGCCGTCATCCTGAAGGGAGTTACCATCGGGGACGGTGCGGTGATCCATCCCGGGGCCATTGTAACCCGCGACGTTCCCGCGGGAGGCGAGGCACGGGGCGCGGAAGCAACCCAGATCCGGAGGGTGAAAAAACCATGAAGGTCGGCTTGATTCGAGGCGCGTACCTCTCGCAGTTTGAGATGCAGACGTTGGAGAAGCTCATGCCCCACGTGGACATGGAGGCGTACAGGATACGCATCAACCGCTTTTCCGTGGACGACATCCGCATACCGGTCCGGACCCTGCGGTGCATCGACGACCCGGCCGCGATTCTGAGCCCGCGCCTGGGCTTCTACTTCGACCTGTTCCTGCAGGCCACCTGCGGCCTGGACTACTACCATTTCGGACTCGAAAAATGCCTGGCGGACAAGGACGTGGCGCACACCATGGAGACGTTCAACGCGTTTTCCCACCAGGCGCTTCAGGCAAAACGGAAACACGGATGCCGCCTGGTGGTCACGGTGTGGGAAAACCGTCCTTACGCAGCGGAGCGGTTTCCGGCGAAACGAAAGATGAAGTACGAAGTGATCCGTGAGGCCGACCTGTTCCTGGCCATGACCCCCCTGGCGGGCCGCTGCCTGGCCCTGGAGGGTGCCGACGAGAAGAAGATCCGTGTACAACCCGTGGGGATCGACCTGGAGCGGTTCCAGCCCCGGCCCAAGCCGGCTGACTTGCTGGAGCAGTACGGCATTCAGCCGGACGATTTCGTCATCCTCTCCGTGGCCGCCCTGATATGGGAAAAAGGGGTGCACGAGATCCTGCAGGCGTTCCGGCAGCTGACCCTGGATTTTCCCGGGCGCCCCCTCCGCCTTCTGTACGCCGGCTCCGGCGGAGAGCAGAAGGCCCTGGAATCCATCGCCAAACGGATCGGACTCGGAGACCGGGTCCGTTTCGTCCGTTTTCCGTACGAAGAGATGCCCCGCGCCTACAACCTGGCGGACCTGTTCGTCCTGGCCTCCGCCCCGCGAAAGGGGTGGCTGGAACAGTTCGGGTATGTCCTGGCCGAGGCGCTTGCGTCCGGCGTTCCCATCGTCACCACCCTGTCCGGTTCCATTCCGGAAGTGGTGGGGGATGCCGCCGTGCTCGTTCCCCCGGCCGATTTCGTAGCCCTGCGTGACGCGTTCGCAGAGCTGCTGCAAGACGAATCGAAACGGAAGGAACTCTCCCGGAACGGCCGTGCCCGCGCCGAACGGCACTACGACAGCAACAACAACGCCCGGGAGATCCTCAAAGCCTACGAAAGCCTTTTCTGAAAAGCGAAAGGAGAAAGCATGTCCACCGGTTTGCTTCACGTTGTCATCCTCGCGGGTGGAAGCGGTACCCGGTTCTGGCCCCTGAGCCGGGCGCTGATGCCCAAGCAGCTGCTGAATATCATGGGGGATCAGAGCATGCTCGCGCATACCCTGGACCGCGCCCGGGCCCTGGTCCCCGAGGAGCGGATCTGGATCGTCACCACGCGGCAGCAGGCGGGAGAGATCCGCCGTGAGCTGCAGGACCTGGGGAGGGAGAAGGTCGGGGTGATCCAGGAACCGGCGGGCAAGAACACCGCCGCGGCCATCGGGCTTGCGGCCGTTCACGTCCTGGCCCGGGACCCTGGCCAGGAGCCGCCCCGGGGCGCCACCTTCGTCGCG
>CAYTRL010000054.1:0-19653 GCA_964439795.1 uncultured Thermodesulfobacteriota bacterium
GAAAAACAAAACGTATGTTTTTTGCCGGAGAGACCCCAAGAGATCAGAAAGGAGTACGAAAATGAAGAAAAACATCCTTTTCAAGGCCGTCCTGGCGGTGCTGTGCCTCTGCTTCGCCGGGTGCTACTCTACGGCAGTCACGGAGCACAAAATATGCATTGAAGAAACCGTGGACCTGGAGATCGATCTGGTGTGCTCGGACAACCATGATTTCGCTTATGTACGTGCCTACCGGGACGGCGAAGACCTGGTCCTGTACGGCAAGCTCGACCACAATCATGGGGCCGGCGGCCCCCCGGAGGGACACGTGGATGTAACTTTTCTCAACGCCCTCGGCGAGGCGGTGGGTTCCACCCGCCTTCCCATCGTCAACCGGGGGAACCACCGCAAGGGGTGGCGGGGAGCCCACTTCCGGGTTCGGATGGATCCCCCCGTTCAGCAGGCGAAGTCCATCCGGCTCTTCCTGCATGACGCGAGCCTCTTCCCGGAACCGGAAACCGCTCCCGAAGCCGTAACAGAAACCGGGCTCTGATTCACTTCCCGAGCGTGCATTCCACGTGAAGAGGAGAAGCATATGAAAAAGCTACCTGTTCGAACGCCAATCGCTTTTTCACAGGTGCCGATTTTCGGTTCCGGTTGAATGGATGACCAGATGCCGACGACGACCCCGGGACCCTGGTTCATGCCAGGGGGGTTCCCAACCGGACCCGGATGGCCTACACTGACATCCCGTGGTGTGGGGCTTCCGGTTCAGGAAAACGGGGTTTTCCCTGGATCGCTGCTCCGCGGTTGAGTGTGCCCCCGTGGATCAGAAGGAGGATCTCCCAAGATGAAAGTCGCCGTGTACCAGACCGCCCCCGTTCTCCTGGACGTACAGGCCAACCTGGAAAACATCATCCACAAGATCCACCGGGGAAAGGAGAAGGGGGCCCGGCTGATCGTCTTCCCTGAGCTGGCCCTCACGGGCTACTTCGTGAGACACCGGTATCACGAAGCGGCCCTCCGGCTGGACTCCAACGAAATCCAGAAACTCGCGGCGGCCACCCGCGGGACGGCGGCCGTGGTGGGGTTTATCGAGGAGTCTCCGGCCATGAACTTTTACAACTCCGCCCTGGTGGCCGTGGACGGACAGGTTCTGTTTGCCTACCGCAAGCTGAACCTGCCCAACTACGGGGCCTTCGAGGAACGCAAGTTCTTCTCTCCCGGGAAGCGGGTTCCCGTTTTCAAACTCAACGGCCTGACCGTCTCCGTATTCATCTGCAACGACCTGTGGCACCCCGCGGGGCCGTACCTGGGCATCTGCCAGAAAGCGGATGTCTTTATCACTATCCTGAATTCCGCCGCGGAATCCATGGGCACGGAGTTTTCCAACATCGAAAGCTGGGAGGTCATCAACAAGTTCTACTCCCGCATCTTCGGGATTTACAACGTGGTCGCCAACCGGGTGGGGGAGGAAAGTGCGGGGGAAGAGGATCTGTCCCTTCCGGAGGCTGTGGGCCATCCGGGGATTCCCCGCCTGTACCACAGCCGTTTCTGGGGCGGCAGCGAGCTCGTCAACCCGTTCGGCCAGACCGTGGCCAAGGCCGCCATGTACGAAGAGGATGAACTGCTCGGGGAGATCTCCCGCGAACTGCTCCGGAAAAAGAGGATCGTCCTGCCGTACCTGAAGGCGGACGATCCCTACTTCACCCACCGGGAACTGGATCGGATCCTGTACGGGGATCCGAAAGAGCTGTTCGACAACTCCTGACCCCCTGACCCGCCATGCAGTGATCCTGTTGTCCCGGAACCATCGTACGACAAGATGTGCAGGATATTCCGCGAAACTCGATCATGACGATGCCGTGACGAAAAACGGCAAGGGATCACCGGAGCGGACCGGCCCCTGCAAACAGCTTTTCGGCCTCTTCCCGGTCTTTTTTCCCCGCGGCGGTGTACGGTATCTCCCGTACCCACCTCACTCTCCTGGGCAGGGCAACCGGCTCCAGCACGGAACGCAGCGCCTCCCGGAAATCCTCTTCACGGCAGACGGCCCCTTCCGGGACCACCAGGCAGACGATTTCTCTTTCCCGCATGGTATCCGATTTCAGGGCCAGGACGTATGCGTCCCGCACGATATCCAGAGCCTTGATGCGGACCTCCACCTCGTCCAGGGACACCCGTTTCCCGGCTACCTTCACGATTCCGTCCGCCCGCCCCAGCAGGGAGAACCTCCCTCCCCGCTCCTCACATGCCCGGTCCCCTGTAAGGAAAAAACCGTCCTTGTCCAGCTTGAGACCGGGGGAAAGAAAGGGGGACCGGACGCTCAACCTCCCGTTGCGGATCCTGCAGCGCACGCAGGAGAAAGGAGTCCAGTGCTCATCCCCGTGCACGCGGCCGCGGTAGGCGACCCCTCCGGTTTCCGTGCTTCCGTAGATCTCGGTGACACCCACGCCGGTACAGGAAGCAAACGTCAGGGAATCCTCCGCAGGCAGCATCCCTCCGGAACTGACCGCCTGCCGGAGACAGTGGCCGGGAACGTCCCTCCCCCGCAGGGCGCGGTAGTGGGCAGGCGCCCCGGCAAAGATCGTGGCCCGGTACTCCTTCAGCGCCGTTTCCATCTCCGCCTGAAACCGTGGAATCTCCTGCACCACGGAAGCACCCGAGACCAGCGGTTGGAGGATGGTGAACAGCAGCCCGTAAATGTGCTGCGGGGTCACGGCGGCCAGGATGACATCGCGGGGGCCGATCTGGAACCGTTCGGCCTGAAATACCGCCTCACCCAACATGCTGCCCACCGTCTTGTCCCACATTCGGGGCCGGCCTGTGGATCCGCCCGTGTAGAGCCGGAGGATCCTCTCCTCCAGTCCCCGGACCGGAAGGGGGTCCTCCTTGCTGCCCTGGTTTCCTTCTCTCGGCAGTTCCGTCACCCCCGCCGGCAGCAGCGAGGGATCGTCGGTAAGTGCGAACCGCACCCGGTGATGATCCCGCAGGTCCTCAAGGATCCACGAGGAAGGGGCATGGGGGATGATCAACTCGTTCCCGCCGGTCAGGGCGGCCAGGACCGCACCGGCGATCTGCATCTTGTCCCGGGTGACCACCAGCAGGGGTTCGTCCGTCTGCAGGTTACGCCGCATGGCCTCCAGCAACGGCCCCTGAAGGCGGAACAGGTCCCGGGCGCCATTCTTTCCCAGGAGATAGGTCCTGGGAAGATCGGGAGGATCCCTGGCGACCTTTTCCATCAAGTGTTGAACCGCTTTGGTGTTGTAGACCGTCACATTCTTCTCTCAATCGACCCGTGGAACGGACCGTATCCCCGGAGCCTCACCTGGTCCGGAGGGCGGATCCGCTCCGTTCGGAACATTCACCACGAACATCCGGAGCGCCCGGCGGGAGTTCCCTTGAAGTAAGATCCGTTGACGATGATCAAATGTGTATGATATTTTTATCTTTTCTTTTTAAATCCTTTTATATCCTTATAGGCAAACCGATGAACAAAAAGCAATCCACGGTCATCGTGACAAACAGGCCCGTCACGCTGGAACAGGTCATCGCCGTGGCCGAGTCGTTCGCCCCCGTGAAGGTTGGGAATAGCTCCAAGTACATGAAATATTTAAAGAAATCTGTGGACCTTCTTCACGCGGAGATCGCTGACGGCCGACCCGTGTACGGGGTAACCACGGGCTTCGGCCACTCGTGCGGTCACCGGCCCCGGAGAAGAGACATGGAAATACTGGGGGAGAACCTGATCCGGTTTCACGGCTGCGGGACCGGTGCCCCCCTCTCGGTCGCCCAGAGCCGGGCAACCATGTTTTGCCGCCTGATCTCTCTGTCCAAGGGCCTCTCCGGGGTCTCCCCGGAACTGCTGACCCAATTTTCGGACTTTCTGAACCACGGCATTTCCCCGGTCATCCCCTGTCAGGGATCCGTGGGCGCTTCCGGCGACCTGACTCCCCTGTCCTATGTAGCCGCCTGCCTGTCCGGGAAACGCAAGGTGCTCTACCGGGGACGGACCATGACGACCGGACGGGCCCTGCGTGAGGCGGGCTTGAAGCCCTACATGTTCAAGCCCAAGGAACCCCTGGCCGTCATGAACGGAACCTCCGTCATGACCGGCATCGCGGCGCTGGTCATTGCGCGCAGCCGCCGGATCGTGGACGCCGTCACCCAGGCCACGGCACTGACCGTGCACGGGCTTCGGGGACACAGCCACCACTTTCACCCCGGCATCTTTCAGGCCAAACCGTTTCCCGGTCAGGCGGAGATCGCCTCGAAGATCCGGACCCTGCTCCGCTCCCCCGGAACGGTCCCGGAAAGCACCGACCCCGATCACCTGCAGGATCCGTACTCGATCCGCTGCGCGCCGCACGTCATCGGCGTGCTGGCCGACGGCCTGAGGTGGATCACCCCCTGGGTGGAGACCGAGGCGAACAGCGTGAACGACAACCCCATCCTGGACCCGGACTCCGGGGAAACCCTCATGGGGGGAAACTTCTACGGCGGACACATCACCTTTGCCATGGATGCCCTGAAAACCGCTCTGGCAGGCCTGAGCGACCTGTGCGACCGCCAGATCGCTCTCCTGGTGGACCCGCGCTTCTCCCGCGGGCTGCCGCCCAACCTCGCCCGGCCCGGGGGCCGGGAAGCCTTCCTCCATCACGGGTTCAAGGCCCTCCAGATCACGGCCTCCGCTCTTACCGCCGAGGCCCTGAAGCTGGCCACCCCCGCCGGGGTGTTCTCGCGTTCCACGGAATCCCACAACCAGGACAAGGTGAGCCTGGGCACCATGTCCGCCCGGTACGCGGACGAGATATGCCTGCTGACGCAGCGCACGGCGGCCATCCACCTGATGGTCGCGGCCCAGGCCTGCCGATACCGGGAGGACGTAGCCGGGAGACCGAAACTCGCCCAAATCCTCCCAAAGCTGGAAAACTACTCGGCCCCGTACAGAGGAGACCGGCCCATGGACGTGGAGGTGGAAAAGCTGGCACAGGCCATCGGCAACGGGAGCTTCGGAAAGCCATGAGTCCAAAAGGTCTTGGTATTCCTCCTCACGAGATCCAGATGCAGGTCCCTTTTCATGACCTGGACCCGATGCAGATCGTCTGGCACGGAAACTATCTCAAGTACTTCGACACGGCCCGGCAGGGCCTGTTCCACAGCCTCGGCGTGGACCTGTACGATTTTTTCCAGGAAACCGGCTACCTGTTCCCGGTCATACGATCCACTACGAAATACATCGAACCGCTGCGATACGGGGACCCGTTCACCTGCAGTGCGACCCTGATCGAGGTAACGCACAAGCTGGTGGTGGATTTCGAGATCCGGCGGACCGACACCCGCACCATCTGCACCAAAGGGAGAGGGGAACAGGCCGCCGTGAAATACCCTGAGATGGAACTCTGCTTCGAGATCCCCGAAGTCTTTCGGGCGCGGCTTCCCTTGTAACCCTCCGCCCGGCCGCGGACACGGGCCCAAGAACCACCGATGCCATGGAAGAAAACGAAGACAGCAGCGTGACATCCATCCAGAACCTCCGCCACCGTTTCCCGCATTCGCGGAACCTGTCCCCCCCGGGTTCCGTTGGCGCCCTGCCGCGTTTTGCCGCGGTAGTCCCGGTCTACAACCACCAGGACAGCGTGGCACAGGTCCTCCGGAAAACGGTTTCCCTGGGGGTCCCGGTCTTCGTGGTTGACGACGGATCCACGGACCTCACCCCGGAAAAGATCGGGCGGGTCCGAGGCGTCACGGTCCTCACGCACTCTGTCAACCGGGGCAAGGGGGCCGCGCTGCTGACCGGCTTCACGGCCGCGGCCGTATCGGGGGCGGATTATGCCGTCACGCTGGACGCAGACGGACAGCACGATCCCCGGCATGCCCACCGCCTCATGCTGGCGGCGGTCAAAGGCGGCGGACGGGCGATGGTGGTGGGCAGCAGGGAGGCCATGGACGACCCGACCATCCCCTGGACGAGCCGTTTCGGGAGGAAATTCAGCAATTTCTGGGTGTACGCCTGCGGGGGACCGCGGCTGTCCGACACTCAGTCCGGGTTCCGTGTCTACCCGCTCCCTGAAACCCTGCGGCTCAGGGCACGTGCACGACGCTTTGCGTTCGAGGTGGAAATCCTGGTCCTGGCCCGGCGGAAGGAGATCCCGGTAATCCAGGCCCCTGTGGGCGTGGACTACAGGCCGGGGGGAAAGCGCATCTCTCACTTCCGGCCGTTCGTGGATTTCTGGCGAAACACCCGCACATTCACACGTCTCCTGTTCACCAGGCCCTGGTTCGCCCTTGTTTCCCGGGTGACCGGCCGCAGGGGGGGGTCATGACATCCTCCCGTGACCGGGCAAGGTTTCTCCTGGGGCTGGTCCTCTGCGCCCTCAGCGTCGGGGCCTTCGCCTGGGCCCTCGCCCGCGTGCACATCGATTTCGACATTTTGAACGTCATGCCCCGCTCGGACGAAGTAACCCGGGACGCCCGGGTGGTGGTCGAAAACAACCCGGCGCTGGACCGGGTGGTCATCGACCTGAGCCTGCCTGACGGGCCGCCGGACAGGAACCGCCTCGTCGGGGCGGCCGAAGATGTAACCCGGCGTCTGCGCGAGAGCGGCCTGTTCCGGTCCGTGGGGGTGGACCGGTTCAGCCGTGCCATGCCGGAACTCATCGCCACGATCACCGACAACCTGCCCCTGATGTTTTCGGCCGGAGAGCTGGAACGGCTCAATGAGGAAGCCCTGACCCGGGAGAAGGTCCTGGAAGCCGTCACCCGGGCGCGGGAGCGGCTGCTGGGACTGGAAGGCATCGGACAGGCCGAGGGGATTGAAAAAGACCCCCTGGAGCTCCGGTACCAGGTGCTGGGCCGGATGTCGAGGCTCTCCTTCTTCCAGGACGTTCAGTTTTACCGGGATCATCTCCTCTCCGGTGACGGGAAACACCTTCTGCTCCTGTGCGAACCGGCGGCGGCCGCCACCGACACCACCTTTTCCCGCAAACTGACCCGCCTCCTGGAGGCGATCTCGCTGGACCTGGCCGCGAAGACCGGGAACGGGCAGGCACCCGTGGAGATCCTGGCCCTGGGTTCCTACCGTTACGCCCTGGACAACGAAGAGATCGTACGCAGGGACGCGACCCGTGCGGTGATCTTCATCACCGTGGGGATTGCGGCACTGCTCCTGTTGAGCTTTCCCCGTGCCTGGGTCGGACTCCTGGCCCTGGTCCCGGCCGTGGCGGGCGCCATGCTCGCTCTGTTCGTCTACTCCCTGTTCCGTTCCAGCATCTCCGCCCTGGCCCTGGGTTTCGGGGGGGGGCTGATCTCCATTACCGTGGACCACAGCATCGCATACCTGCTGTTCCTGGATCGGACGGAGAGCACCCGCGCCGCCCACGCCTCGAAGACGGTATGGTCCGTGGGCCTGTTCGCTGTCCTGACCACGGCGGGCTCGTTCTGCATCCTGCTGGTGAGCGGATTTCCGCTGCTGGCCCAGGTGGGGCTTTTCGCGGCGCTGGGAATCGTGCTCTCCTTCCTCTTCCTGCACCTGGTCTTTCCCCTGCTGATCCCGGAACTGAAGGCGGCCCGTCGCCCGCCGATCCTCCCGGTGGAACGCATTCTGGCCCGCGTGAGCACCTCCCGGGGATGGGTTCTCTTCTCCGCGGCCGTACTTCTGGCCCTGGCCGCGGGCTGGTTCGCCCGCCCGGAGTTCCGGGTGGACCTCCGGGCCATGAACACGGTGACCCCGGAAACCCTGGAGGCGGAATCCCTGGTAAGCTCCGTATGGGGGGACATGGCGGACAACATCTACGTCATGCTGGAGGGGAAAAGCCCCAGGGATCTCCAGCGGCTGGGCGACCGCCTGGCCGACCTCTGGGAGGAAGAGCTTCGTTCCGGCGTGCTGCGTTCGGGGTTCATCCCCTCCATGATCTTCCCGGGCCCGGAGAGGGCCCAACGAAACTTCCAGGCCTGGCAGCGCTTCTGGACCCCGGATCGGGCGCGCAAACTGCGTCGTGACCTCAGGGATGCTGCGGAAGCAAACGACTTCTCCGAGCATGCGTTCGATCCGTTTCTCGCACAGTTGGACGAACCCCGAACCCGGGCCCTGGAGATGCCGGAAGGGCTGTACGAATTTTTCGGAATCTCCCGTACAGCAGACTCCGGCGGCTGGATCCTCCTGGCGGCGGCCGCCCCTGGGGAGCGCTACGATGCGGAACTCTTCTTCCGGAAGAACAGGTCGCCTTCCGTCCGGGTGTTCGATCCCAACTATTTTTCCAGCCACCTGGCGTCCGTCCTCTCCGGGACGTTCCTGCGGATGCTGCTCATCATCTCCGGCGGCGTGTTTCTCCTGCTCGTGCTCCTGTTCTTCGATCTGAGGCTCATCCTGCTGGCCCTGGCCCCGCTCCTGTTTTCCCTGGTCTGTACCCTGGCGACCCTGAAACTCCTGGGCAGGCCGCTGGACATCCCCAGCCTGATGCTGGCCATCGTCATCTTCGGCATGGGAGTGGATTACGGCATCTACCTGGTGCGATCCCAGCAACGTTTTCTGAGTGAACATCACCCCTCCCAGGGACCGATCCGGACAGCGGTATTTCTGGCCGCGCTCTCCACCCTGCTCGGGATGGGAACGCTCGCCTTGTCCAGGCACGCCGTGCTCCGCTCGGTGGGCATCACCTCCCTGCTGGGCATCGGGTACAGCGTGCTGGGCGCCTTCCTCCTGCTTCCGCCCTGTCTTGCGCGGCTGTACCGGACCCCGCTCCCTGCTCCGAAAAAACCCGTGAAGCCGGGATCGGTCCGGCACCGTCGTGCGGCACTCGCCCGCTTTGACCTGCTGGAGCCCCATCCGAGGTTTTTTGCACGGATAAAAATGAAGACCGATCCCCTGTTCCCGAGACTGACGGATCATGTCCCGTCCGAGGGAACCGTTCTGGACATCGGGTGCGGGTACGGCGTTCCGGCCGCCTGGCTGCTGGCCCTCCATCCGGGACTGCGTTTCGTTGGCCTGGAACCCAACCCGGAGAGGGCGCGCGTGGCCCGGCGTGTCATCGGCTCCAGCGGCCTCGTCCTGGATGGAAAGGCGCAGGAACTGCCGGCCGAACCGCGGCAGGTGGACAGCGCGCTGCTGCTGGACATGGGGCACTACCTTTCGGACCCGGACCTGGACCGGCTGCTGCAGGACCTCCGGCGGCGGCTCGTCTCCGGAGGACCCCTGGTCATGCGCATCACCGTTCCCACGGACCGGACCCGCGCCTGGAAACGGCTCATGGAGACCGTCCGCCTCCGGCTTTCCCGCCTGCCGCAGTTTCTGCGCACCCCGGAACAGATCACGGAACGGCTGGTCCGTCACGGATTTACCCTGCACAGGATCGAGGACGAGGGCCGCGACATGTACTGGTTCATCGCCCGCCGTTCCCCTGAAGGCGGAGGACCGGCCGCATGAAAGGGTTCTTTTATCGCTGTGTCATTCTCGCCTCGCGGCTGGTGGGGACCTGGGCCGTGGGACTCTTTGCCTGGGGGGTTTGCCTGGGCTTTTACCTGTTCCGGCCGCGGGTCCGGGCGAACAGTCACGCGTTCTACCGCTCTGTGTTCCCGGAAAAAAGCTCCCGGGAGGTCCGGGGAATCGTCTGGAGCCAGTTTCAGCACTTCGCAACGGTATTCGTGGACCGCGTGCGCCTGGCCCGGGGCTTCCGGTACGAGTGTGAAACCCAGGGGATGGAGGCGTTCGCCCGGACCCGCTCCCAGGGCCGGGGCGGGATCTTTCTCATGTCCCACTTCGGGAACTGGGAGATCGCCGCCCGCCTCTTTTCCCGCCGGGGCGTCCCCCTGATGCTGCACCTGGGGGTGAAACAGAACGAACAGATCGAAAAGATGCAGAAACACGACCTGGCCCGGGACGGGATCCGGGTGGCATCGGCCTCCCCCCAGGGCGGCTCCCGTTTCGACCTGCTGGAAAGCATCCGGGTCCTGCGGGCGGGAGGGTTCGTCTCCATCGCGGGAGACCGGATCCAGAGCGAGGAGCAGCGCTACGTGGACGGCCTGTTCTTCGGCCGCAGGATGCGCGTGCCCGTGGCCCCGCATCTGCTGGCCCTGAAGACGGGGGTGCCGATCTTCACCCTGTTCACCATCCGGGAGAAGAAGATGCACTACCGGGTCGTGCTGCCCCCCCCCGTGTTCGTCTCGATCCAGGGTTCCCGGGACCAGGACGAAGCCCTCCGGAAATCCGTGGACCGGTACCTGGCGCAACTGGAAGACATGGTGAGGCGTTATCCCGAGCACTGGTACCGGTTCGACACCGGCCTTTGACCGTAACGACGACCCCGTTTCCATCCGTTTGTCGCCTCGACCCTGGTATTTGGATGGGGTATACTGTCTTCACTTTTTTCTCAGGACGCGAGACACAATGAAAACCCTCTTTATTCATCCCCGGTGGCCCAAGATACCGGAACAGACCGCATTCAACCTCCCCCCCCTGGGCATGATCCAGGCCGCGGCATCGGTGCCGGATTCGGTGGAGGTGGATATCGTCAACGAAAACGTGGAACCGGTGGACCTGGAGAACGACGCGGACCTGATCGCGATCTCCACCCTTCTCACCTGTCAGGCGCCCCGGGCCTACGAGTTGGCCGCGGAGTTCCGAAAACGGGGAAAGACCGTCATCATGGGCGGACTGCACCCGAGCCTTTGCCCGGAGGAGGCGGCGGAGCACGTGGACGCGCTCTGCGTGGGGGAGGGGGAAGGGTTGATCGAGCAGATGATCCAGGACTTCCGGGACCGGAAACTCCGGAAGATCTACCGCCGCCCGGAGGGGTCCTTCCCGGATATCGCGCTGCTGCCCGACCCCCGGCGCGACCTGGTGCGCAAGAAGGAGTTGTACGCGTACAAGGGATGGGAACTGCCCGACCTGGCGCAGACCTCCCGCGGATGCCGCTTCAACTGCCTGCCCTGCTGTGTTTCCTTCCTGGGGGGCAGACGGCACCGCATCCGCCCCCGGGACCAGGTGCTGCGGGACCTGGACGCCTGCGGGGACCTGGTCTTCTTCGTGGACAACTCCATGGAACAGAGCGTCCGGTACCAGCTGGACCTGTTCCGGTCTCTGCGGGAGTACGGGTTCGAGGCCGCCGGCAGGAAGTGGATCTCCCATCCCATTTCCTGCAAGCCTGAGGTGCTCAAGGCCGCCCGGGAGGCAGGCTGCTGGTACGTCTACCATGCTATCTACACCATCTCGGACAAGATCCGGGACCGGGTGGCCATGATGCACGACCACGGCATCAAGGTGGAAGGGACGATCCTCCTGGGCCTGGACGATCACACGGAAGACTTCATCCGGCGGATGATCGACTTCCTGCTGGAGATCGACCTGGACCTGGCCGAGTTCACGATCCTCACACCCTTCCCGCAGGCGCGGATCACCCGTCAGCTGGAGAGCGAGGGCCGGATCCTGCACCGGGACTGGGAGGCGTACAACGCCGCCAACGTGGTGTTTCAACCCCGGCACATGAGCCCGGACACCCTGCAGGCGCTTTACGAACACGCGTGGCGCTCGTTCTACGCCGAACGGTCCCAGACCGTGCGCATGAGCGAGCTGTTCATGGATGTGATCAAGGACTCCATCCGCCGCCGGAGGGCCCTGCAGCGGAAAGACAACAACCAGGCAACCGTTTGAAGAATCCCCACGATCGCACAAGCGAACGCGGCTGCAATAAACCCCAGCGAGGGCTGACGTAGCATGGAATTAATCGAAGAGCTGAAGACCCACATCATCGAGACCCTGAACCTCATCGACCTGGACCCCTCGGAAATCACCCGGGACACACCCTTCTTTGATAACGGCCTGAACCTGGACTCCATCGATATCCTGGAACTGGCGGTGATGATCGAGGAGATGTACGGCGTCTCCATCGAGAACAGGGAACTGGGCGAGAAGGTGTTCATCACCCTGGGCACCCTGGCCGGCTATATCGAGGAAAACAGGGACAGCGCCTGATCCGGCAACCGGGAAGCAACCCTCCACGGTGGCGGTTCAAAAGGGTTCATAGAATCATGCGCGTCCTTCTACTATCAGCCAACACGTTTCTGGAACCCCATCCGGTATATCCCCTGGGCCTGGACTACGTGGCACGGGCGGTGGCGGACTCACATCCCGTGCGGATCCTGGACGCCAACCTTCTTGCCGGGGTCGAGGATCTCGAGGCGGCGGTCCGGGATTTTGCTCCCCATGTGGTGGGGATCTCCATGCGCAACGTGGACAACGCAAGCCCCACGGCCGCGCAGAGTTTTCTGGAGAGCTGCCGGCGGCTGGTGGACGCGGTTCGCCTCGTCGACAACGGTATCACCGTCATCCTCGGCGGCAGCGGCTTTTCCCTGTTCCCGGCCCTCCTGATGGAGGAGCTCCAGGCGGATTACGGGATCATCGGAGAGGGAGAGCGCCTGGCGGACCTGCTGTCCGCCCTGGAGCGCGGTGACCGGGATCCGGTCCTGCCCGGGGTCGTGATCCGGGGCCGCCAACCGGAAACTCCCGCCCCCCTCACAGGGCACCCCGCACGACAGGACCCCGGCGGTAACGGGCACACCCCCTTCTACGTGAACAACGGCGGGATCCTGAACCTGCAGACCAAGCGGGGTTGCCCGTTCCGCTGCATCTACTGCACCTACCCCCTGCTGGAAGGGGAAAGGATGCGGCTGTTCGATCCACGGGAAACCGGCAGGACGGCCCGCGCGCTGGAAGAGGCCGGGGCCTCGTTTCTCTACGTGACCGACTCGGTCTTCAACGCCCATGAGGAACACAGCCTGGCCGTTGCGGAAAGCATGCACGAGGCGGGTGTCTCGGTCCCGTGGGGCGGATTCTTCTCGCCCAAAACCTTCTCGCCGGACTATTTCAACCGCCTGGCCCGGTACGGCTGCACGCACGTGGAGTTCGGCACCGAGTCGCTGAGCGGACCGATACTCCGCACCTACCGGAAACCGTTCGATGTACGGGACGTTCAGCTCGCGCACAAGCGGGCCCAGGAGGCGGGGCTGTTCGTTTCCCACTACTTTCTCCTGGGCGGTCCGGGGGAAACCGGGAGTACGGTCGCGGAAACGCTGGAACGGATCGAGGAACTTCCCCGGAGCGCGTTCTTCTTCTTCTGCGGCATCCGGGTGCACCCCGGGACCCGGGTCCACGCCATGGCCCTGGAAGAAGGGTCCATCGGCCCGGAGGAGACCCTCCTGGATCCGGTGTTCTACACCCCCCGGGACATCTCTCTTGCCGTGATCAACAAGCAGGTGGATGCCGCCGCCCGGGGGCGCGCCAACTGGATCACACCCCGGGCCGCGGAACGGCTGTCCCGGATCACCCGCAGGCTGTACTCGCTGGGGCATACCGGCGTCCTCTGGGAGAGGATGGTGGGTTGAGGGTAACCGGGGTCAGGTCTTCATTCTACATTTTTCTCGTGGGTATTGCGCCGGACAACTCGCTCGGACGGACGAAAAATGTAGAATGAAGACCTGATCCCATGATGCAGAACGAAACCGGAGAACCGATGAACAGATGTTTTTCATTGCTGACAGGAACGGTCCTGGCGGGGGTCCTGTTCCTCCTCTCCCCGGCCCGTGCGGAACCTCCGTCCGAGGAATGGCGGGAGATGCAGCAGGCCTTTTCCGCGGTGAAAACGATCCGGACCGATTTCACCCAGAAGAAGACCATGAAGATCCTGCAGAAGCCCCTCGTCTCGGAGGGAACATTCTGCTACCGGACACCCTCGGACATCCGCTGGGAATACACCGCCCCCCTTCGAACGGTCCTCCTCATGGACGGGGGAGATGTGGCGCGCTATACGTGGAGGGGGACCTCCTGGGAAAAAGACAGCGGGGCCGGCCTGGAGGCAATGCACTTCGTACTCCAGGACATCAGCGGGTGGGTGTCAGGTGATTTCGATTCCAGCCGGCACTTCCGGGCGGAGCTGCAAAAGGGACCGCCCCTGAAGGTGATCCTCTCCCCGCGGGATCCGTCCATCGGTTCGTTCATCCAACGGGTGCTGCTCACCCTGTCCTCCACGCCCGGGGTCCTGCAATCCGTGGAGATCGTGGAAGGCCCGGGGAACACCACCCTGATCGATTTCCGGAACACGGAGATCAACGTCTCGTTCCCGGAAGGGCTCTTCAGGGACGCCCCCTGAACCGGTTGTGGAGAGAAAACATTGATGCGTTCCCCGAGGATGAACGGGTCCCTTCTTGGCAGCCTCCTGGTCCTGTGGGCCCTGGCAGGCTTCCTTTCCGGCTGCGCCCGCCTGCCCGAACTCACCCCGGTCCCCGGAAAACCCCTTGCCGAATCGGAACGTGTCTGCCGGAGGTTCTTTCCGGAAACTCCCTGGCGTTCGGTGCACGCCCTGCACATCTCCGGACCGTTCGGCCAGCGAAGTTCGGTGATGGGCGTGACCGTGGTAGACCCGGCCACACGGCGCATCCGGGCCGTGATCCTTTCGGTGGAGGGGATCGTCCTCTTCGATGCTTCCCTGGAAGCCGGAACGACCGCCGTGCACCGGGCGCTCCCTCCCCTGGACCGCAAGGGCTTCCCGGAAGGACTGATGCACGACGTGGGCCTCATGTTCCTGGCCCCGAAGGGGGCACCTGCTGAAACAGGCAGGAACCCTGGGGGACGTTTCGTCTGCCGTTGGCAAAACGGGGCAGGCGCAGTCACGGATCTTGAAGGACTCGGTGAGAATCATCAGCGGGTCCTGCAGTACGACCCGGACGGCACCCTCCGGCGCCAAGTGGAGATGGAGGGGACGCCGGACTCCCCCCTGGCCCACCGGATCCTGTTCTCCTGCCACGGGCTGGCGGGCTACGACCTGGACCTCACACTGATCGAGTCCGGGGTTCTGGCCGGAGATCCCGAGGCGCTGTTCTCCCCGTGAACCGGGTTTTCCGGCGAAACCCGTTCCGCGATCCCTGAGTGGGGGAGTCGCTCCTAAAGATCGAGCAGTCGTTTCAATTCGTCCTTGTGAACCTTTCCGCTGCCGGTTCTGGGCAGTTTTTCCAGGAACGTGACCTTTTTGGGAACCTTGTAAGGAGCGATCCGGCCTCTCAGGGCCGCTGTCAGGTCCTCCGCAGTCAGCGCACTTTCCTCTATCGGCACCACAAAGGCCGCCACCACCTCTCCCCGCATGTCATCCGGCATGCCCACGACGGCCGTTTCGGACACCTCGGGAACGGCCTCGATGGCGCGCTCCACTTCGGCGGCATGGATGTTCTCGCCGGCACAGATGATCAGATCGCTTTTTCGGCCCACGATGTAGAGAAACCCCTCGGCGTCCCGTTTGCCCAGGTCGCCGGTATGAAACCATCCGTCGCGCAGCGCCGCCGCTGTTGCCTCGGGATCGTTCCAGTATTGAGTGAACACCGTGGGACCTTTGACGACAATCTCTCCGTCGGCCCCGGGCGGCATTTCCCGGCCCGCATCGTCCACGATGCGAAGCCAGGTGTGAAAAAGCTCCTTGCCGATGGAGCCGGCCTTGTGCCGGGCATCTTCCAGGTCCAGGGAGGTGACACGCAGGGTTTCTGTCATACCGTAGCCCTGGACAAAGTGGACGTTCTTTTCTTCCTGATATTGTTGTATCAGGGCAACAGGCATGGGAGCGCCGCCGGCGATAAAGAAATGGACATGGGAAAAATCGGCGCCCCCCCATGCCGGGGCCTTTCGCATCATCTTGTACATCACCGGCACGGCAAACATGTAGTTGATCTTCTCCCGGACGATGAGATGGATGACCTCGGAAGGGTTGTCGAAGTC
Source organism: uncultured Thermodesulfobacteriota bacterium (assembly GCA_964439795.1). Lineage (GTDB taxonomy): Bacteria > Desulfobacterota > DSWW01 > DSWW01 > DSWW01 > CAYTRL01. Next base: position 15,734 of record CAYTRL010000054.1, read on the forward strand.
CCGGATGGCCAGGGTGCCCCCGGCGTAGATCACCGAGGTCGCGGAAGCAACCAGAGCGCCTATATGAAACAAAGGGGCCACCACCAGGGATTTACAGGTCGCGTCGATGCCATAGCCGAGGATGTTCTGAACCGCCCCGAACAGGAAGTTTTCATGGGAGAGCACGACGCCTTTGAAACGACCGGTGGTGCCGGAAGTAAACAGGATCAACAGGGGGTCGTGGAGCGTGACCGCCCCAGGAACAGCCGGTTCTTTCACGGTTTGGGGGTCGGCCTCATCATCGAACCCCGAGGCCGCCGCAAGGGGGCCCCCCGCGTGCTGGAGACAGCATTCCACCTGTCCGCCGGAACGGCGGAACTGCTCGATGCCCGACGCGAATTCCGGGGAATGGATCAACACGCGCGGTCTGCAGTCGGCAACAATTCTCACCAGTTCGGGAACCGCCAACTGGTGGTTGACAGGCACAAGGATAGCGCCGGTCTTGGCGCAGGCAAAGAAGATCTCCAGAAAGGCGCTTCCGTTGACCATCACGGTGGCCACGCGGTCACCTTTCTGAACCCCTTTCCCGATCAAAACGTGAGCAATCCGGTTGACCCGGGCGTTGAACTCTCGATTGGTGCAGCACAGGTCGCCCTGCTTCAAGAAGGAACGGTCCGGCCAAAGGCGCGCCCGCTTGGTACTCCATTCTCCGATATTCATCGCCGGGGTTCCCGTTCTGATCCGATCTTTTTCATGATCATCGCAGCAAAGGTGCCGCCGGAGGAGACGCCGTTGACCAGGCCGTAGCGGACAGAAACCGAGGTTTCTGCTTTCAAGACAAAGGGCAGCGGCGACAGCGGCCTGCTGAGCCCCAGGGTGGGGGCCAGGGTTTGGTGCTGGATGGACAGGGCCATGGCTGCCGCTCGAACTCCCCCGGAAGAAAAACCTTCGCCCAGCGAGCCTTTGACAGAGCTGATACGGGGCCGGGAGTCCGGGCCAGAGAAAACCCTCTCCAGGGCCTCGGCCTCCAGGCGATCCGATCTCTTTCCGCCGTTGGCGGCCGCGCATACATAGTCGATTTCACCGGGATCGATACGTGCGGCGGCCAGGGCCCGGGTCATTGCCAGGGCCGGGCCGGTCGGATCCGTGGGCCAGTCGTTGGGGGCGGCCGGCGCGGAGCTCAGACCCCAGCCCGCGATTTCACAGTACGGGACGGCCCCCCGGGTTTCGGCGCTTTCCAGGGATTCCATACAGACGATACCGACGCCTTCGCCCGCAATGATGCCGTTACGGTAAACATCGAACGGTCGAACCCCTTCTGTCCCATCCTTCCGGGAAGAAAGCGTGCGGAATTGGGACAACACGTTGAAACAGAATTCCGAAAGGATATCGCCACCGCCCGTGAGCACCGCATCGGCGCGCCCGTGCCCGATCTCGGCCGCGGCATGGGCCATGGCGGTCTCCGCCGACACCTCGCGATGGTTGACGGTGGTGTTGACACCCCGGACGCCCAGTTCGATGGCCGCATGCCCGGCCGGGGCGTTCATCACGACGTTTGGAACGAGGATGGGGTTGGCCCGCTTGGGGCCGCTGGTGAACAGCACCTTTCCGAACTGGGCGGCTACATCGGTGCCACCGAAGCAGGTTCCCAGTACGATCCCCACCCGGTCCCGGTTGTGCGGTCCGATTTGCAGACCGGCATCGTCCAGGGCCATGCGTGCAGCCGCCGTGCTCATTCGCGAGAGCCGGTCCATGCGCCGCAGGGTTGAGGGACGGATGAAATCCTTCGGTTCGAACCCGCTGACCTCCGCTCCCAATTTGGCGTCGAAGCGGGCGGTGTCGAACAGGGTGATGGGCCGAATGCCCGAAACGCCGTCGAAGAGCTGCCGCGTAAACACATCTTTCCCCACGCCCAGCGGTGTGACGAGGCCCACACCGGTCACCACGACCCGCCTAGGCATGGCCCCTCCCCGAACCGGTGTATTTTCCGAAAACCACCGCGGTGTTGTTGCCCCCGAACGCAAAGGAGTTCGAAAGCACGATATCGATGTCAGACGCCCGGGCACCTTCCGAAACGAAATCAAGGTCACATTCCGGGTCGGGTGTCTGGTGGTGGATCGTGGGCGGGATGAAGCGGTCATGGATGGCCAGCACCGCAACCACCCCTTCGATGGCGCCGGCGGCCCCCAGGGTGTGGCCGACCATGGACTTGGTCGAGCTGACCGGTATTTGATATGCCCGCCGGCCGAAAACGGTCTTGATCCCCTTGGTTTCCGCTGTGTCGTTGGCCGGTGTGGCCGTGCCGTGGGCATTGATGTAATCCACCGCTTCCGTGGAAACACCGGCATCTTCCAGGGCGCCCCTCATGGCCAGGGCGGCCCCGGCCCCTTCGGGGTCCGGAACGGTCATGTGGTGGGCATCGCAGCTGATTCCGTAGCCGAGGACCTCGCCGTAAATGCGGGCTCCCCGCTGCCGGGCATGAGACAGGTCCTCCAGAATCATGATCCCGGAGCCTTCCCCCAGGGAAAGTCCCTGCCGGTCCCTGTCAAACGGCTTGCAGTACTCCGGATCCACGGCCTGCAAGGCGTTAAAGGCTGCATAGGTGATCCGGCACAACGGTTCGGTGCCGCCGCAGATGACCACCGGCGTCGTCTTTGCCTGGATCAGATCGCGGGCGTAGCCGATGGCGGTGGCCCCGGAGGAACATGCGGTCATGAAGGTCGTCTTGGGGCCCATGAGCTCCAGCCGGGAGGCGATCTGGTCGGCCGAAGAAGCGCAACAGAAGGAGGCGAACCTGGACCAGGCCAGTCCCCGGCCTTTGCCCAGCAGGTAGTCCCGGTACACGGCCTCGCACTCGAGCATCCCGCCGGCCCCGCCTCCGATCACGACGCCCATTTCGGCCCGAAGCTCGTCCGGCATGGGGAAAAGCCCGGCATCCTTCAAGGCCTCGATAGCCGCTGCCATGGCCATGCAGTCCGAGCGGGACATGCGTTTGAGGGAAATGGAGCGCGGAATCATCTCACGGGGAGCGAACTGTTGCACCTCACCGCCGTTGTGGGTCCTGTATTCGGCGGCGTCAAAGACGGTAACGGGACCGATGCCGCAGCGGCCGGCCTGCAGGGCCTCAGAAAACTCGGGCACACTCCGGGCAATGGCATTGACGGTGCCCAGTCCGGTGACAACGACCCGGTTCTTCCCCATAAGCCTCCGCCCGAAACCGGTCCGTGCAGGTGACCGATTCGTGGTAGCCATCACTCCGGGAGATGGCAGGTAAGGTGAAAATTCATCATAACGGATCGGATCCGGCGCTGCTTCGATCCTCCGGCGGCGCAGCGTGTTCAAAATAACCAGATGACTCCCGGAGTGTCAAGGTCAGGCGGACCGTTCCTATCGCTAGGAATTATGTATGAATTTGCTTTGGAAAAAGAGAAGTTTGAAGTAAAGAGGCGGCGATCAGGGAGGCAATCCGGCGGTAAAAAAATTTCCTTGACATTCGGACCGAGAGGGGAGAGATTTCTTGTGTGCCTAAAAAAACGGCTTGCTACTTTCTAGCCCTGCATCAATCGGCCACCATCTGAATGAAGTTGGAGCCATAATTCCCGATAAAACAGACAAAGGGGATGGAAATGAAAAACAACTTTAACAATGAAAACTATTGGGCAATCGCATGGGTGTTTCTCTTTATTGCCTTTTTGGTTTCTGCCTGTGGTACACAGGGGCCTGCTTCAGAGACTCGAGCCCCCCCGGTCGCTCCTCAGGGGGTCATCGTTGAGGAGGAACGGATCTACTCCCCCTATCCAAGGAACAATGGTGAGGTGCCGCCGGAGTTCGACTTCGACTGCGACTACATCCACTTCATGCGTTATCGGCCTGCAACAAATGATGAATCGATAAAGGCGGTGGATGCGGTTCTCGTTCTCATGCCTGGATGGATGGCAGGG